>CAZXDD010000532.1:599-5834 GCA_964639415.1 uncultured Armatimonadia bacterium
CGATCCCGAGGACATCGAGGGCGCGGCCATCTTCCTGGCCAGTCGTGCGTCGGCCTTCATCACAGGAGCCGCTCTGCCCGTCGACGGCGGGTATGCCGTGAGGGGCTGAGACGGGGCCAGAGTCTGGTGGCCGGTGGCGCCGGCCGGATGTGTTCTCGATAGGGCGAGCCTAGGACTCCTCCACCACCACCAGCTTGCCCTGCTGCCGCAACTTGTCGGCCAGCAGCGGGACCACGGTGGTCCGCGGCAGGATGCCCTGCTGACGGAAGCTGATGTCGGCCGAAGCGGGGTTGCGCGCTTTGCCCAAGAAGATGTTGACCCTGTCGGCGTCCCGTAGCATGTCGCACAGTTGCGTCACTCCGGAGTACTCGCCATACTCCTCGGGATCCTCGTCGAGGATGTTGAAGGCCTGGTTCAAGGTCACGGCTCCCTCGGTGACCAGATCGAGCCCGGGCAAACGATAGGCCGGCGGCGCGATCATGCTGGTGCCGTGCTGCACCTGCACCAGCTCACCCAAGGCCTCCCCCACCAGTTTCGCGGTGGTGGCGCCACACACCACCTTGGCGCCATCGCCCTGCAGGAACCTGGCGAGGACGGCGCGGTCGTCGGTCCGCTGCGCAGGAGGTCCGGTCATGATGTTGACGGTGCGCCCCGGGCGGCAGGTCGCCACCACGGCGGTGCAGTCGTCCCCGGCCCGCGGTCCCCACAGCTGGCGGGCCTTGTCATGCACGTGACGCGCCAGCCGAGGGATGGTCACCCCATCCGCCAGGAGCTCGTTCGCGTAGCGACACACCCCTTCGGCCTCCCAGCCCGTCGGTAGACCCGAGCCCAGCCCGGCCTGGGTGATGCCGTCGCTGCAGATGAACAGTCCCTCGCCGGGCTCCAGATGGCACTGCGCCTCCCCCACCACAGCGTGGCCCAGATTGAGGATGCGTTGCGTGAGCACCTGAGCCCGTCGTTTTCCAACGAAGATGGGCGGCGGCGCTTCGTAGGACAGGATGGTGGTGCGGCCGTCGGCGTGGATGCGCGCCACCGTGAAGGCGACAAAGGGTAGGTCGGACCCCATCGCGGACGTCATGGTGCGAGCCACGGCCGCAAAAGCGTCGCGCAGGCTGAAATCGCGCCCCAGCAGCTCGAACAGACGCGAGGCGCACATGACCGCGGCCACGTTGGCCTTCACTCCCGACCCGATGCCATCGGCACACACGATGGTGGTGGCCAGCGGGCTGCGCTCGTGCCGGAAGAAATCGCCGCAGGGGTCGCCGGCGCGCTTGGCGCTCTGCGCGCTCGCTATTTCGACGTGTAGATATCCCGCAGCCAATCCGTTCCCTTCTCCTGCTGCTGTGCGCCCGCCAACTCCAGCAGCGAGCGCACCAAGGCCTCGCCGCGCGCGGTCGTCTCGCCTAGGAGCTTGGCGATCTGCTGTGACATGTCGACCTGGTGCTCCATGAGCTCCCGGGCCTGCGCCTGTGTCTGGGTGCGCAGGTCGGCGAGCTTGCGCTCGTTGTCGGTGGTGGCGGTGATGTTCACGAAGATGCCCACATACTGCCGGTCTTCGCGCAGCGCGTACAGCAGTTGATGGCACACCAGATTGTAGTCGGGATGTTTGGCCACCGTGTCGATGGTGTCGCTGCCCGCCGCCAGGCGCTCGAACGGCTCCGGGTCCATGAGGTACGAGATGGGCCGGCCCAGCACGGCCTCCGAGCAGACGAACATGCGCCGGAACGACGGGTTCATGCCGATGATGCGCAGTTCGTGGTCGAGGGTGACGATGCCGTTGGGGCTGCTCTCCATGATGCGGTCGGTGCGCCGCTCGGCCACCAGGCGCATGTAGGGTATGCACATGTCGGGCTCGGCCATGCCGCGCAGCACGGCGAGCGCGTTGTCGCGACAGCTGGCGTAGCCGCAGGCCCCGCAGTTGAGCTGGTTCTCCGGATCGGCCCGTCCCGTGCGCTCCAGGGTGACACGGATCTGCTCCTCGGAGAAGACGGCACCGGTGTCGGAGGGACGGGCGACAAACGCTGCAGCCAGCTCGTCCATGCGCGCCGGCGACGGTGTCTCCGCCGTTCCGGCGTCTCCCTTGGCGCGCTCGGCTGCGTGCCGCAGCAGCGCCGTGCGCAGAGCGAAGCTGTTGGCGTGCTCATCGGGCATGCCCGGGCCGCGGATGCAGCCCTCGGGACAGAACAAGGGCTCGAAGACCGTGGCCGCCCCCCCGCCGGCGGCGTACTGCAGCAGCGACTCCAGGGCGGAGAAACCGTCGACGGCCTGACACGAGCGATTGAGCACATCGGTGTCGAGCCCGGCCGTTCGCGCCAGGCCGCCGGGCACGGGGAAGTAGCGCGCCGGCGGCGCCGGCGCCTCGTCGAAGTCGCTCTCCTCCAGCAGCGCCAAGTCGACGTTCTCGCGCCGCAGCCATTCCTGCAGCTCGGCGAAGGTGAGCGCGCAGTACACCAGGCCGGCGTGCTCGGGTCGCTCGGCCTCGGCCTTCTTGGCCACGCACGGGCCGATGAAGACGGTCTTCACCTCGGGACCCAGCGTGGCGCGGATGTGCTGGGCATGGGCGATCATGGGCGAGACGACCGGAACCAACTCACCCACGTGCTCGGGCCGATACTGCTCCACGTAGTTCACCACCGCGGGACAAGCCGTGCATATGTGCGTATCGTCCGGCGCTCGTCCCACGTACTCAGCCGTCGCCTGCGCCACCTCGTAGGCTCCAAGCGCGGTCTCGGCCACATAGCTGAAGCCCAGCTTGCGCAGCGCCGACGGGAGACGCCGGCGCTCCCACTCGTCGAACACGGCCGCGAACGACGGTGCCACCGAGGCGGCCACCACATGTCCGTCGCGCACCGCTGCCACTGCGTGCTCCAGGTCGGTGCGATACGACTTGGCGTGCTGGGGACACTCGCGCACGCACGTGCCGCACGCGATGCATCGTCCCGGCTCCACACGCGCCTGTCCGTCGTGCAGTTCGATGGCCTTCACCGGACACACGCGCAGGCAGCGGTAGCAGTCCCGGCAGCGGGCCTTGTCGGTGAAGACAACCTGGGAGAGGGTCTGTGTCACAACGTCCTCCTGCTGCCGGGCCTACGCTGGGCCTGAATGGTCGCACACGCTCGCGTCGGCGCGCGCGCCCGCTGCCGCGGGCGCGGCGCCCCGGTCATGCGCGCTCACAGCGCCACGCAGCGCCTCGACGGCCATCTGCGGGGTGCAACGGTTCAACGTCAGGTCGCCGACTGTGATGGTCGGGCCGCGATCGCATTGCTCGAAGCAGAACGTGGCCTGCACGTCGATCACGTCGTCCAGGTCGTGCTGCTCGACATAGCCCAGCACCTCCTGCAGCAACCGCTGTGAGCCGCGGACGTGGCAACTGGTGCCGACACATACCTGCACCGGCACCCTCCCGTCGGCGGGCCCATCGCCAAGCGAGAGAGGCAGGCCATTGATACGCCGGTGGCTCTCGTAGTGCCGGTGCAACAGCTGGTGAGCCTCCTCGCCGCCCACCTCACCTATGCAGCGCTCGTAGCAGCGCGACACCATGTGGTTGTCCTGGGGCTTGTGCAACTGCGACGTCTTATCGGCCTCATAGAGACCGCGGGCGCGCTGGCCCCGCACGCCGGGGTCGCGGGTGACCGGCTGCCCGGCGCCGCCCACGCAGCCGCCGGGACAGGCCATCACCTCGATGAGGTCGTAGTCGGCTTCGCCCGCCCTGACGGCGCGCACCATCTCCTTGGCGTTGCGAAGGCCATGGACCACCGCCAGCTTGAGCTCAGTGCCGTCGACGCGGAACGAAGCCGTCCGGACTCCCTCCTCCCCACGGACCTCGGGGAAGTCCACGCGCTCAAGCTTGGCTCCGCTGAGCTCCTCCACTGCGTAGCGCAGCACCGCCTCGCTGACACCGCCCGAGGCCCCGAAGATGATGCCGGCGCCGGTCTTGTAGCCCAGCGGCAGATCCAGACTGTCCGGCTGGAGGCCGTTGAAGCGGATGCCGGCCTCGCGGATCATCCGCGCCAGCTCCTGCGTGGTGAGGACGTGATCGACGTCGCGGCGGCCCTGCACTGCGAACTCGGGCAGACCGGCTTCCACCTTCTTGGCCACGCAGGGCATGATCGACACCACCACCAGGTCCTCGCGGTCGATACCCAGCTCCTGCGGCAACATGGTGCGCGCCACAGCGCCCAGCATCTGCTGAGGAGAGCGGCACGACGACAGGTTGGGCAGCAGGTCGGGGCAGTACTGCTGGGCGTAGCGCACCCAGGCGGGACAGCACGAGGTGAACTGCGGCAGCTTCTCGTCCTTCTGCTTGCGCAGCATGAACTCCGTCGCCTCTTCGATGACAGTCATGTCGGCGGTGAAGCAGGTGTCATAGACCTTCTGGAAGCCCATCATGCGCAGAGCCGCCACGATCTTACCCGTGGTCACCTCGCCGGCAGGCAGGCCGAAGGCCTCGCCCAGCGCCACACGCACCGCGGGAGCGATCTGCGCCACGACCACCTTGCCCCGGTCATCGAGCGATCTCCACACCGCCTCCACCTCGCTGCGGACGGCAAGGGCGCCGGTCGGACAGACCCGCGCACACTGCCCGCAGTGGACGCACTCCACCTGACCCAGGTCCCTACCGAAGGCGGGCATGACCGTGGCCTTGGCCCCGCGATGGACGAAGTCGATGGCCCCGATGCCCTGGATCTCGCGACAGGCCCGCACACAGTCGCCGCACAGCACGCACTTGTTGGGGTCGCGCACGAGGGCAGGCGACGAGCGGTCGATAGGGAACTGCGGCCGCGTGGCTTTGAAGCGCACCCGCTCGATGCCCAGCTGGCGGGCGAGACTCTGCAGCTGACAGGTCTCGCTGCGCGCGCAGGTGGGGCACTCCTGGTCGTGGTTTGCCAGCAGCAGCTCGACCGCTATGCGCCGGATGTCGCGGATCTCCTCGGTCTGGGTGCGCACCCTCATACCCGCCTCGCAGGGCGTGGAGCAGGCCCCCTGGATGCCACGCCCCTCCACGTCCACCAGGCACAGCCGGCAAGCACCGTACACGCTCAGTTCGGAGTGGTAGCAGAAGGTGGGAAGGTCTATCCCAGCCTTGCGGATGAGCTCGAGCAGGTTGCGCTCTCCCTCTATGGCGATCGAACGCCCGTCGATGGTCACTGTGTTGGTGACGGTCATGGCTTCACATCCCTCCGCTAGCAGGCTGCTGAAAATGAGGCCATCAAAGGAACGATCCTGGTGAGCGGA
>CAZXDD010000533.1:0-5787 GCA_964639415.1 uncultured Armatimonadia bacterium
ACTGTTCCCCCTGGACGTGGCGAGGGCCTGGGGCATCCTGCCTTACGAGTCCAACCTGGAGAGCTACAAGAGCCGGCAGTTTGAGTACTGGCACTACTGGACTTCCTTGCTATCGCGGGCGATCCTGTGGTCGGCACGGCGGGAGGGACAGGCGCGGCTATCGCTGGCGGAAGCCGGACCTTCGTCCTTCGAGGTCGCGGCCGCCGATGCGCCGGAGGGAGCCCGGCTGAGGTACATGGTGCGCAGCGGGCGTGAGATCCGCTTCGACGGGGCGCTTCTGCGCACGGGGATGCAGCAGATAGCGCTCGACGGGCAGGGCGCGGCGAGCTTGCCGATTCCACAGGAGCTGCCGGCAGGGACGGTCATCGCCGATGTGATGCTGCAGGACGCCGCGGGCGATGTGCTCGACTGGGGGAGTTTCGTCTCCAGCTCCCCGCAGCGGGTGCAGATTGCGGCTGTGACGGCGGACAAGGAGGCCTATCTTCCCGGCGAGCCCGCCGTGGTTGAGGTCCGCCTGACCGCGGAGGCCGCGGTGCCGGCCACCGTGCGCTGCCGGGCGATCGATCCCTTCGGCCGGGTGATCTGGCAGGAAGAGCAGAGCCGCGAGGTCGCGGCCGGTGAGACGGTATTGGGCTTCTCTGCGGACCTCTCGGGGGCACTGCGGACGCATCTGAAGGCCTTCGTTTCGGTGCTCTGCGACGGCGAGGAGCAAGACAGCCGCTGGTGCACTCTGCTGCGGCCGGATGTGGGCGAGGCCGCGGCGGCCGCGGACTTCCTGGTCGCTCCCTGGGGCAGCGGCATGACGCCTCCGATCCAGCACGCGCAGTTCATGGCCCGGACGGTGGAGCTGGGTCTCAACGCCGAGTTCGCCACCACCCCGTACGTGGCCACCGAGTTCGGCCTCCCCATAGCGGGCTACATCGGCGGAGCCGGGGCCTTCCGCGAGGACAACTACACCGCCGACGGCGTGCGCAGCCGCTGCCTGAGCGACCCGGCCGTCGTGGAGCACTACACCACGCAGGCCCGGGAGCAGGCAGCGACTCAGAAGCCCTTCGGCTTGTATGCTGTGGGCATCACCGATGAGGGCTTCCTGACCTCGCGGCACAAGCGGCACGAGGTCTGCTTCAGCCCGCCCTGTCAGGAGGCATACCGGACGTGGCTGCGCGAGCGGTACGGCACGCTCGAGGCGCTCAACGCCCAGTGGGACACCGAGTATGACGACTGGTCGCAGGTGGGTGGTGTGCGTACGGAAGACGTGCGCGGCAAGACCAACTTCTCGCCCTTCGTGGACTTCCGCACCTTCATGACCGACCTGTGGGTGCAGTCCTGCCGGACCATCACCGACGCCTATCATGAGGTCTGCCCGCACACTCCGGTGGGGCACACCAATACCTTCGGCGTGACGCCCTTCGACGGCAATGACTACTGGAAGCTGTGCACGAAGACGGGTTTCGGCTGGGGGCAGGAGTATTCGGAGGCCATCAAGGGCTCGGCCCACAAGGCGATCTTCGACATCTGGCGTAGCTTCACTGAGACACCGGAGGCCCTCGCCACGCGCCCGGAGCAGGAGCAGCCCTTCTTCAACCACGGCTGGATCGGCTACGATCATCGGGTCGCGGCCGCCCACTACGAGCCCTGGTGGCTGGCGCTGCACGGGGCCCGCGGGATTAGCTACTTCGCAACCAATTCCATCGAGGCCGCCAGGAACATCTCCTGGTCCCTGATCTTCCCCACGCTGAGCACCACCGAGTTCTCGCAGGCCGTGGCGGAGGCCCTGGCCGATCTGCGCGGCGGCTGTGGCAAGCTGCTCATGGAGTACAAGCGGCAGGCCCCCCAGATCGCGCTTCTGTGGTCCCATCCCTCGATGCTCGTGGCATGGTGCGAGTCCACCTGGGAAGAGGTGGAGCCCAACGAGCGGCCGGGTACCGACGCCTACGGCTCGCACTTTCGCAGTGCCCTGGACTTCCGTCAGCACGTGAACGAGCTCCAGCTCGACTACGAGTACCTGTCTCCCGAGCAGGTGCTGCAGGCCGGCGGGCTCGAGAAACACCGACTGCTCTACCTGCCCTTCACCGTCGCCGGCTCGCCGGAGTTAGTGGAGGCCCTCGAGGCGTATGTGCAGGCGGGCGGCGTGCTGGTAGGCGACCTGCGCTGCCTGCGCACCGATGAGCACGGCAAGCCTTTGGCCGGTTCCCCGGCGCTGCAGCGGCTGTTTGGGGTGAGCCGCACCGGCGATGGAGTTGACTACGGGGAGACGGAGGTGACCTTCACCGCCGCCGCCGAGGGGCTGGACCTCACCGGATGGCAGGCTGAGGTGCACGGGCGAGAGTCGCTAACCGCCGCCGGCGCCACGGCCCTGGCGGCCCACGCCTCCGGAGAGCCGGCGGTCTTCGTGCAGCGCCGGGGCGAAGGCCTATCGGTATACCTCAACTTCCGCCTCCCGGAGTACGACGTGGCTACCCGGGAGCTGGTGGCCCAACTGACCTCCGTGGCAGGGGTCCCACGGCCGGTGCAGGTGTCCGCCCTCCAGGGCGAGGCGCCGCCGCGGTGCTATGAGAGAAACACCTTCAGCCGCGGGCCCATCACCGTCCACGGGCTGGTCCGCGACCATCGCCGTTGCACCGACACGGACCCGGTGACGGTGGACTTCGGGGTCGAGAGCCATCTGTACGACATCCGCGCCCGCCGGTACCTGGGCCACGTGTCTCAGACCCGGGCGACCATCGCTCCCGGCGGCGCGGCGCTTTACGCCTGCCTGCCCTATCGCGTGAGCGGCCTGGAGGTGCGGGTGCCTGAACGCATCGAGGCGGGAGCGCAACTGCCCGTTGAGGTCACTGTGGGGGCCGAGGGCGGGCAGCCGGGAGACCATGTGGTCCATCTGCAGGTCATTGACGCGGCGGGCCGGGCACAGCTCCAGTACGCGGAGAACCACGTGGCGGTGGGTGGCCAACTGCGTCTGAGCCTGCCCACCGCCCTGAACGACCGGCCGGGGACCTGTAGGGTGAGAGCGAGGGACCTTTTGAGCGGGGAGACGAGAGAGGCGATCTTCGAGATGGCGGCCGCCGGCTAGAAGCGCGGCCGAGAAGTCCGGCCGGCCCGGTTCCTGTCATTCTGGCGCGTCGGCGTCGCAAGCCCGGGCGGCGCGAGCTCAGGTTGGCGCCGCTTGGGCGAGGAATCTCGCTGAATGCCAGTAGATTCCTCGAGCTGCTCTTGCCGGGAGCGGACGCTCTCAGAATCACATTCCCGGCGAACGCGGGGTTTTGGGCCGCACCTCCAGGGGTGCGGCCCGAAAGCCCGGCCGGACTTCTAGCCACCGGCGGCGGGGCGCAGTCGGTCGGCGGTTCCGAGCGATATGCAGCACCCCGCCGGCTGCCGCGCCGCACCCACCAGACGGCACGAGGCCCCGCGGCTTCATCGCGGGGCCTCGTGGGATGCATGGAAGGTCATCAGGCCGACAGGCGTTCGAACTCGCAGTCGGCCTCGTCCTGATCCTGGAGGTCGAGTTGGAGGCCGGTGCCGTGCCCGCCGGCCGCCGCGTGCAGGATGGGCGCGTGCGGCTTGCGCTGAGGGGCCCGGGACCTGCGGCCGGCTTTGGACTCGTCCCCGAACTTGAAGAAGCCCATCGCCTCCTGTAGCTCATCGGACTGGCCCGCGAGCTCCTGGCTGGTGGCGGCGAGCTCCTCGGAGGCCGAGGCGTTCTGCTGGATGACCGTATCCAGTTGGTGGATCGCCTCGGTGATCTGCGCCACGCCCCTGGCCTGCTCGTCGCTGGAGGCGTTGATCTCCTGAACGAGATCGGCGGTGCGCTGGATGCCGGGGACGATGTCGGTCAGGAGTTTGCCGGCGTGCTCGGCCACCTGCACGCTGTTTCCGGACAGGCTGCTGATCTCCTGAGCGGCACTGCCGCTGCGCTCGGCGAGCTTGCGCACCTCGGCGGCGACGACGGCGAAGCCCTTGCCGGCATCTCCTGCCCGGGCCGCCTCGATGGCGGCGTTGAGGGCCAGCATGTTGGTCTGCCGGGCGATCTCCTCGATGATGTTGGTCTTCTCGGCGATCTGCTTCATGGCGCGGACGGTCTCTTCCACGGCGCGGCCGCCCTCCACGGCATCCTCGGCCGACTTGGCCGCGATCTGCGTGGTCTGGGTGGCGTTCTCGGCGTTCTGCAGCACCGAGCTGTTCATCTCCTCCATGGAGCTGGAGACCTCTTCCACATTGGCCGCCTGCTCGGTGGAGCCGGAGGACAGTTGCTCGGCGGAGGCGCTCACCGTCGCGCTGCCTTCGGCCACCTTCTCCGTGGCCGCCATGACGTTCGCGATGACGCCACGGAGGTTTGCGATCAGGTCGCGGAACGACTGGGCGAGTTGGCCGATCTCGTCCCCCGAATCGTAGGTGATCTCGCGGTCCATGTTGCCCCTGGCCAGCTCCACGGCGGTCTGTGCCATGGCCGCCACGGGGAGGGTGATGCTGCGCGCCAGGACCAGCCCCAGCCCGATGGCGACGAGCATCCCGATCAGGATGGCCGCCAGGACGGTGCCGGTGATCCGGCGTGCGTCCGCGTTGGCCGCATCCACCGCTTCATCGGCCTTCTGGACGTTCCCGTCCAGGAGCGCGCCTGCGCTCCCGTAGGCGGCCAACCAGGCGTTGCGAGCCGCAAGTGAAGTCTCCATCGCCGAGGCATCCAGCGCTTCGACGCGGGGGTCGCTCAGAGCCACTCCACCGGCGATGAGCTTGTCCTTCTCGTGCTGCAGCTTCATGACTTCCTCGTGCTGGGGCTTCCAGGCGTTCCAGTCGGCGACAAAGGCCTGCCACATCTCGTCTTCTTCGGCCGTGCGAGGGATGTCCTCGTACTTCTTCCAGGCCTCTTCGGCCTGTGTCCAGTTGTCCTCCAGGAAGCTGTACTGCGCCCGGCGAAGCTGCGGATCCATCATGCGGCGGTTGATCAGCCCGCGTTCCCCGGCCATCACCATGCCCAGGGTGGTACGGAAAGCTGCGACAGCGGCGACACGAGGCAGGCGCGTGTCGCCCAGCTCGGACACGTGTCCTCCGAGCTTGCGGGTGCCCTGATAGCCGACTCCGCCGATGAAGCCGCCGATGAGGGCCACGACCACGAATGCCCCGATGAGCTTGGGGCCGAGCTTGAAGCGTTTCAGCATCTGATCTCATCCTTGCTTGAGTATGATGGGTGGGCTGCGCGGCGGGCATCGGAATAGCCCCGGGCCTGTCAGGCCCCGCTGCTGCCGTGTCGGGTGCTACGCCCAACAGGGTATCGGCAGTGAAAGGCAGATCGTGAGCCAGAGGCATACCGGTTTTACATCCATGCGCTGACCGTGTAGGGAAATGGCCGACAGAGCCTCTCGGCCGATGACACCCCTGGTCGGGGAATTCGGGGCCAGAAGCACAGAAGCCCCGCACTGCATGAAGCAGTGCGGGGCTGCGTGTGGATGGCCGGGGTCACCGGGGACTGGAGGCGTGGCCGAGAAGCAGGGCCAGTTTTGCCCGTGTCATCCTGAGCGTGAGGCTCGCGTAGCGAGATAGCGAGGAATCTCGCCATACCCCGGGAGATTCCTCGAGCTGCTCCCTGCGGGAGCGGGCACCCTCGGGATGGTATTCCCCGGCGAGTGTAGGCTTCTCGGCCGGACTTCTAGGCCGACTGGCGCTCGAAGTCGCCATCCATGTCGTCGTCGTGAAGCTGCAGCAAGACACCGTCGTCGGCCACACTGGGGGCCTGGGGCCTGCCGGGCGAGATCGGAAGAGCACACGTCTGAACTCCAGTCACCGCTCATTATC
>CAZXDD010000534.1:0-5766 GCA_964639415.1 uncultured Armatimonadia bacterium
TGGAATCTCGTGACTGGAGTTCAGACGTGTGCTCTTCCGATCTCTCGGCGTCCGGATCGGAATCGGCCACAATACCGCCGCCAGCCTGGAAGTAGCACGTATTGCCCTTCATCACGATGGTGCGCAGGGTGATGCAGGTATCCATGCTGCCGGAGAAGCCGAAGTAGCCTACGGCACCACCGTAGGGGCCACGGCGGACGGGCTCGAGCTCCTCGATGATCTCCATGGCCCGGATTTTCGGCGCTCCCGTCAGGGTACCGGCGGGGAAGGTGGCGCGCAGAAGGTCGAACTGGTCCTTATCCTCGGCAAGCTCCCCGGTGACATTGCTGACGATGTGCATCACATGACTGTAGCGCTCCACCACCATGAGCTCGTCGACCTGCACGCTGCCGGGCCTGCAGACCCGCCCGATATCATTGCGGTGCAGGTCCACAAGCATGATGTGCTCGGCGCGCTCCTTCTCGTCGCCGAGCAGGTCTTCCTCCAGTTGTTTGTCTTCCTCCGGCGTCTTGCCGCGCCGACGGGTGCCGGCGATAGGTCTGGTGGCGACCTTGCCCTGATCCTCGGTGACGAGAATCTCGGGGGAAGCGCCGATGATCTTCAGGTCGCCGAAGGCCAGGTAGAACATGTAGGGCGACGGGTTGATGGCCCGCAGTGCCCGATACAGATCGAAGGGGTCGACGTTCACATCCGCCTGCATGCGATGCGAAGGCACGACCTGGATGATGTCACCGGCGCCGATATACTCCTTGGCCTTGAGCACGGCGGCCTTGTGCTGGGCTCTGGTCATGGTGGACTTCATCGCCGAGGGCTCGTCCGGAATGCGGCCGGTGCCCGCGGGCGCCGGCTGTGGGGCCGGGAGGGGGCCGCGCAGGGCCTCGGCGAGAGCCTCGATCCTGCGGATGGCGTCCCAGTAGGCCTGCTGCGGGTCCTCGGTGATGTGGGCGTTGGCCACGATGCGCGCCCGATGCAGGACGTGATCGAAGATCACCAGCGTCTCGGCCAGCATGAACTGGCAGTCCGGGAGCTCCAGGTCGTCCGGATTGGTCTTCGGCAGGTCCTCAAAGAACCGGACCATGTCATAGCCCAGGTAGCCCACGGCCCCACCGGGGAAGCGCCGCCAGCCGGGCGGCGAGACGAAGGTGTACTGCCCCAGCATCTCCTGGATCGCGTGGAGCGGGTCTTGGCCCTCGGGCAGCTCGTAGCTGTGACTGCCCTGCTCGTCGGCAAGCGTCACCGTGCGCCCCTTGCTGCAGAGCACCTTCGCGGGACCGGTGGCCAGGTACGAGTACCGGGCGATGTTCTCGCCGCCCTCGACACTCTCCAGCAAGAAGGAGTTGGCGTCGCCCATGGCGCGCAGCTTCATGTATGCCGACACGGGGGTGTCGAGGTCGGCGACGACCTCGCGGTACACGGGCACGAGATTGCCACTTTGGGCGCGCGCCATGAACTCTTCCAACGCAGGTTCATACGTGGCCATGTTGATACTCCTTGGCTCTGAAGCTCGGGGCACAGGCGGCCCGTCCGGTCGCAATGCCGTGCTGTGAGGCCGGGGCGTGGTGGGTCAGAGCATGCCGCCGTGGATGCGGCCGAAAGCCCTTGCGGGCCCACGGATCCCCGGCGCGGCCGGCACGAGACAGGCCGCCTTGCCGGCTACTTGGTCTGCGGCAGACCGCTGGTACAGCTCTGGACGGTGATCTGCGGCACCGTCTCCAGCTTGTTCTCGTAGGCCAGACACGTGGTGCCCGAGACGGTGCCCTTGACCGTCAGCGGCAGTGTGCAGCCCTGGTACTGGCCGGCAACGCTTTGGCCCTTGAAGTTCAGCGCCGCCATGCCCGTGTCTGTCCTGCCGTCGCGGCCGGCGGTTGTCACCACGCGGATGGTGTCCTTACGCGTGATGGGAACGAAACGGTTGGTCACATCGTTGGTCACCACCACCTCTACCTGCGCCCCGTAGAAGGCCGCACCCGGCGAGAGCTTGGCGATGTTCAGGGGCAACACCGGGCTGGCGCGAACGACGATGGAGAAGATGAGAAACGCGCCGATGACGCCGATCCACGCGTACTGCGGGACCTCCTGAGTGGTGAGCCACCAGCCGAGAACCGACATCGCCCCGATGATGAGGATGTCGATCACGAACTCCCAGCCCATCTGGAAGCGAAGGTTGGTGTCGGTGGTCTTCAGACCGTACTTCTCGGCGTTGGCGCCGATGTAGCCGGCCGCAGAGTACTCGGGACCAAAGTCCATCAACGAGATGCCGGCGTACGCCAGAGCCATGAGCAGCAGGATCCAGCCCGACAGCTTGGTGACGTTCATACTGATGTGGCCTCCCGAGGGGGGATGGAATGGTGTGTGCGGGTCTCGCGAGGGTGCCGTGTGTCGCCGGGGCGCCTCGGCCCCGCCAAGTGGTACGGGCTCGCGAAGCCCGGGTCGATGTTCATCCTACTTCCATCCAGCTTCGCTCGCGGCTCAGGAATACCTCCATGCCGGCTTGTGTGGCAGTCGCCGCACAGGGCACTTCGGATTGTGCCTCGACCGCCAACCCGCGCAGCGGCCGCAGCGCCCTGGCCTTTCCCCGCCTGCGGGGATGGCCGGGAGGAGAACCTCGCCTCCGTTGACGCCGTCGCCGCTGGCGCGCGACCCGCGACGCGCCTCACCACTGCCTCTCAGAAGCCGGTAGCGTCGCGACACCTCTGCAGGACCTCGCATGCCTTCTCCCGGGCCCTGGCGCCGCCGGCCTGAAGGACGTCATCCACGTAGCTTGGATCCGCCTCCAGCTCCCTCTTCTTGGCCCGCGCGTCGGCGAAGTAATCCAGGACAAGGGCGGCCAGTTGCTTCTTGGCCTCGCCGTAGCCCATGCCTCCGGCCCGGTAGCGCTCGGCCATCTCTGCGGTCTCTTGCGGGTCGGCGAAGAGTCTGTAGAGTGCGAAGACGTTGCACTTGTCCGGGTCCTTGGGGTCTTCCACAGGCGTGGAGTCGGTAACGATGCCCATGATCCGCTTGCGGATGGCCTTGTCCGTCTCGAAGACGGGGATGACGTTGCCATAGCTCTTGGACATCTTCCGCCCATCCACTCCGGGAACAACGGCTACCTGGGGCAGGATGTAGGGCTCGGGAACCTCGAGCACCTGCCCGAAGGCCTCGTTGAACTTGATGGCGATGTCCCGGGTCACCTCCACGTGCTGTTTCTGGTCCTGGCCGACGGGGACGAGGTTCGAATCGTAGATGAGGATGTCGGCGGCCATGAGCACGGGATAGGCGAACAGGCCGTGGTCGGGGGAGATGCCCTGGGAGACCTTGTCCTTGAAGGCGTGGCAGCGCTCCAGAAGACCCATGGGCGTGACACAGGATAAGAACCACGTCAGCTCGGTCACCTGGGGCACATCGGACTGACGGAAGAGCACGCTACGCTGCGGGTCGAGGCCGAAGGCCAGGAAGTTCATGGCCACGTCTCTGGTGAGTCTGCGCAGCTCCTGGGGGTCGCGGATAGTGGTGAGGGCGTGGTAGTTGGCGATGAAGAAGTAGCCCTCATGGTCCTCATTCTGCAGGTCGATGTACTGCTTCATGGCTCCGAAGTAGTTGCCGACATGGAACTCTCCGGAGGGTTGTATGCCTGAGAGGGCTCGCATGGATGCCCCTCCTATCGGTGGGTGTTTGTCTGGTGCCGCTGAAGTGGACGTTTGCACCCTCGCTCGCCGCAACCGTTGCTCCCGTCCGGCGCGACCGTCGCCGCCGTTGCCGCAGACTCGCGACGCGTAACTCCCCGAATCGCCGACTCTCCGGCCCCCGGGGCCGGAGAGCAGACACAAAAAGCCGTGGACCATTGGAGCTGGCCCACGGCAATCCCTGGAACGGGGAGAAGACGGCAAGATCAACAGGAGCGGGCCGCTCGCGCTAGTGCGGGCGCCGCCAAGACCAGGTTCCAGTTCCTCCTGAATGCAGCAGGGACATGGGTGTCTTGCTCCTGTGTGATGTGGCAGAGTGTAGCGAACCGGGCGGGGACTGTCAAGGGAAAACGGGGAGTCGCCGCCCGAACCGTGCCCGCGGGCTATCGCGCGGGTCTGGGGGCGAGTGGCCGTCAGGCCGGGGGCCTGACGGCGCTCCGCGACGGCCAACGACCGGTTACCCCTCCTGCGGGACCGCCACGGCCACCTGCACCGGCCGCAGCACGCGGTCGCGCAGCTTGTAGCCCTTGCGAAGAACCTTCATCACCGTGCCCTCGCAGGGCTCCCGGGTCTGGATGCGCTCCACCGCTTCGTGCTGCTCCGGGTCGAAGTACATGCCCTCCATGGCGGCGATCTCCGTCATCCCGTACGAGGCGCACACGTCCCGCAGTTGCTGCAGGATCATCTCATAGCCCTTGCAGAGCATGGCGGTCTGCTCGTTGGCCTCGCCGTGCTCCGTGGCCATCTCAAAGTGATCGAGCACCGGGATCAGGTCCTGCAGGAGTTGCTCATTGGCGAACTGCAGTTGCTGGGCACGCTCCTCCTGGGTGCGCTTGCGGTAGTTGGCCATCTCGGCCAGGGCCCGCAGGCGGGCGTCCCTCTCCGCCTCCAGCTCCCGCCGCAGGGCGGTGAGTTCATCCACGGGCTCGGCCTCCGGTTGTAGCATCTCCGCATCCTCTTCGCGAGGCGCGGCGCCCTGGTCTGGAGCCTCGACGGGTCCCTCGGCGGGCGGCAGCGTGTCGCCGCCATCGGTCTCTATGTGGATCCGTCGCTTGTTATTGGGGCCTTTTTGCATGTCGACGACCTCCTATGCTGCCAACAGCGCCGGTGGGGAGGGAGGACCGGGCCACCCGTCTCGCGGCACACCGGGCCACCTCTTCGCCGTCCCCGCCGGCTACGCTACCCGGGCACCCCGTCGCCGGAGACCCTCTCGTCCTTCTTGCGGATCACGACGCTGATTCTGAGGATCGCCTCGGCGACCTCCCGGGCCGCCTGGAGGGCATGAGTCTTGACGGGAGCCGGGTCCACGACTCCGGCCTGTATCATGTCGACGACCTCGCCGCTGTCGCAGTTCACCGCATAGGCCGCGCTGTCGTGAGTGACGCCGGCGGCGATGGCCTCCTCCACTTTCTCCAGCGGGTTGAACCCGGCATTGCTGACGATCTGCCACAGCGGGCGCCGCAGGGCCTCGACAACGCAATCCACGCCGTAGGCGGCCAGGCCGCCCATGTTCTGGCGTGCCATCTGCACCCGGCGCATGGCATAGAGCTCCGCCGCGCCGCCGCCGGGCACCACTCCGCCACGCGCGGCGGCCTGCACGGCGCAGGCCGCGTCCTGGGCGATGCGTTGCCGCTCCTCTCGCACCTCTCGCGTGGCCGCGCCTACGAGGATCGTGGCCGCCGGCTGAGCCGCCCCTCCGGTGACTCGGATGTGCTCCAGACGGCGGTCGTGCACCACGCCGTGCGCGTGCCCCAGACACTGACCCAGCTCCTCTGGGGAGCGTCGCAGCCCGCTGCGCTTGACCACCGCTCCGCCGGTGAACTCGGCCAGACGAGCCAGGTCGCGGGCCAGCATGCGCCGCACCACCAGGATGCCATGGCCCGTGAGCGCCTCCTCCGCCGGTTCGCACACGCCCTTGCGTACGAACACCGCATTGGCGCCGCTGAGCACGAGAGCCGCGAGGTCGTCCTTGAACTGCGACTGCAGCTCCATGTAGCGCTGGAAGCCCGCTTCGGTGCGCAGTGCCTCCTCCTCGATGACCTCGGGCTCGAGCGCGTCGTCGATCAGCAGGACCTTCGCCGGGGAGACCTCCCCGGGCATC
>CAZXDD010000535.1:0-5761 GCA_964639415.1 uncultured Armatimonadia bacterium
ACTCCGGCGCGATGGCCTCCATCGTCATCAGGATGGTCATCTGGTGCTGCACGCCGCTTGCGACCACCGGGTCCACCATGTCCTCCCACATGACGCGGCCCTGGTTGGGCTCGGCCCAGCGCCACCCCGTCCCCAGCCGCACGGCCTTGCAGCCCAGTCGCTCGGCGGCCTCCATGTCGGTGATGTGCTGCATCCCGAAGTAGCCATCGGGCGCGGCCTTCTGGTAGTGCCGCGGCCGCGGGACCACCGCCAGGCCGCTGACGGTCTCGGACATCACTTCCCCCGCCGCGCCGTGCATCCGCGCTGTGATCCGCCGATAGCCCAGGCGTCCGGTGGGCAGGGGGAGCGACATTGACTGCTCGCCCCAGGCGGGCACGTCAACCCGGCACCGGCCGACCTCGGTCCCCTCGGCCGCACCTTCCTGAACACTGACCACGAGATCCCCGGCGGCGGGCTCTTGCACGCGGTTGGCAACCCGGACCTCATAGGTCACCGGCTCGGAGCGGAGGGCCACCCCGGATGGGCAGTCCGGCTGCACCGTGATCCCCCAGCGCTCGGCGGGTGTGATGCGGTCCACCTCGGCGTAGAGATCGGAGACCAAAAGCTCCCCGCTGTCGGGTCCGCGGCCGATGGCGATGAGCACCGCCTTCAGCGGGAAGTGCAGGACGCCGTCATTGGCGCCGCCCCAGTGAGCCCCAAAGCTTCCGGGCTCCAGCGGGATCTCGTTGTGGACCCACTGTCCCGGCGTGGCGGCGTAGCTGCCCGCATGCTCCTGGTCGGTGGCGTCCCTCACCCGCAGCATCCCGCCGGTCCTGTCCGAGAGTTTGACCCAGAAGCCGACGGCCTGAGCCGTGTCCAGCCTCCCAACCCACTGCACCCCGCCGTAGCGGCTGTCTCCGCCGAACCGCAGGACACCGTGCACGCTTTGGCCGCGCTGCGGGTCCTCGGCGATGTCCACGGACACCGTGGCCCCGGGGAATTCGCCGCCGTTGTACCCATGCCAGTTGGAGAGCGTGGCCCCGGTGTCGAGCAGGAGCCGATCGGCCCGAGCTCCCGGCATGAGTGGTAGCAGTCCGATGAGCACGATGGAACCGAACATGGGTGTACGCTCCCGTTATCTTAGTCCAACATCCGGGCGAAACGCCTTGTCGGAGCAATGAATTCTCTTCCCCGGTGGCGAATTCCTCCGGAGCATGTAGGTGTTTGATGCTCTGCAGGTTTGGGCGGCAGACAGGTCTGGTATAAGGGCCATATGAATGCCGACCGAATGCAGGGCAGTTCTGGTCCGATCGGGTGCGACGTGTGGTGCTCGCTGCGCGACCGGAGTGTTTCCAAGCCAGACGCACCTCGGACCGGTTGGGAGTCCGGCTGCGCCGGCAGGCAGAGGTACCGGTGCATGGAGCTGCCGCAGATCCTGGATCGTGACGACGTGCCCGAGGACGTCAAGGCCGCCATCCGTCGCGCCCTGGCGACGGGTGCTGCCGACCCGTGCGCCGCGGGCGGCGCGCCGCTGTATTCCGCGGCGCTGGCTGAGGCGCCGGTGGGGGTGGCACTGATCTCCCCCGATGGCAGGTTCCTCGAGGTCAATCGGCAGGCATGCGTGATGGCCGGGTTGTCGCCCGAGCAGATGCTGAGCCTGTCGGTGGAGGACCTGGCGCCTCATCATAACATAGAGGCCCACAGAAGGCGCCGGCAAGCCCTGGTCTCCGGGGAGATCGCCTCCCTGGCCGGCGTCTATCCCCACGTGAGTTCCGACGGCACCGAGGTCTGGCTGAGCGTGTCGGTCTCCAGGGTGGAGGACGACAACGGCAATCTGCAGGCACTCCTGTGTGTGCTGACGGACGTGACAGAGGGCACCTTGGCCGCACAGGCCCTCGAGGCCGATGAGCGCAAGTACCGCGACCTTCTCTCCCATGGTGACGACTGGCTCTGGCGGCTCAACACGCGGGGGGAATTCACCTACTGCAGTCCCGTGAGCGCACGCCTCACGGGCTATGAGCCCTCCGAGCTGGTGGGCAGGTCGGGAGATATGGTTCTGACGCCGGAGAGCTCCGCGCTGGTGGTCGACATCTGGCGACGGCGGCTCGGGTCGCCACCCGACCTGACCCCGTTCACCCTGGACCTGTGGCATCGGCGCAAGGACGGCAGCGAGTTCCTGGCCGAGACACGAGCTGTGCCCATTGCCGGGCCGGACGGCGTGGTCACCGAGATCCAGGGGTTCACTCGCGACGTGTCCCAGCGTGCCGCCATGGAGGCGGCACTGCGGGATGGCGAGGAGCGCTACCGGCTGATCTTCGAGCGGTCGCCGGTCAGCCTGTGGGTCCAGGACTTCTCGCTCATCCACGAGCAGATCGCGCAGTTGCAGCGGCGGGGCATCACCGACATCAGGGCTCATCTGGGGGCCGACCCCTCCGAGATCGCCCGCCTGGCCTCCCTCCTGCGCGTGGTCGAGGTCAATGAGGCCACTCTCGCGCTCTACGGCGCCGAATCGACGGAGCAGTTGGTGGCCGCGCTGCCCAGAGTCCTGGGAGACGCCTCCGACGACGCTTTCACAGAGCAATTGGTGGCCATCGCCGAGGGCCGCCGGTCGGCAGAACTGGAGGCCGTGAACCACCGGCTCGACGGCGCCGCGCTGGAGGTGGTGTTGAAGTGGTCGGTGGCGCCGGGATTCGAGGAGACCTACGGCCGCGTGGTGCTGGCCATCACGGATGTCACCTCGCAGCGGGCGGCGGCACGGGCCCTGGCCGAAAGCGAGCGGCGGTACCGCGTGCTTGTGGAGAACCTCACGGACCTCGTTGTGGAGACCGACTCGGACGGCCGGTTGCTGTTCGTCAGCCCCAGTTACTGCGAGACATTCCGCAAGACCGAACAGGAGCTTCTGGGCACCTGCTTCTTTCCCCTGGTTCATCCGGAAGACCGTGAGGCAGTTGCCGCGTCGCTACAGCGTGCCCTGCGGCCGCCCCATCACTCCCAGCACGATGAGCGTGTCTGGGTCCACGATGGGTGGCGTTGGTTTCAGTGGCGTGTGCGGGCTGTGGCCGACGACGAGGGTCGGGTCGGGCGCATCGCCGCGGTGGGCAGAGACATCACCGGTGCTAAGCAGGCCGAGCTGGCGCTGGCCCGGAGCGAGGAGCGCTTCCGGTCCATCTTCGAGAACGCCCCGGTGGGGATCTTCCACGCCGACGCGAGCCGGAAGCTACTGCGGGTCAACGCTGCCATGGCCCGCATGTTTGGCTACAGCACCCCCGATGAGATGCTGGCGGAAGTCTACGCACAGGGCATCAACGAGGCCCTCTACCGGGACCCCGCCATGCCTCCGGAACCCACCGACGGCTCCCAGGACGCGGAAGGCTGGCGCAGAGGTGAGGGGCACTACCGTCGCAGGGATGGGCGGCCGTTCGTGGGTGAAGTGGTGTTCCGGGTGGTCCCGGGCCCCGACGGCGCGCCGGACCACCTGGAGGGGTTCATCGAGGACGTGACGGAGGCCCGCGAGGCCCAGCGGCGGATGACCACCTTGCTGGACTACCTCCCGGGAATCGCCTTCCTCAAGGACACCCAGTCGGTGTACCTGGCCTGCAACCAGGCCCTCAGCGACGCCCTGGGCCTGAGCAAGGAGGAGATTGTCGGCAAGAGCGACTACGATCTGTATCCGCGCGAGCTGGCGGAGAAGTACCGTGCGGACGATGTGACGGTGCTTTGCACCGGGCAGCGGCTGGCCGACATCGAGGAGCAATCGCTGCTCGACGGCCGCGTCATGCAGTTCACCACCACCAAGGTGCCCGTCATCGGCCCCGGCGGCGAGCCCGTGGGGCTCATCGGTCTGGCCATGGATCTCAGCGAGCGTCGGCGGGCCGAGGATGCCCAGCGTCTCGCCAGCGTGGGGCAGCTCGCCGCGGGCGTCGCCCACGAGTTCAACAACATCATGGCCGGCATGATGCTGCGGGCCCAGTTCGCCCGGCGCCGCGGGCTGCTGTCGGACTATGAGAAGCTGGCGGACCTGGTGGTGCATGGCGCCACGCGGGGCCGGGAAATCTGCCGCGGCCTGAGCGCCTTCGCCGAGCCCTATAACACGGCCATCGGCCCGGTGGACATGGGGCAGGTCATCGAGTCGGCGCTCTCCCTGGCGGCCGCCGAGCTGGCCGCCGCTGAAGTCCGGGTCGTCAGGGATCTCGCCGACCGCGACCTCACCGTTTCAGGCGACGCCGCCCAGCTCTCCCAGGTGCTGCTCAGTATGGTCGTCAACGCCTGCCACGCCATGGCCGGAGGGGGCACGCTGACCATCGGGATGCACCCCGCCGTCGACCGCGACGGTTCGCCGCGGCTGGCCGTCGCCCTGCAGGACACCGGAGTGGGTATCGCGCCGGAGCATCTGCCCCACATCTTCGACCCCTTCTTCACCACCAAGGGCGTCCTGGGCAGCAATGAGAGCGTTCCGGGCACCGGCCTGGGCCTCTCCGTGGCTCACGGAATCCTCAAACGGCACGGGGCAACCGTGGATGTGGAAAGCCACCTGGGGGAGGGGACCACCTTCACCCTCCTGTTCCCGCTCTGTGGGGCCCCCGCGCCGCCGTGCGCGCAGGCCGCGGAGCCCCCCCCGGCGGACCCCACGACAGCCGCGACCCGCATCCTGGTGGTAGACGATGATCCGGACCTCCGCGCGATCGTCACCGAGGCCCTGGTCGGCCACGGCTACGGTGTCGCGGGGGCCGGCGGTGCCACCGAAGCCGTGGCGATGATGGCTCAGGAGGGTTTCCAACTGGTCATTGCCGACCTCATGATGCCCGGCGGTGGAGCGCGCGAGGTGCTCCGGGCGGCCGCGGAGGAACCCCGTATGCCCGTCATCGTCCTGACAGGGCGCGTCGAAGCCCACTTGGCCCGGGAGCTCACCGCCCTGGGAGCGGCCGAGGTCCTGCGGAAGCCCATCGCTATCGACGACCTGTGCGGGGCGGTGGCCCGCGTCATCGACGCCTCCCTTCACACCTCCTGATCGCCACACGCCTCCGCGACGCCGGGACACCGGCCGAACCGGAGGACACCCGCCTCTTTGTCGCGAAATATGCCCCCGAGCCGTCCCCCTGTGCCCAGCCATCCCGGAGGTGAACTTCATGAGGCGCACCTGTCTCGTTGCGCTGGCGGTGCTCTGCTTGTCCCCGGGCCATGCGGCCCCTACGGCCACCCGGAGTGAGGGTCGGATCGTGCTGGAAAACGGCCTGGTGCGGCGTGTCCTCGCGCTGGAGACGGGGGCGTGGCGTACGGTGGCCTTCTCCCGCGCGGACGGGTCCGACGAGGTTGGCGCCTCCAGCGAGGAGTTCATGATCCGCCTGCTCGACGGGACCCGTCTCACCGTGGCGGACTACGAGCCCGCCGCCGAGCCGAGCACCGACCCGGCCAACGGCCGGGCCCACGTCTGGGTCCGGTACCGGGCACGCCCGGGGCTTTCCGACCAGGCGCCCCGGGCGGTGGATGTCGAGTACGAGCTGGGCGACACTCCCTACCTGCGCAAGCGGCTGTTTCTCCACATGGCCCCCGGCCAGGCGGTGGATCGTCTGGAGGTGGAGAGGTTCGGCGTCCTCGTCCCCTGCGAGCGCGGGGGCATGGGTGAGCCGGTCTTCATCGGAGACAACTGGTTCGCCGGCCTGGAGTATCCGGCGGGGCACTCGCAGTGCGCCGAGGGCACGATCACCCTCGCCCACCATCCGGGCCTGGCCAGACCCGCGGGGGAGGAGGCGCTTTTCCAGAGCAAGACGGCCGTCATCGGTAC
>CAZXDD010000536.1:0-5761 GCA_964639415.1 uncultured Armatimonadia bacterium
CTCTTCCGATCTACGGGGCCCTTCGACCCGGACATCCCCGTGCTCTCCGTGCGGCGGCCGGATGGGGAGGTTGTCGGCAACCTGTTCTCCCATTCCGTGCACAACATCGGTCCGCTTACAAGGGGCAAGCTCTCCCCTGCCTTCCAGGGGCTCACGGCGCAGGAGGTATCGCGCCGGCATGGCGGGGTGACGCTGTTTCTCCCGGGGGCCTTCGGCTCGTCGCACAACACCAGCGAGTTCGGCACCGGGCCGCGTACCTGCTCCGTCTCAGGCGCCGAGTGCGTGCACCGCATGGTCCGGGCCGTGGAGGATGGACTGCAAAGGGCGGAGCGGTTCTCATCACCGAAGCTGCTCGCCCGCAAGCGGCCGTTCACCTACCGCCTGCGACATTTCGATGAGGCCGGGGAAAGCGCGGCCGTGGAGTACTGGGCGAACGCCTACACGCCCGACAATCCGCGGCCTTTGCAGGACACCTTCGCCCGGATGAGAGAGCAGATGGCTCCCGTCCAGGGGCAGGAGCGGGAGACCACGCTCCAAGTCATGCTGCTGGGAGACGTCGCCCTGGTCGGGGTGCCGTGCGAGATGTTCGCCGCGCTGGGACTGGAGATTCGCCGCCGCTCGCCCTTCCGGCACACGTACGTCATCGGGCTGGCGAATGACACCATCGGGTATGTGGGGGACCGGGCCTCCTACGAGCTGGGTGGCTACCAGCTCTGGGCCGGTCTGCACAGCCTGTCGGAACCCGGGACGGGCGAGGCCATGGTGCAGCAGGCCGTGGAGATGCTGCAGGAGCTGCAGGGGGCAGTCTGCTGAGCGGCGGCTTCGCGGATTCGGACGGAAGGCCCGCCGGGCGGCCACAGGTGGGTCCCGTGGGGGGTCGCGGCCTCCATTCGCGTGACAGACGACGGACGGGAGACGGACCCGCGGGCACGGAGGGTGCTCACAGTGTGTGGGGACGGCCGCAAGGGTGCCCGGAAGCGGTCGCGGGTCGAGACAGGAAGAACCTGAGGGGGTTGCATATGAAAAGAGCACGCGGAGATGCGAGACATCTGTGGTTGGCGCTGTCTCTGATGATTCCTGCCGCAATGGCGGCTGTGGCGGATGAGAGCAAGGAAGGGGAGAAACAAATGGCTGCCGAGAAGTCTCTGACCGTGCGCTGGTTTGGCCAGGCATGCTTTTCTTACACCGACAATGAGGGGCTCTGTGTGCTCAATGATCCCTTCCCCGAGGGCTTTGGCTACCCGTCCCCGGATGCGGAGCCCCGGGTTTGCCTGATCAGTCACGAGCACAAGGACCACAACTCGGTGGAGAACGTCAAGGGCAGCCCCACGGTGATCCGCGGAGTGGGCGCTCACGAGGCCTCCGGCCTCCTGTTCACCGGGATCGCCACCTGCCACGACAATGAAGGTGGCGCCAAGCGCGGCCCCAACACGGTGTTTTGCTGGGAGATGGCCGGAGTGAGGATCGTCCATCTGGGCGATCTGGGCCATGAGCTCAGCGACGAGCAGGTGGAGCAGATCGGACGCGTGGATGTGCTGGCCATCCCCGTGGGTGGCTACTACACTATCGACGCGACTCAGGCGGTCGCAACGGCCACGCGCCTGGGCGCCCGTGTGGTCCTGCCCATGCACTATCGGACTTTGGCGGTCCCGCGCCTGCCCATCGGCACGGTGGAAGACTTCCTGGCGGCGCTCCCCACGGACTGGAAGGTCGAGAAACCCGAGACGTTGACGATTGCGCTCCGGGCGACGGACCTGGCCGGCGATGCGGTGCGGGTGATTGTCCTGGCCCACGAGTGAGGGCGCTCCGCCAGCCCCAGAGACCTGCAGGCGGGAGAACACACGTACAGCCCCACCCCGCGCACGGCCCACTCACACCGCCCGAACGACGGGACGAGGGGGAGCCGCTTTCCGCGGGCTCACGCCCGCGGCTACCAATGTACCGCCCCTCGCGGGGCTCGACGGCAGGAGCAGATCACCCGGGCCCGAATTCCGGCTCTCCCATTCACCAGGTGCCCGCAGAGGCTCCGCGGCAATGGAGCGGGACGGCCTCACCCGGCCACACCTGCAGATTCACTTCCGCCATGGGGGGCCGCTTGGTAGGGACCTCTCGGCCAGAGTTCTACTCCCCCACGCTCTCCCGCCACAGCTCCAAGACCTTCTGCTTCGCCGGGTCATCTGACTGCTCGTAAGCCTCTACCCTGCGCTTCAGGCCCTGCACGAGGCGGTTGGCGGCGTCGAGGTAGCTCTTGTCCGCCGCCAGTTGGGAGGCCGGGGGCAGCGGCGTGAGCCTGCCCGCCTCCCGCAGGTCGGCGCGACCACGGATGGCCGCCACGTAATCGACCACAAGCCGCGCGTGGGCGGCCTCGTACGAAGCGCCCATCCCGGCATCGCGGAGGCGCTGGGCAAACAGGCCCACCTCCTCCCAGGGCTCCGGGGCCGCGACGCTGCTTTGCGCCGCGGCAAGGCTCGAGCATAGCTCCCCACCCACATACAGCCGCAATTCGCCCTCCGGGTCATACGTCGCCGCCACGTGGACCCAGGTTCCCGGTTCCACGCCGGCGGCGCAGTGGCAGTGGCCGCGCTCGGTGATGAGCCGGAAGCTCCCGGGTGGGAACATGTCCAGCAGGTAGCCATCATCCACCCCGGCGGTGACCTTGTCGATGATCCGGCCGCCGGACTGGGGTAGCTCGCCGGGGCACACCCAGGCATCCAGCGTGTAGGGTCCGGCGAGGTTCAGCCGCGGGTCGAAGTCGATCTGCAGATAGCCTTTGCCCGAGAACCTCAGAGCCCGGCCGCCGGGTGCCTCCTCCGGCGTCAGCTCCCCCACGACCCGCGCCGCAAAGGCCTCTTGCGCCGCATTGGGCACCACGCCGTCCCGGAGGCCACCCATCCGGTAATCCAGCAGCGGCGCCCGGCCCTCGGCCAAATCTGCCTCGGGATCGACGGCCAGAGCGGCCACTTCCTGAGCCGTCAGCTCACGCTCGAAGACCCGGGCCCGCTGCATGAGACCGAGAAACTGCGTGCTGCCCCTGCTGTCGGCGCCGATGCGCAGGGGATTGAGGTTGCCCGAGGTGACCGCCAGGTACCCGCCGAGGTCCCAGAAGTCGGCCCCGGGCGGCGGAACCGGAGGCGGCTCGGCCGCAACGGCCCGCGGCCGCGGCTCGGGCGATGCGCCGCCGAGGCAGATCGTCACCTGTGCCACAGGTGGCAGGCTCTCGGCGGTGAGGAGCACACCATCGCCGTCAAAGCCTTCGACGCTCTCGCCGTTGACCCACACCCCCGTGATCTCGCCCTGGCCCCGAGTGGACAGGTACAGCCGCTTGTCTCCCAGGCGAACCGGGAAGTGCTGATCCAGACGGGTGATGCCTGAGGGGATGTGCGGGACCACCGTGACGCCGTCTGAGGTGTACAGGTACTCGAAAAGCCCGCGGATCATCCCCGCCGGGGCGCCCCAGGTGTCGTACACGCAGTTGATGGGCTCCCTCGGCTGGTACACCTCGGCCCCGAACTGCACCAGGGGATTGTCGGTGCGGAAAGTCCTGTACAGCTTGAGGATGTGCTCCATCGCCCGGCGGGCGTCTTCGTACTGCCCCAGACGGAAGTAGGCCAGAATCATCCGGGCCTCGCAGGTGGTCCAATGGCCGCCGTTGACCCAGGTGCCGAAGCCCCACAGCCCCTCGGGCGCGGTGTACATGTCATCCAGCGAGGGATAGTTGGTGACGATCACGTCATGGGGCCGCAAGCCGGGTATGGAGGCGATCTTGTCGTAGATCTGCCGGGCCCGGACATCGTCCACCACACGCAGCGCCACGGCGTCGTGATTGCAGACGGCCTCGAAGTACCCGTAGCTGTCGGCGCCATAGACCCCGTGCTTCGTGCCGTCGGGACCCATGGACTTGACCAGATACCCCTCCTCGGTGGTCAATGCCGCAAGACCCTCCTTGGCCAGGTCTCGCCGCTGCCTGTAGCGTCGCGCCCGCTCCGGCTCTCCGGCCAGCTTCTCCAGCTCGATGAGCCGATCAAGGGCGGCGATGTAGGTTACCGACAGGCCCGTCAGGTAGGCCATGTCGTAGGTGCCGTCGGGCCTGCGGTACCCGGCATAGCTGGGGGCGAGGAGGTTGCCCGCCGCCCCGGCGAGGAAGAGGTTGTTTACCGGGTCGCGGCGGGACTCGATGAACTCGGCACACCTGCGCAGCAGAGGCAGATAGTGGCCGATGGCCTCCGTGTCGCGGCTGATAAGCAGAAGCTCGGCCTGCATCACCAGGCCCGCGGCGGTGAACTCCATCCCCCAGTCATGGATTTGGAGCCTCCCATCCCCCTGCTTGTACACGATCCAGTCGGGAGCGGCGGCGTCGCACAGACAGCCGTCGGGCGCTACCCAGTCGTGGGCGCCCTTGCGCTGCCCATCGCCCATCTGGGAGAACCACAGGTCCTGGGAGTTTTGCAGAAACGTGGTGTACGGCTCGGTGAGGAAGGGCAGGGCGCAGTAGGTGGGGCCGTAGCTGTTCTGGACCCACCACGCTCCCCATGTGGGGCCCTCGACGAACCCATTCCAGGCCGGGCTGTAGAGCATGGAGATATTCTGCAGCTCCGGGTCCGGCCAGAACACGCGGGCGCACGTATCCAGAAGCTCGATGTAGGAGGCATCGCCGTCGCCCGAGAAGAACCGGCCCTCAAAGGTGGTCATGGTGGTGCCTTCCTGGTGGATGGTGTCCTGCGCCCGGACCGCGGACGTGCAAAGGGCGCTGCAGATCAGGACGAGGGACGCATTCAGCCTGAGGTGGGTCATGCCCAGGGCCCTCCCGGGATGGAGATACCGTCATTTCCCGGCGGGAAGTTACCACAGCGGCATGGAGGAAGCAACCGGGGAGAGGAGAAGGAGGGTCCGGGCCGGTGTTGACGTCCTGTGACACTGCGGGGCGCAGGACGTCAGGGCAAGCCCCGAGCCGCCCGGAACCGGACGAACCGGCACCACGACACTTGCGGAGGCGATACCTGATGCTGACCGGCGTCCTTCTGTCCGCCACCCTCGCGATCCCCGGCCTGACGAGCCTGCCGGCCTTGGCCGCGCCGGCCGCCTTCTATGTTTCCACCTCCGGGAGCGACGAAGCTCCGGGCACGGAGGCGCGGCCCTTCCTCACCCCGCAGCGCGCTCAGCAGGCGGTGCGCGACCTCAAGGCGCGAGGCGGCCTTCCCGAGGGCGGGATCACCGTCTGGCTTCGCGGCGGGGCCTATCGCATGGAAGGCAGCCTGGAACTTACGGAGGAGGACTCCGGTGCCCCCGGCTCACCGGTTACGTACCGCGGCTACCCGGGTGAGCGGGCCCGTCTCGTGGGCGGCATCGTGGTACCACCGGACTCATTGCAGCCCGTGACGGACGCTGCTGTGCGGGCACGGCTGGAGCCCTCCGCGGCCGAGCACATCCTGCAGGCCGACCTCACGGCCCTGGGCCTGACGGACCCGGGCGCCCCCTGGCCTCTGACCTTCCGCGGCTACGCCGGCTGGCCGGAGCTGTTCTTCGACGGCCGGCCGCTGACGCTTGCCCGCTGGCCCAACGAGGGGTTCGCAAGGGTCGCCGCCGTCGTCGACTCGGGCTCCAAGCCGCGCTGGAACGAGAAGCCCGATCGTCCCGGCAAGTTCACCTACGAGGGCGATCGCCCCTCGCGGTGGCTGCAGGCCGAGGAGGTCTACCTCAACGGCTACTGGTGCTTCAAGTGGTTCAATGAGTGCATCAAGGTCGCCGCCATCGACCCGCAGGA
>CAZXDD010000537.1:0-5759 GCA_964639415.1 uncultured Armatimonadia bacterium
CAACACCCTATCCTACACTCTTTCCCTACACGACGCTCTTCCGATCTGGGATGACATGCATCCTGGAGAGCACGGCTTTGCGGACAACAGGGCGCATGAGTTCTTCGAGCGGTATCTGTGATGCCGGGAGCAGCGGACACGTGGGCTGCCGGTGAGCGTAGCGCAGTGGGAGGGTGATGCACCGATGGGCTTCGATCTTCCTGCTGTCGTGCGAGCCATCGCGGAGGGGAGGCTGACATGGCAGCAACACGCGCCACAGCGCCTCACTGAGCGCGGCATTCCTCAGGAAGACGTGCTACAATGCATAGCCGACGCGCAGATATTGGAGGAGTACCCCGATGACTATCCGTTACCCAGCGCACTGGTTCTATGCCGGCGGGAAGGCAGGCCACTGCACGTCGTTGTCGCGTGGGATGCGGAGCTGGCTCGCGCCTACGTCATCACCGTCTACATCCCTGACGGCATGCACTTCGCCGAGGACTACCGCACGAGGAGGACATGAGAGTGCCTGAGCACGGTTCGTCCAGACGCTGCCCGCTGTGCCGCGGTTCGCAAGTGCCCGGCCAGACGACCTTCACCGCCGACCTCCAGGACCGCCTAGTGGTGATCCGTCACGTCCCCGCCTGGGTGTGCAACCAGTGCGGCGAGAGCTTCATCGACTCCGACGTGGCGCGTGAACTGGAGGCGATGGTGGCCTCTGCTCGCGCGCGCAATGCCGAGGTCGAGATCATCAGCGCCGCACATCTGTCGGCCTGAACTCCCGTTCGGACACCGGCGTCGCCACCGCGCAGGAGACGGTCAACCTCGCGGCAGGCCGCCCCGACGATCCTGCGGATCGTTAAGGGGCCACGGGCCCCAGACCCCGCATGTGGCGCAGCCACTGGCGCCACAATTCGACGCGCCTGCCTTCCCATGGGATGACACGCACCACGGCGAGCCCGTCGCCGGAAGCGCGACCAACGCAGCACCACAAGTACTCGCTGGAGGACGTCCCATGCAACCCAAGCGTTTTGCTGTAGTCGGTGCCGGCGACTTCGGGGTCCGTCACCTGGACGTGCTGTCGGGCCTCGACGGGGCCGAAGTAGTCGCCGTCGTCTCCCGCACGGAGGCAAGAGCGCGGGAGCTGGCGGATCACTACGGCGTCCCGCATGTGTTCACCGATGTGGCCAAGATGCTGGCCGCCGTGGAACTTGACGCCGTGCACGTCGTCACCGACGACAACAGGCACCTCGCGCCCACCGTGGCGGCGCTCGAGGCCGGACTGGATGTGTTCGTCGAAAAGCCCCTCAGCCACGACCTGGAGGAGGCCCGCCGGATGGTCGACCTCGCCCAGAGCCTGGGGCGTCGGCTCATGGTCGGGCATATCCTCCGCTTCGATACCCGCTGCGCGGCCATCAAGGCGAGCATCGACCGCGGCGAGCTGGGAAAGGTGGTCAGCGTCTACGGCCGCCGCAATCAGAGCGTGGCGATCCGCGCCCGGTTCACCAAGTCCAGCCGCCTGTACACCACCGGCATCCACGACATCGACCTGATCCTGTGGTACTTCGGCGGCCGCCGCCCGGTAGAGGTTTACATGCGCACTTGCGACGTGGGCGGGATCGGCGATGACCTCTTCTGGGGCATGATCACGATGGACGACGGCTCCGTGGGGGTGGTGGAGACGGCCTGGCTCCTGCCGGAGACCACGCCCTGGCGAGGCCATATCCTGGGCGAGGTGATCGGGACCGAAGGCACCGCTCTGCTGGAGGTACCCGGCAACGGCCTGGGCTTCTGGCTCCAAGACCGCGTGACCACGCCCGACACGTCCTACTGGCCGGAGGTGCACGGGGCCACGGTAGGCGCCCTGCGCGACGAGATCGGCTACTTCGTCCGCTGCGTGACGCACGATCTGCCGGTGGAGGTGCCGACGCACGAGGAGGTGTTGGCCTCGCTGGAGGTGGCGGCGGCGCTGCTGCGTTCCGCCGCCGAGGGCCGGCCTGTCCGGCTGGATTCATAGGCCCCCCGCGCAGAGATCGTTCCCAGATGCGTAGGTCGGGCTTTCCAGCCCGACGCGGCGGGTCCTCGACCCGCCGGACTCGGAGTTCTCCGCCACGCCTCCAGCTCGCCCTCCCGCCTACGCTCCCGCGCCCCCAGGATCACCGCCTCCACTGCAGCTCCACCTTGCACCTCGGTTCCAGATCGAAGCGCACGATCCCGCGGCAGTTGCCGTCGGTGTTCTGCACCCAGATGAACTCCTTCGCGTTCGTCTCCAGATGCCACTCGCGACACTCTCGCGGGATGTCCCAGATGGCCAACAGGTAGTCGGCGAAGACCGCTCCGGCGCTCAGGCCATAGAAGACTCGGTAGCTGTCGTCGCGCCTGAGCGTCGAGACCTCGATCCGAGGGTCGGGCAGGTCCACCTCCTCGGGGCGGGTCGGCCAGGGCCTCTTGCCCGTGAGGTCGTAGTAGTGCACCGGCTTGGGGCAGGCGTACTCGAACCGGCAGGTGCGCCGGTTGTCATTGTAGTTGATGAACTCGAAGGACACCGGCATGTTGTACTGGGGCATGGCGCGCGCCTGCCTGAAGGCGCGCAGGGACTGGTCTGCCCGCACATAGCCGCTTGGCATGAGACGCTGCTCGTGCCATTCGTCCGTCCACCAGCGGTCGTACTCGATGTCGTGGCTGATCGAGCTGACTACCCGCCGCGGCATCTGCGCGCAGTGCGTCCGGAAGTAGTCGGCATAGTCGGCGGCGCGGGCAAACACGATGGGCCAGCGCCGGGCGTGGTCGAACGCCAGCAGATGCAGGTACTGCTCCAGGAACTCCCGGCCGCGTTCGTCATCCCATACGGCCCCGTAGTTCGTGCCCTCCCAGGCGACTGGGCTCTCGAAGTTGACCAGCGTCGCGATGAAGTTGTGCACTCCACTATTGCGGGCGGTGAGGACCGCCTCCTGAGCTGCCAGGTCGATGTAGTGCCGCGCGCGTTCCCAGCTCCCGTTCGCGCTGGGGCGATGGAAACTGACGGGGCCGTGGAAGTGCCAGCTCCCCACAAAGTCGAAGACACAGGAGACGGCCTCCGTCGGGCCCTCCTGACTGGGGAAGCGATAATCGACGGGGCCGATGTAGAACGGGAAGTAGGGTGCGCCCATGCCGCAGATGTCGGCGCGGGGCACGTAGCCGTCGATCACATCGAACCCGGCGGCACAGGCCGTCTGTACCTTCGCGGTGTCCAGACGACTGCCGGGCCACAGGTTGGCGACCCGCCCCACGTCCAGGCCGTGGCGGCGGAACTCCGTGACACTCTCGCGCAGGGCGTCGGCAAGGGCGGGGTCCGGCGCGCCGGTGGCCGCGGCGGTCATGCCATACACCAGCCCGCTGCCATACCGCTGTTGCTCCTGCAGCAGGCGCGGAAGGTACGCCTCATCCACCTCCTCGAAGGGCAGCAACCAGTCGAAGGGCAGCCCGCCGTTGTGCAGTTCCGCTCCGCCGGTGGCGGGGAAGGGTACCGGGTGGTTCCAGATGATGGGCCGGTAGATGAGGTACGTTTGGTCGATGGCGGCGAAGTAGCGGTAGAGGACGCCGTGCCGCTCGCTGGACCAGCGCGCCAGGTAGTTCCCGGGCTCGCGGGGGACATACCGAACCGCCTCCGCCGGTGTCAGTACCTCCGGCTCGAGGTCATCAAGCCAGTGCAGCGGGGTCGGCGACTGGCGAGCACACTCGGGGTCGCAGCGCTCGAGGTAGCGCGGGAAGACCTCCAGCCGGTCACCCGGAGCCACGTCACGCAGCCCGAAGCTGACGGGCTCGCCGACCTCGACGAGACGAGCATCGAGCTGGAACTCAGAGCCGGGCAGATCGCAGGGCATCGTCGTCATCGGGAACCTCCGGTGGGCGGCGGGCGGGACGTACAGCGCTCCGGTGACGCCACAGACAGCGGCGCCACGAACCTCACGTCGAACACGGGGCTCACCCGACGGGCCGGAGTGCGGGCGCGCGGTCGTCGTCTCCCGTGGGGTGGCGCACAGCCAACGGCTGGGCCAGATGGCGGGTCCCGCTTCGCGGCGACGCTCGACCATGCGGCCCCGGACGGCGGACGACCAATGACGGACGACCCTTTGTCTGGCGCGGGGTGGGCCTGCCCTTGTATGGTAGTCGTTCTGCGCTCAGGCGCGCCCTTCTTGTCCCCCGCCTCCCGTCTCGCCCGCCGTTTGGGCGAGTAAGGGAGAGGGGGGCGGCCCGAAGGGTCGGGGGGTGAGGCGCCGTTGCCGTTCGCCCTGTGGCCTTCGCCTGACCCGCCCCGTTTGGCCCGTACGGCGGGCAAAACAGGGCGACCTCTCCCCCAGGGGACCCGAAGGGTCTCCGAGAGGTGGAACGGCGAACGACCAGCAGCGCCGCGCCCTATCCCTTCGGCTTGAGGAAGAGCACGTCCGCGTAGTCGATCCAGCCGGACCTCAGGTCCATGCGGAACCAGCCGTCGCTGTTCTTCTCGTGGAGGCGCGTGGGCGAGCGCTTCCCGAACTCCTTGAGGTCATACTGCGCCCACGTCTTGCCTCCGTCCGGTGAGTAGATAATGCCCGTGTTCAGCGGCGAGGCCGGGGCGCAGTGGGTGCCGATGAACACGCCGTCCTGGATGAGCATCGCTCCGGACTCGACGCCCGGGTTGAACAAGAGCGTGTGCTTGCTGCGGTCGGTAATGTCCGCCGGGTCGCAGCAGAAGACCCCGCGGTCGTACGGCTCGGGTCCATTCGAATCGCTGATCCAGTAGAGCTTTCCGTCGACGAAGTTGATCCCGCCGGCCTTGAAGCGCGAGTTGGTGTGATCCGACAAGATCACCTGCCAGTCCCATTCGTCGGCCGCCGCGTCGTACGTTCCCCTGAGCCAGTGGATCTCGAGCCCCTCGGGCTTGTCGTGGTCTCCGGTGCAGGAGTAGAAGGCGTCTTCCCAGGGGTTGTAGACGACGGTGTGGATGTGCCGGCAGCATACCGGGTTGTCCGGGTTGCCCAGCGCCGTGCCATCGGTCCCTCCACCGGGCGAACCGTCATCATGGGTGTAGGGGCTCTGGCCGAAGCTGTAGGCGATCTTGACCGTCCGCCCGCCGTCCACGGAGTAGTAGATGTTCACCGGGGCTGCGCCGCCCACCACATTGCAGTAGTTGCCCCAGATGAGCATCTCGGTGCCGTTCACGTCGAAGGAGTTGGTCCCCGGCAGCGTGTGGAAGTACCAGCCGGGATTGTCCGGGTTCTTGGGGGTGTGGGGCAGGTAGTCGGAGCCGTCGAGGCCCTTGACGACGATCTCCTCGCAGGTGCGCAGGTTGTCGGTGCTCAGGTACAGGTGCGAGCGGGTGGCGAAGACCACGTTGCCGCCCTTGAGGATGCAACTGAACGTGATATTGCGCGCATTGGGAAACTCCAGGCTGTGGGGCCAGGTGAGGCCGTTGTCCTCCGACAACATGATGCGGTCGTCGGTATGGGCGAAGGCTTTGTTGTCCTGCTGCGAGTCGATGTAGAGGCCCTCCGGCTGCAGCCGGTACCAGAAGTGTTCCGTCTCGGCGATGGGTGGTTGTGACATGGTCAGGCATTCCTCTTTGGTCGGTGGGGTGGCCGCCGGCTCGCGGCGGCAGCGGGTACTTCCCCGCGCGACCGGGTCGACCTCCCTGCCCCGGTGGCCCGGCCCGAGCCCCCGGCCGGCCCGACCAATGTCATCCTGAGCGTCCATCTCGCGCAGCGAGATGCCGAGGAAGATCGGAAGAGCGTCGTGTAGGGAAAGAGTGTAGGATAGGGTGT
>CAZXDD010000538.1:0-5754 GCA_964639415.1 uncultured Armatimonadia bacterium
CCGTGCCTGCGGGTCGGCCTCCCGGATCACCCTCGCCACGTCCAGGTACTCCGCGAGGCTCTCCTCCGTCTCCCCGGAGGGCTCGTCGCGGATGGTGAAGATGAAATCCGAGTAGTCCAGACCGCCGGCCCGGAGCTGCGCAATCTGCTCGCGGATGCCCTCGGCTGTGGCGCTCCAGGTGGGGAGAGCCAGCAGCCGGATACCTCTGCGCTCCATCTCCTGCTTCGTCAGCGGGCTGTACCAGACGTTCATCCCATGCTCGCGGTAGTCGCGAAGGTACGCCTCGCCCTCCGGCGGCGCCGTCCAGCCGCCCACCAGTACCGGGCTTTGTGCCGCGACGGCTACGGGTGAGACGCGGACGGTCAGGTTCGCCCTGCGCTCGGGCAGTCCCTTAGCCCGCAATGTGATGCTCCCCGTGTACTGCCCGGGCGGGACGCCGCGGCTGTCCAGCGTCACCCACAGGCCGGCCACGTTCCACGGCGGCAGTGTGAGGTCCGGCCGACGCAGGAGCATGAAGGGCGACCACTGCTGCCGCTCCGGTCCATACGGGCAGAAGGCCATCACGCGCCAGGAGAGCTTGCCGTCGAAGCTGCCCGCCTCGCCCACGAGCGGGCCGCACGCCACCTGCAGCGGGGTGGGTTGATCGCTCAGGCTGCGCAAGTACAATGGGAGGCCAAGCGTCGCCTCCCGCGGCAGAGCCACATGGTGGCGGCCTGCCGCGTCCGGCGGCTGTCGTTGCTCCAGGTCGTCGGGCCAAGACTCCTGCGCAAGTGGCGTGAACCGGTCCGGCGGGGTCCACAGCAGGTACTCGTCATCTTCCGCAGCCCCCAGGGTCGCGGCTCGCGAGAGGTACTGCTCCTTGGTGACGGCTGGCTTCACCGAGCCCCGCGGCTCATAGGACAAGTCGGTCGTCAGCAGGACGGAGTAGATGCCCCGATAGGTTCCCGGCTGGCGGAAGGGCAGAGGCACAATGAGCAGCTCCGCGGCCTGGCCCGCCTCGAGCTTGAGGTCTCCCACCGTCTGCCACGTAGCCTGCGCGCCGGCGTCCAGCGGATACGACTGCTGATCGCGGTCGAACTGGACTCTCTCTCCGGAGGACGCCGTCGCCGTCAGCCGCCAGGGAGCGTGGTAGTTGATGTTGCGGAACCTCACCCACAGGCGGTAGGTGCCCGCCTTGTCGACCGCGATGCGGTGGCTCGCCTCGCCGCTGAAGTCCGAGTAGGTGGCGGCGAGACTCGTGCCCTGCCGCTCCCAGCCGCCGGTGACCTCGGAGAACTCCCCGGCGTTGACCCAGTAGTACACATCCTCCGTCGGCTCGGCGCGCAGGTCTGCCCGGAGCGCCGCCACCTGCCGGGCGATGCGCACCGGGTTGGCCACCATGTTCCAGCGCTCATCGAAGATGACCTGGCGCCGCGGGTCGCGATAGTCGGGAACCTCGGCCTCGTCATAGCCCTCGGCGGCCAGGGCGTCCACCTCCTCACGCCAGAACTCTCGGCTGAGAGCGAACAGCTCGGGCAGCTCGTCCGCCTGCTCCCACGAGACCGGTCGCACCTGCCATCGTTGCCACTGCTCGACATCCTCGGCGGCGAGCGGCTCTTGCCGGGACCACTGGATGCCCTCCGGCCCTGCGGTGCCTCGGATGGCCCGGCGCTGCCCGGCGTCGGGCGGGTCCGCCCATAGGCGCCGGGTGAGGTACAGGCAGTCGATGTGCCGGGGCAGGTAGCCTGCGGGGCCCTTGCCCGCGTGCCACCAGCGGGTGACGTGGCCAAGCTTCACCACATACTCTCCGGCCGCGAGGTCCACCAGCGTGTCATGCCAGGCCGGACCGTCCTGCTCGCAGGCGTAATCGTACACCTCGTCATCCACCAAAGGGGCGTCCTGCAGGGCATCGGCCGGGTACAGCCGCAGGCTCGTCACCGCCGTTCCCGTCGTCCAGCCGCGATACTGCACCCATAGCCGGTACAGGCCGTCCCGAGGAATGCGCAGCGGGAAGCTCACCGTGGGCCCCGCATCCGTGGCGCCGGAGGTCAGGTACTCGCCCGAGGCAACCCAGCCGCCCCGCTGCTCCTCGGGCAGAAGCTCCGGCTCGACGAGTACGGCCTCTGTCGTCTCCGGCACTCGCGCCTGCCGTGCGATCAGGTCGCCCAGGAGCCCGCGGTCGGCCAGGAACTGGTGGAACTTGCCAATCATCTCCACATCATGGCCCATGTGCCACAGTGTCATGCCCAGCGAGTACCGGGCACCGAGTGGCTCATCGACGATGGGGGGATCGGCGGCGATGGAGCGAAGTGGGATGAGGCACGCGCAAAGGGCAAGAGCAAGACGGGAGGTCTTGAGCATGTCGGATGGTGGCCTCCTTTTGGCGTGTGAGATGGGGCGGGGGCGTGCCCTTGGCTCCGGGGCAGCGGCTTGCCGAAGCCCGGACCCTCACCCGCAAGCGCCCCGCAGGGGCGGCCGACTCTCCCGGGCGTCCCGTAGGGCGGGACTGGCAAAGGTGAACGGCGGCGAACGCCCGCTCCCTCATCCCTCCGCCCGCACCATGATGCAGTCTGTGATCCCCAGCGGCAGCGTGACCTGCCAGCCGTCCGCCGTCCTCTCCGGCTGCAGGGCGCCCTGCTGAGTCGAGGACACACTCCGGTCTCCCAGCTCACCGCGCACCGTGACCTGCAACGCCTCGATGGGCCTGCCCGTCCAGTTCAGCAGGAAGATCGCGCTGCCCCCGGGGGCGTCCACCACATTCCACTCCACCACGGGCTCCGAGACCCGCACATCCGGCACGATGCCCGCCTGCTGCAGAGGCCACAGGATCGCGTCCCGCGCCTGCCCGTCGAACTCGGTGGGCAAGAAGTGGCACATGGCCTCATCGGTAGTGCCCCGGTCCCAGGGGCGAATCGGGATGGCGGGCGAGACATACGCCGCTCCCGGAAAGCCACCGATGAGCAGGGCCTGGCCCCGACCCCTCCTGCACAGGACCGCCGCCGGCGAGCCGTCATGGAACTGCCCCACCGTCTGCCCGCTCTCCGCGGGCCGCAGCCTCTGCACCGTCGCCAGGGCCGGAAGCGTCGTCGGTGTGGCTCCGGGCAAGGAAAGCCGCAAACCGCTGGCGGGACGCAGGCGGGGGAGCGTGTGCACGGTGTCCGGCAAGGCGTCGTGCTCGCGCAGGTCCGCGCCTTCCAGGCCGAAGAGATCCAGCATCGCCTGGTGCGGCCGGTTGACCTCGTCCAGCAGGCCGCCGCCGGCGGTGGACAGCACGCTGCCGCCCGCCTCCACCCAGGCCCCCAGCGCCTTCGCCGCCGCGCGGGTCATGTGCGAGGCGCTGATGTACAGCACACGATAGGGGTCGAGCAGCCCCCCGGCGATGTCGTCCTCGGTGACGAAGTCCACCGGCACGCCGGAATGACGCAGCGCGTAGTACAGGCACTTGCGCTCGTGGTTGTAGTTGGGCGAGGGGTCCCACAGATCGGTAGAGCCGGAGATGAGCAGGGCCACCTTGGCCGGGCGGACCCTGCCCTCGACGAGGATGTCCTCGAAGCTCGCCACATCTCGCGCCACGGCGGCGATCTCCCCGTACATAGGCAGGAAGCGCGCGCTCACGTAGTTCTCCGTATACGCCGTCACGATGGGAGTGACGCAGAAGTGGTGGATGAGCTTGGCGCCGTGGGCCAATGCCGAGTAGTAGCTCAGGCGGAAGCTCCGCGGGGTGTTGCCCGGCTCATGGGGCATGACGTAGAACACGATCGGCAGATCGTGGTACTTGGCCCCGCAGCGGAATACGTCCATCAGATACCCGGTCACCTGCGGGCTGAGCTCCGGAATGCCCCAGACGTAGTCCTCGCTCCAGGGCATGGTCAGAGCCCCGAGCTTGAACGGCCGCACCCACTGGAACTCCTTGGGCCAATAGCAGGGGTGTGGTGAGTAGTTGGCCCCCGTGCGCGTATTGCCGCCGCTGTCGGCGGTGATCTGTGCGGTCCGGCGCTCCAGCTCCAGCAGGCTCCCGTTCTCGTACCCGAACACCTGCGAATGGTACCACAGAGCCGGATTGGTCTCGCGACAGCCGTAGTCCAGCGACACCAGCGACCAGAGGTCCTGCGCGCCCCGGACCTCGGGCGGAACGAGGTCCTCGGGCTTCACGCCCAGGTCCTGCAGGTACTCCCGGAAGGCCTGATTTGTCTCCTCCGAGGGCTCGGCGAGCCGGAGACCAATCTCGTCACCCAGGCTCTCCACCTGTACCCCCGCCTCGGCCGCCTCCCCCACCAACTCCCTGCGGATCTCCGCCGCCAGGTCCCTCACACGCTGCGAGCTGTCCGTGCCCGTGAAGTGCCCGGTGAACACGCCCCGGATGCCCAGTAACTTCGGCGTGGGCCGCTCATCCGGCAGCGACTTGACGTACGCCAAGATGCGCTCCAGCTCCTCCTCCGCGGTGCGGATCTGCTCCTCCCCGTGGACATTGCCCGGAATGGCAAAGCGAATCAGGCGCGTGGTGGCGTCGCGGTAGTGGATGGTGCGCAGGCCCCTCCGTGGCGCGGGCTCTCCCGCCCGCGAGTCCGAAGACCGGCGGGCTGGAAAGCCCGCCCCACCGACGGCCGCTCCCGCCCCACCGACGGCGGCAGAGTCCTCCCGACTAACGGCGGCAGACTCCGCCCCACCGGTAGCTGTGAACTCAAACACCGCGTCCGTCCCCTCCGCGGCGCCCTCCTCGTACTTGAGCTCCGCCTTGAGAGTGGACTCATTGAGCCTGTCCAGGCGGTGGCCGATGGGCACCGGCGGGCTGGACTGCCCCGGCCGGATCTGATCCTCGGCTGTAGGCCTGCCCTCCACCACGCCCCTGGCGCCGATCACCAGCGGGCTGCGCCAGTCGCGGCCGTGCACCCAGTACGGGCCGTGCTCGACGGTGGTCAGCTCCACCACCATGCCGCCGCCGGTCTCGGCGCCATTTGCCACACGCAGCTCCACCTCGCCCTCCTGGGTCAGTAGCCCGTCCAGGGGCAGGTACGACCAGCTCTGCAGCCGCCGGGTGACCTCCTCATCCAGCGCGGTGAGCAAGAGCACGTCGATCTGGCGCTCGGCCGCCGGTTCGGGCTGCGGACCGGCCAGGATCGTCACCTTCGCCGGACCCTCGCGAAGCCGGAACTCGACCTGCTCGCCCTCCCAGACGAGGTTGTCGCCACCGCCCCAATCGTATGTGGGCATGGGCTGAATGCCGCCGCCGAAAGGCCAGATCTTCGGGCCCTGCAAACGGCCGAAGGTGCGCTCATACCGCGTGGCCCGGCCTCCCGAGCCCGACTCGTCCGCTTGCGCCGCCCCGGAAGCGCCCGCCGGCTGCTCGATCACCACCCGAAACTCCACATTGTGCATGAACGGGCAGGCGTACCGCACAAACAGCGCGTACCGTCCGCTTTGGGGCACATCAAACTCCGCCGTGGCGGCCGAGGTCTCCCCCTGTGCCGGGGCGCCCAGGAACGCCTGCCGGGACAGGAAGTCGCTGGCGAAGGAGGCACAGAAGTACCCGTCCTCCCAGGGGCGGGCTTCCCAGCCGCCGCCTGTCTGAAAGTCCTCGGCCTCGAGGATGATCCGCGGCTGCGCGATACTCGGGCGCAGGCAGAGCACCAGGACACCGAGACTGAGGCACAGTGTGGAGAGGTCGAGCGCGGAAGCGCGCATGATCGGAGCTCCTTGATGTGCGGCCAACAGGGCGGACAGGATGACGGCAACGACAACGGCGCACAGGATGGACAGGATAACGGCGGATAGAGG
>CAZXDD010000539.1:0-5754 GCA_964639415.1 uncultured Armatimonadia bacterium
ACACCCTATCCTACACTCTTTCCCTACACGACGCTCTTCCGATCTGTCTCTGATCCTGTCGCGCTTGAGGGTCAGTTCGGGCCGGCCTATGATCTCTGCCACGCCGGGGTCGAGGACGGCTGTGGCTACTTGCTGCACCTCGGCCGGGAGCTTCTCACAGCCCGCGGCAAGCTGCCGGCGGGCGGGCGCCGGGATCCTGTGGCTCTGCAGTGCCTTGTCGAGACTGGTTCGGAGGGCGTTGGGAGAGACGCGGGCGGCGGCGGAGGGCCTGACCGTCTTGTCGATTCGCGGCGGCGCGGCGCAACACAACACGGGAACGACCAGGAGGGTGACGACCACAGGGAACAGAGACCATCGCGTTGAGCGCATCATCTCGCACACCTCATGACCGAAATATGGGTCCGAAGCGGCCACGGCAACCACTACTTGCCAGCCTGTCGACGGGGTGAACCGGTACTGCGCGATGTGGGGGGACCTTCGGCGATCTTGAGTGTGCCTGCGTCCGGCGACAGCGCCGACTCGGGCGCGGAGGGGGCAAGACGCAGCCGCGGCGTTGGCAGGCGTCTGCCCGGCGTCGGGGTCGTCGGGGCCCTACCTTCGGGACAGCCGCGATGGCGGCTCTGTGGCTACGAGGGCCGGGCGCGTCATCAGCTCGCTATCCGGACAGGCTGTCGCCGATGGGCGACCATAGAGAGAGTATTCCCGTCTCAGGTTCGCGTCAATCAGAAACGAGCGGCCTCTCCTCACGGCTCGGCCCCGAGGCGAGGCGTTGTCGTGCTCCGTGCCATGCCCCAAGTGCCCCCGCCTGCACCCCCGGAGGGATCAGGCGCCCGGCAGAGAACCCTCCGACAGTACAACCGTTGACGGGAGGGTCCGGCATGACTGGCCTGTGGCGTCTTTCCACCGCGCTTCCTCTCACCCTTCTCCTGCTTCCCACCGCCCATGCGCAGGGGCCCGAGGGTGGGGTCAATGCGGCCGACCTGGGGGCCTCCGGCTCCGAGCATCAGAGCACCGCAACGACGGTGGCGGGCTCTCGCGAGGTCACCGTGGCGGAAGCCGGCGACTTCCGCGTGGGCCAGGGCGTCATGATCTCGCGCTGCAACATACGGGTGACGGGCTCTCTCTGGGGGCCACAGTCGCCGTACAGCTCGCGCAAGGACCTGGGCGAGACCGCGGAGATCCGGGGTTACGATGGCGGCGCGGGAAGCTGGCTGGTGTACATCCTCGAGGTCGACGGACAAGGGCCTCTGACCTTCCGCTGGTCCGACGATCTGGCGCGCACCTGGACGGCCACGAAGGTCCCGGTGAGCCACGACTGGCAGCCCCTGAGCCATGGCATCGAGGTCAAGGTCAACGCCCGGGACCTGCAACTGGGGCACATGCTCACCTTCAGCCTCCGCGACCAACTCGTCAGCCGCATCGAGAAGATCGAGGGCAACGTGCTGACGCTTGCCGAGGAGGCCAATCGGTCCGCGGAGGACGCCGTCATCGTCCACAACGATCAGGCCGCCCTGCAGGCGGCGGTGGATGAGGCGCTGCAGCAGAAGCGCAACCTGTTCATCCCGCCCGGGCACTATCGGCTCGCGGGCACCGTGCGGGTGCCCAATGGGGCCATCGCCATCGAGGGCGCAAGCCCGCAGAGCACGCTGCTGGACATCCGTGATGGCAGCGGCTCGTGTCTGGCGCTCCAGGGCGGGACCGAGGTCACCGTGCGGAACCTGAGCATGGTCGGCCACACCGGCATGGCCGAGGCCGCCGGATCGTTCCGGACCTCCAGCGGTCACGGCTTCTGGGCCTGTGCGCTCAAGGGCTGCAATGCCATCACGATGTCGGGCACCGAGCGCGTGCTGGTCGAGAACGTGCACGTCTCCCGCATGGCCAGCGAGGCCTTCTACGCCCAGGCCGCCTGCCGGACAAGCACCGGCGAGCCCCAGCAGTACCAGAAGTCGCTCACCTACCTGCGCTGCTCCGTGACCGATTGTGCCGCCAACGCCTTCAACAACAACGATACCGGCGAGAACACCAGCGTCCTGTACTGCCGCATCGATGGCGCCAACTGGCACGCGGCCGAGATGCCCGCCAAGTTCTTCCGCTTCATCGGCAACTACGTGCGCAACTCCGGCCCCGTGACGGTGGGCGACATGAGCCACCGCACCGACGATCTGCACCGCCTGGGCTGCGGACAGGCGATCGTCGAGGGCAATGTGTTCGAGGGCACCGGCAAGTGTGGCGGGATCGCGGTGAACCACGGCTCAGGACAGGTGGTCATCGCGGGCAATCTGTTCATCAACTACAACGGCACCGCCATCCATGCTTCCAGCTACACGGTGCCCACCTCATTCCCCTCGCAGAACATCACCATCCGCGACAACATCATTGACCTGACGTACCAGGGCGAGAATCCCGCGGCGCGCACGGGCATCCGCATCAGCGCCTCGAATGTGATTGCTGCAGGCAATCAAGTCTACGTGCGCGGTGCCGCGGACCCGCTGGTGACCGGGATTACGGTGTCCGAGCCGGCGCTGAACGTGCGCGTGAGCGACAACTTGGTGCGTCACTGCAACCGGGGGCTGGTAACGGGCCGGGCCTCGGGGCGCGTGACGCAGGTGATCGATGACAGGACCTTCGAGCAGTCCGGCATCCCGCTGGAGTGGAAGGATTCACATCTCTATCGGGGCTGGAACCTGGTGTGGGTAGCGGGCGGCAGGCCGCTGGAGCTCTCCGTCGTGGACAGCTTGGACGCCGAGAGCTGTCGGTTCTACCTGCGCGAACCGCGGGAGATGAAGGTCGGCGATACCTTTGACCTCTTCGCCCCCGCGGGCCCCGACTGGGACATCCACGACAACACCATCACCGGCTGCCTGCTCCCGGTGGTCCTCGACAGCTACGGTGGGGAGACCGCGCTGTTTCGCCACAACACCGTGTCGCGGGGACAGGCCACGGGAGTGAAGCAGGCCGTCGAGACCCACAGCCGGTTTGCCCTCCTGGGCAACCATGTGGTCGGCTTCGACGAGCCCGAGGCCGCCGCGCTGTACCTGTGCCCAGACAAACTGGGCAACCCGCCCGGAGCCGTCATCCGCGGCAACATCATTGAGCGGTGTGCTCAGGCCGTAAGGGAGGCGGCCCCCGGCCTGTGGGACGCTTCTTCGCCCGAAGGCAACCTGACCCGATTCTGTGGCGATGAGCTTGCGGCGGCGCCGCTCCCGCGAATCGCCGAGGCCGCCCGGCCGGGGCCCAGGCCGGTGCTGCGGGCGCCCGCCGTCGCCGCACCGATCCAGGTGGATGGAGACCTCGCCGAATGGCCGCTGGACGACTCGATCAGGGCCGTCGGCCTCCGGCTCGGCCCGGCGGGTGAGACCATTGCCGGGCTTGAGGGCGCCGCCTGCGCCGCACATGACGCAGAGCACCTCTACCTGGCGATCCGGTGCGCCCTCCCCGAGGGCTACGAGCCGGTGGCCGGCAAGGACTGGGACGGTGACGGGGTGGAAGTGTCCTTCCGCCTGGCGGAGGGGGAGACGCGCACCCCGATCTTCATCCTCTGGGGCACCGTGGACGGCTCCATCGGCACCTCGCCTCAGGGCGGCGCGCCGCCGCAGAGCATCGCTGTGCTGGAGAAGAGTACGCTACACCGTGCCAATGTGGCTCCGGGCGCCTGGACCTCGGAGTGGCGCATCCCGCTCAAGGAACTGGGAATCGACCCGGCCCGGCACAAGCGCCTCTTGCTCAACATCGGCTACCGTTGTCAGTCCGGCGACCGCTGGATCGCCTGGGTCGCGACGGGTGGGGCGCTGTATGAGGTGGATGCCGCCGGCGACCTGGTGCTGGAGTAGGGGCGCGGGGAGGGCGGGACGGCTCACCACAGAGACACAGAGACGCGGAGGACGGCGGGAGAACGACAGGGAACCGCAGGCGCCGCGTGAGGCAGACGGGGCTCGGCCCCCGACCTCGCAGCCCGGCCGCGCACGGGAAGGCCCCCTCTGCCGCACACCGAAGGAGAGACGCCCCATGCAATCGTTGACGATCACCTTCACCGGCCCTGAAGCGCTGGAGCTGCGGAGCGTTCCTGTTGTTGGCCCCGGGCCGGGGGAGGTCCTCGTGCGCACGACCAAGACCCTCATCAGCACCGGCACCGAGTGCATCTGCTACGCGCACCTGATCGAGCCCGGTACCAACTGGGAGCGCATGGTGCGGTACCCCTTCGCCGCGGGCTACAGTCACGCGGGCGTGGTGGAGGCCGTCGGCGACGGCGTGTCGGAACCGGGCCTCGGGGATCGCGTGGCGAGCTTCCACAACCATCGGCAGTTCGCCTGCGGCCCGGCCGAGGGCTTTCTACGCATCCCGGAGGGTGTTTCGGACGAGGCGGGGGCCTTCTATGCGCTCACGACAGTTGTGCAAAACGCCGTCCGCAAGGCGGAGCATGAGCTGGGCGACACGGTGGTGGTGATCGGCCTGGGGGTGCTGGGACAGCTTGTGGTGCAGTACGCCCGGCTGTGCGGGGCGCGCGAGGTCATCGCGGTAGACTTGAGCTCAAGGCGCCTGGCGGTGGCCGCCGAGCACGGGGCCACCGCGACCCTGTGCATGGACGCCGAGGAGGCCCGCGAGCCGCTTGCGGAGCTCACCGAGGGGCGGCTGGCGGACGTGGTGTACGATGTCACCGGCAATCCGCAGGTGTTCGCCTCCGCCCAGCGGCTTGCACGGCGCTTCGGCCGCCTGGTCCTGCTGGGCGACACCGGCACTCCGTCGCGACAGCATCTGGTCAACGACTTCCTGTGGCGAGGGCTACGCATCATCGGCGCCTTCAGCGGTGACCCGCCACCGGAGGCGACGGACCACCATTTCTGGACGCGGCGGAACATGGCGCTGCTGTACTTCGACTACCTGCGCCGCGGCCGGATGGACGCAGATAGCCTCATCACCCATCGTTTCAGCCCACTGGATGCGGCTGAGGTATACCCGATGCTCCTGCAGGACCGCGGAGAGACCGTGGGTGTGGTGTTCGACTGGACGGGGCTCTGAACGCACGAATCCTCCTCTTGATCGCGCGAACGGAGGCAACGCATGAGAGACGCATTGGTACTGACGATCCTGATCGCCATCCCTGCCCAATGTCGGCCCGTGCCTCAGACGCTCATCAAGACCCCGGGTGCGCGGCCTCCGGACATGATCGGCTTTCCGCTCCCCGCCACCGAAGGGCTGACGGTGGATGCCGCGGGCGCCCAGCGCCCCGTGGGTGTCAAAGACGACGACCCCGGTACCTTCGAGGACACCGGCGGCCGGCAGAGCGTGGCCGTGTCTCCCTCCCAGAGCCTGCGCTGGCGACTGCAAAGGACGCCGCCGGGAGACGAGTTCTACCTGTACTTCCTGTGCCGCACGGGCCACCAGCAGGGCTATGAGTACGTCCTGCCTGACATGGCGTACGTCGCCGATGTCAACGGCGAGCCGGTGGCCCTCGAGGCGGTGCTTGAGGTCGCCGCCGTGCGCACCTACCACAGCGACGCCGGCTGGGGCCATGACATGAGCTGGATCCGCAGTCGCGAAATGGTGACGCTTCGGGACGAGGACGCGATCACGATCGGCTGCACGCAGGAGTACGCCTTCGTGACCTCCTGCCTGCTGGTCAATCCGGCCGCCCATGAGCTGGCCGGGCTGGTCGCGCGCTGCACTCGGGCGCAGGAGCGCCTGGCTCAGGCGGACGAGTTGATCGCGCGCGTCGGCGAGGTGTTCGCCGCCGAGGAGGTGCAGAGAGCCTGCGCG
>CAZXDD010000540.1:0-5744 GCA_964639415.1 uncultured Armatimonadia bacterium
GCAACACGGTCGGCGAGCCATCGGCCGGGCGGGAGACGACGGTGGCGATCACAAGGCCCTGGACGATGGTGTACTGCACCACGGCCTCACCCGGCTGTAGCAGGGCCTCCACCTGCCGCAGGGTCAGAGCCCCGGGCTCCACGACTCGCCCCCAGGTGGTGGCGAACAGCGCCTGTGCCACGGCCTCGCGCTCGTTTGTCACCGCCTGCAGCCGCGCGGCGATCTGGGCCTGCGCCTCTTCTTGCCGCACCGTGGACTGCCCTCGTTGCAGGGTCTGTTCCTGTGCCAGCAGGGCCGTCCACCGGCGGTGCAGGCCTCGGGTGTGCTCGTCGGCCAGGGCCACCTCGCGATTGGCGAGCAACTCCTGCAGCGCCCGGGCGTGGGAGCAGTCGGCGTACGACACCATCGCCTCCTCGAAGCTCTCCCAGCCGCGCCACAGGGGCGGAGCCTCCATGCCCAGCTCCTGCCACAAAGCGGGCTCGGTCTCGCCCAGCTCCGCGGGGTCTACCGGCAGACCGAGAGCGCGCATCCTCAGCAGGATCGCCACCATCTCGTCATAGACCCACGACATGCGCGCGAAGTAGGCGGTCTTCAACTCCGTGATGGATGCCCCGCGCGAGCGGAGACACTCCACCATGTGGATGGCCCGAGCATAGTGGCGGTAAGCGCGGTACAGGTCGCCTTCGCCACCGCGGCGCAGGTAGACGGTACCCAGCCCGGCCTCCACCGCGTACATCGGCCCCGGCAAGCGGCCTCGGCCATCGAACATGAGGCCTTCGGCGACCCGGCGATAGAGCAAGGAGGCCGCCTCGAACTGAGCGATGCTCTCGTCAAAGCGGTCCAGAAAGCAGTACATCAGGCCCATGTTGGTGCGGACGGCCCCCAGCTCCTCCACAAGCCCGAGCGCCTCGAACAGGGCGACGGCGTCGGCATACAGCTCCAGCGCCTGCTCGTGTCGCCCGGTGCGCTGCATCAGTCCGGCCAGACTCGCGGCGCAGACGGCCTGTTCGCGCGGGAGGTTGAGCTGCTCGAACACCTGCCGCGCCATGCCGTACATCTCGGCCGCGCGTGCCGTGTCCTCCAGCCGCTCGTAGGCCCAGCCCGCCGCGCGCCGGCAGTCCGCCACGTCCTTAGGGAGCTTGAGCGACTCGTAGAGCCCGGCCGCGTCGGCGTAGGCGGAGATGGCCCGTGGAAACAGCCCCAGGTTGGCGTAGACCACGCCGTGGTTGTACAGGCAGTTGGCCTCGTCGCGGGGCAGCCTCAGGCGCCTGTAGACCTCCAGCGCCCTGGAGTGGTGCTCGAGGGCCACTTCGTACTGCCCCATGTCGCCGTAGGTGGCGCCCAGGTTGTTCCACGTGTCCGCCGCGGCGCTCGGCAGTTGCAGACGCTCGTAGATCTCCAGGCAGCGCTGGAACCCCGCGATGGCCTCCCGGTACTGCCCCAGCATCGTCTGGATCGCCGCCAGGTTGTTGTGACAGGAGGCCTGCTCCGCCTCCATTCCCAGCTCGGTGTAGATGCCGAGGGCCTCGGAGTACGCAGCGGTGGCCTGCTCGTACTGTCCCAGGGCCTTGTGCGCATTGCCCGCATTGAGCCGGCAACTCGCCACATCCCGGCGCAGCCCCAGCTCGGCGAAGGCCGCCGCCGCTTGCTGCAGGTACTGCAGGGACTCTTCAGGCCGTCCCTGGGCTTCGCGGATGACGCCCAGGAACCGCCGGCAGCCCGCGATCTCCATCTCGCGCCCCAGGCGAAGGAACACCGCCAACGCCTTGTCGCAGTACTCGGCGGCCTTATCCAGCCGGCCCATGTTAGTGTACGCCAGCGTCATGTTGTACCAGCAGTTGGCCTGCAGCCGCTCGTCGCCGAGCTCGCCGAAGGCGGCGGCGGCCGTCTCGAACGGCTCCACGGACTGCTCGTACTCACCGGCCTCCAGCAGGCCCTTGGCCCGGAGGAAGGTCTCGATCGCGTCTTCTCTGGGGCCGCAATGGGCGGGGCAGGACAACAGGAGGAGTAATGCAACGCCGGGGTACAGCCGGACGGCCTTGCTCAGAGCCGATGGCATCGGGCATCACCACCTCTTGGGGCATCCCCGTGGACGAACGAGGGGCGGCTTTGCGTCCGCCCCTACCGGTATGTCCTCCGGCCGGCGACGGGCTTTCCATCGCCGGCCGGAGAAGACGCAGGGCACGCGTCTTGGGGCAAACACCGAAAACCACTCATCCCCGCCGGTTTCGCCCTGCAGAGACGTAACGCCGGGGCCCGGGACAGCGAGTGCCGGCCCGGCGTCGCCCAATGGTGACGGGGTTACCGGGCCGCGTAGCTCGCCACGGAGCGGGCGACGATGGCCGCCACCGTCGCCCCGGCGTCCTGCACGCCGATGGTGCGGTCCTGCATCCACTTGGCGCGCCCGAACTTGGACTTCAGCGGCTTGGTGTCGACAGCGCCCCGCTCAGCGGCCGCCGCGGCCTCCTCCAAAGCCTCGGCCAGGCCCTTGCCCGCCGTCTGGGCCGCCTGCAGCGCCTCGATCGCCGGCCACAGCGCGTCCAGGACCGTCTTGTCTCCCCGCGCGGCGCCGCCCCGCTGCCCAATCCCCTCGGCCGCCGCGATGGCCCCGCCGATCACCGCCGGCAGGTCCCAGGCCTCCAGGGCATTGTCTTTGGCATACTTGGCCGCCCGCATGGCCGCCGTGGCCACCAGAGCCCCGAAGGTCGAGGCCCCGGCGGAGTTGAAGCTCATGCCCGACTTCATCAGCCTCTGCTCCATGCCCGCAGCAGGCATCTGGGCCATCGTCTCGACCGCGGCCGCCATGCCCAGGCGGCAGGTGACGCCGAGATCGCCGTCGCCCACCTCGGCATCCAGAGCGGTGATCTGCTCGTAGGCCGCCTCCAGGTCGGCCGCGATGCGCTCCGCCAAGGGCAGGAGGTCCTCCGGGGTGAGCTGCTGTCTCATCGCGCGGCCCTCCACTGCGGCAGGAAGGGTGAGTACGCCGGGGCGTCCAGCAGCGAGAGCAGCTCATCATCCAGCTTCAGAAGACTGATCGAGGCGCCGGCCATCTCCATGGAGGTGGCGTACTCGCCGATGTACACGCGCTGGATGCCGATCCCGCGGCCCTCGATGACCTCATGGGCCTTGCGGAACAGCAGGTACAGCTCCTCCGGCGGCGTGGCGCCCAGGCCGTTGACGAGGATGGCGGCCCTGTCTCCGGCCGAGAAGGGCAGGTCGTCCAGCACCCGCGTCGCCATGACCTGGGCGATCTCATCGGCGCTGCGAATCGGGCCGCGCTCGATGCCCGCCTCCCCGTGGATGCCCATCCCCAGCTCCATCTCGTTCTCGCCCAGGGTGAAAGTGGGCTTGCCCACGGCCGGGATGGTGCAGGGCGACAGGGCCACCCCCATGCTGCAGGTGCTCTCTACCACCTTCTGGGCGGTGGCCGCCACGGCGTCCAGGTCGGCGCCGCTATCGGCCTTGGCGCCGGCGATCTTGTAGGCAAAAAACAGCCCCGCCACCGCGCGGCGGCCTTCGGCCTCGGTCTTCGGCGCCGAGACCACGTCATCCCGTACCCGGACGGACTCGACCCGTATGCTTTCCATGTCGCACATCTCGGCGGCCATGTCGAAGTTCATGGTGTCACCGGAGTAGTTGCCGTACAGGTACAGCACCCCGGCGCCCCCGTGGGCGGCCTTCGTGGCGGCGACCATGGCCTCTACCGAGGGCGAGGAGAACACATTCCCGATGGACACGCCGTCCAGCAGGCCGGGGCCGACATAGCCCAGGAAGACGGGGATGTGCCCCGAGCCGCCGCCGGTGATGATGGCCACCTTGCCCTCGACGGGGGCGTCGGCCCGCACCAGCGCGCGCTCGTGCTCCGAAACGCGCTTGAGGTGAGACGGATGGGCCAGCAGGATCCCCTCGATGGTCTCGTCCACGAAGGCCTGAGGGTCGTTGATGATCTTCTTCATCTTCGCTACCTCCGAAGCATGCCGTGAAGACTCGCAATGGCCGGTAGTTCGCCGAGGGGGAGGGGCGAACCTTGTCGGGGGGAGCCCGTCCGGGCGCTGTCCGCGGAGGTTGGGCCCGGCACTCGAGTCATGCGCGGAGGGCACGGAGGGGTGGCGCGGGAGTGCATGGGCCCGCGCCTCACCGCCCCTGCCGTCGCGACCGCCGCCGCATGCCGCAAAGCCCTATGCCCCAGTTCCACCGTCGCCCGGGCCGTCCCCTGCGGCGTCCAGTGTCTGGCGCACGCGGCGCAGCAGGTCCGCGGGGCGATAGGGCTTGCGCACGAGCGTCAGTCCCTCGTGCAGGACGAACCCCGTGTGGACCGAGTCGGCGCTGTATCCGCTGGAAAACAGCGTGGGAATCGACAGTCCCAGTCGCGCCGCGTGCTCCATCACGGCTCTGCCTCCCAGATGGGGCATCACCACATCCAGAAGCATCAAGTCCACCGCCTGCCCGCGGTCCTGCAGCAGAGCCAGCGCCTGCGCGCCATCGTCCGCGGTCAGGACGCTGTAGCCGGCATCCGTCAGGACCTCGGCGGCCAGGTTGCGCACCGCCTCGTCGTCCTCGGCGATCAGGATCGTCTCCCTGCCTCCGGCGACGGACTGTTCGTCTCTCCGCCGCGCCGGCGCCGCCACTTGCTCCGCCGATGGCAGGTACACCCTGAAGCTGGTGCCTACTCCCTTCTCGCTGTAGGCGTAGATGAGTCCCCCGTGCTGATGCACGATGCCGTAGACCGTGGCCAGTCCGAGGCCGGTGCCGCTGCCGACCTCCTTGGTTGTGAAGAACGGCTCAAAGGCCCGCTCGAGGGTCTCCGCGTCCATGCCGCAGCCGCTGTCGGTAACGGTGAGCAGCGCATAGCGGCCCGGTCTGGCCCCGGGATGCGTCTCGGCGTGGGATTCATCGAGCACCACGTCCTCGGTCTCGATGGTGAGGGTCCCGCCGTCGGGCATGGCATCGCGGGCATTGACACACAGGTTCATCAGCACCTGCTCCACCATCCCGCGGTCGGCATGGATGGTGCCCAGCCCGTGTCCGGGGACGAAGTCCAGGCGGATGTGCTCACCGATGAGGCTGCCGAGCATTTTGAGCAGTGTGGCGATGACCTCGTTGGGGTCCAGGGGCTCAGGCTTCATGATCTGGCGCCGACTGAAGGCCAGAAGCTGGCTGACGAGTGCCGCGGCTCGCTCGGCGGCCCCGCCGATCTGCCCGAGTCTCTCGGCGGCCGGGCTGTCGTCCCCCACACGTTGGAGCGCCAGCTCCGCGTGCCCGCTGATGGCCTGCAGGATGTTGTTGAAGTCGTGAGCGATGCCGCCGGCGAGCTGACCGACCGCTTCCATCTTGCGGGCCTGTCGCAGTTGGTCCTCGAGCTTGGCTCTCTCCGCATCGGCCTGGCGCCGCTCGGTGATGTCCCGCATGGTGGCGATGAGGCAGGGACGCCCCGCAATGCGCGCCGCCGTCGTGCTCACCTCGCCCCAGAACGTCCGCCCCGAGCTGTCCTGCAGCTCCCACTCCGCGATCACCCTCTCGCCGGCCAGGGCCCGTTCTGTATGGGCCCCTGCGCGGGAGAGCACGACGTCCGGCGGCTCGGCGCACAGGTCGGCCAGGGACAGTCGCAGGGCCTGCCGGCGCGAGTACCCGAACGTCTTCAGCAGTCGATCGTTGACATCGATGATGGTCTGCGAGTCCGGGTCGTAGAGCAAGACGGAGATCGGAAGAGCACACGTCTGAACTCCAGTCACCGCTCATTATCT
>CAZXDD010000541.1:0-5728 GCA_964639415.1 uncultured Armatimonadia bacterium
TACACCCTATCCTACACTCTTTCCCTACACGACGCTCTTCCGATCTCGGATGGTTCACGGCTCGAGGTGCTCTCCATGTACTGCCGCCTGCTTCGGAAGCTCGGACTCGCTGCACTCGTCCTGTTCCCGACCCTTCTGCAGAGCGTGGCCGCGCAAGAGCTGGAAGTGATCTTCCCCTCCCGGCCTGTCCCCGCCAACCCACTGGGCAACGGGTACAATGTGGCCTTCTTCGAGCGCGGCATGTCTGCCGCGCTCACAGACCCCTCCGCCGGTGCGGCTCTCTGTGCCGCCCTGCGCCAGCTCCACACCACCTCCCTGCGCTACCCCGGCGGGAGCTTCACCTACTGGTACCCCCACCGCCGCGAGGGGCTGCAGGCCTTCAAGCGCGCCGGGTTCGCCGAGCAGTCCTACAACCTGTGGTTCCCCGACAAATACGGCTGGGCCGAGCCGGAGGCCTTCTTCAGCTTCTGTCGGCAGGCCGGACTCACCGCCTGGTATGAGCTCAATCCCGCGTACCTGTACGACGCCGGGGCCGATACCATCGGCCAGCTTTGCCCACTGCCGCGCTATACCACACAGCACGATGTCGTCCTCGACCCCGACAGGTATCTGCCCCGTGCCCTGGAGCATGCCAAAGACCTGGCCCGCACCTGCATGCGGCAGGGGGTGGATGTGGTCTGGGAGGTGGGCAATGAGGACTACGTCTACTTCGAGCCCGAGGGGTATGCCGCCGTGGCGGCGGCCTTCATCAAGGCCATCCGCGAGGTGAGCCCGACGGCGAGGTTCGCCCTCTGTGGCGACAGCGAGAGCTGGGATACCCGCACCTGGCAGATGGCCATGCTCCGCGCATTGCGGGAGGAGGGCATTGAGAGCTTCGACTACAGCTCGGTACACTGCTATCTGACGGGAGTGGGTGAGTTCGACGCCGCCGGTGACTGGCATCCCCTGCCGCGCAGCAACGGCCGCGAGCTGCTCTCATCCACCATCCGCGCCTGGCAGCTCATCCGGAACATGTACCTGGGCGACTTCCGCAAGATCCTCGACGACGCCGGCTACAGCGACACGGCCCTGGCCCTCACGGAGTTCAACCCGGTGCACCCGGGGCACCTGGGCGATGCCGCCCAGAAGGCCCTGGAGCACTGCATGGGCCGGGCTCTGGGCGAAGCGGCGATCTACCCCTTCGTCATCGAGGACTGCGGGGCACTGTTCTCCCACGACCTCGTACGCTCGGGCGAGGGGGCAACGTTCTTCCGCCGCCTGGACTACACGCCTGCCGGCAAGGACACCTACGGCCTCCCGCTGGAGGCCCGGGTGATGGGCCTCGTCGCCCCGCACGCAGCGGGGGAGGTCCTGCACAAGGACTGGTCGGGCATCTGCGTCTCGGCCCACTCCTGGGGCCTGTACCTCACCGTGGCCAATCCCGACGAGCAGGAGCGCTCGTTCTCCCTCTTGGTCCACGATCTGCCGGCGGTGCATCGGGCCGTGCTGGAGCGCGTGTCGGCATCCGACCTCTCGGTGGCCGACTATCCCTACGAGTACCACAGCGGCTCCGGGCCGGTGCCCGAGGAGGGCAAGGTGACGCTACATGTGCCGCCCTGCTCGCTGACGGCGCTGGCCCTGCTGTGCAGATAGGCGCCGGCGATCTCAGGCCACGACCCCCGACAATAGGAGACCAGCAGATGCCCATCACCACCGGCGACCCGGCGAGCGAGTGGCGACGCAGCGATCCCGACATCGTGGTCTACATTCCCCGGGCCGGCGAGCTCAATGACACAGATAACGAGCACTTCCTGGTCTTCGAATCACCGGGCGGAGACCTGCTGGCCATGTGGACTCAAAGCTCCTGCGAGGGCCGCGGGGACAATCACATCGTCCTTTCGCGCAGTCGGGACGGGCACACCTGGGGCGAGCCGCTGCTCATCGCCGGAACCCGCGCCGGCACCGAGGGCCTGCAGGCGAGCTGGGGCTTCCCCCTGGTTGCCCAAAGCGGGCGCATCTACTGCTTCTACACTCGCGAGACGCCGGTGGTGGACAACAACCGTCAGGGCTGCGGCGCCATGGGCTGCGCCTACTCCGATGACGACGGCCACACGTGGACCCTGGGCGTCGACATCCCCATGGCCCGCAACCGCTTCGACCACCCGGACGCGGAGGTACCCAGAAACTGGATCGTGTGGCAAAAGCCCATCCGCGATTCACGCGGCCGCTGGGTGGTGGGTTACACCCAGTGCACCAGCAGGGCCCACTTCACCCCGCCGAACGCCGCCTGGCCCCACTGGGACAGCCGGTCTTCATTCATGCGCTTTGACAATGTCGAGCAGGGGCCGGACCCGGAGGACCTGCAGGTAACGTGGCTGCCCGAGGACGGTGAGGGCCTGGAGGTGGCCGACAGCATGTACCCGGAGGTGTCCGTCTGCCAGGAGCCCAGCCTGGTCTTGCTCCCCGACGGACGCCTGTTTTGCACGCTGCGCACCATGACCGGCGAGATCTGGTACTCGGTCTCGGCCGACGACGGGCATACCTGGCGTGAGCCCGAGGTGCTCAGGCGGTGCGACGAGGGCGAGCCCATGCACCAGCCCATCGCCCCCTGCCCCGTCTACGACCTGGGCGACGGGCAATACCTCCTCCTCTTCCACAACAATCCCGGCAAGGTGGGGGAGTACGACCAGTTCGCGCCGGAATGGAAGACGAATGTCGCCAACTACACCCGGCACCCGGCGTTCCTCGCTCTGGGGCAGTTCCGGCCCCACGCGCAGCAGCCGATATGGTTCGGCGAGCCACTCAAGCTACTGGACACCGACGGCGTCCTCGTGGGCCCGAAGGCCACCGCGGAGATCGCCACCTATACCAGCATGACCCATTACGGCGGGGAAAGGGTACTGTGGTACCCGGACCGCAAGTTCTACCTGCTGGGGAAGGTGCTCAGCGACGAATTGCTCCGGGGACTGGGCAAGCCCCGGGAGCGATGACCGTCCCGGGGGGCTCTGTCGGGACCTATGTGTCTGGCACCCCGAGCCGTTGGCCGTTGGCCGTCGCCGTCAGGTCCGAAGGACCGCGAGGCGCCGAGCAGCGGCGTCTCTCAGGCCCGGACTTCGCTCCGGGCAGACGAGGCCAAGTGACCCTCTCTCCGAGGCTCGGGGTGGGAGGGCGTGCCTTCCGGGCGCTCACGCACCCGGGGCATTGTGTACCGCCCCTGCGGGGCTGACGGCTGCGTCCGCCAGAACAGGACGCTGGGCGAACCGGGCCCGGCCACCCCACTCAGTCGAGCAATGCCCGCCACCCCTGCGGTGGCCCGGTCAGGCCCAGCCTCTCCGGGCTCCGGCGGGCCTGACCGAGGTAGTCGTAGCCGGTGACGGTCGAGGCCAGGGCCACCAGGCCGCGGGCCACGGGCGTCGCCACCCCCAGCGCCTCCCCAAGCCCCACATACGTGACCAGCCCCAGACCGACGTCCTCGTGCAGGTAGCGGTGCTGCACTCCCGGGGGCGAGCTGAGGGCAGAGAAGACCTCGCTCCTGGCGTAGCAGTCGTAGTAGTCCGTGGACTGGGAGTAGCCCTGGGCGACGCACATCTGAGGCTCGTTGAGCAGCTCGTAGCCCAGCGCCGCGCCCAGCGCCATGCGCTCGCGGTCCACGGCCTCGATGACCCTTGCCACCGCCGGGGTCACGCCCTCGGCGTAGAACCGGTGGCCTTCGCCGCGCCGCTCGATGACCGCGAGATTCGCCAGGAAGATGGCGGGATGGATGACGGGGTTCCCATTGCACAGGGCCACCTCGAGCACGTCCGCTCGAGGCTTGAGGCCGGGGAAGAGGGGCGTCAGGGCCGCCGCGGCCTCGGCCGTGGCGGCGGCGGGCAGGGCGGCGAAGGCAACGTGCCGCACCCGCAGGCCGATGTGCACGCCCCGCTCACCCGTGGCTCGGGCGCAGTGCACCAGCGTCCCCGTCTCGCACAGCGTCACCGGAGCCCTCGCCCCGACCTCGCGGAAGATACGCCGGAACTCCAGGGCGCCGCCGGTGGAGCCGGGATTGAGCAGAACCGTCATCCCGTCCCGCAGCAGGGGCGCCAGCTCCGTGGCCAGCCGGGCATGGGCCAGGCCCTGCAGACAGACGACCACCAGCTCGGCGCCCTCCACGGCCTCGGCGAGGTTCGTCGTTACGCTCTCCAAAGCGGCCCTGCCCTGCACCACTCCCTCGGCCTCGATGACGGGCTCGCCCGGCAGGGCCTCGATATTGCGCAGATACTCCGGCCACTCGAAGAGCCGCCCCTGCACGCCCTGGAGGGCGAGATCGGCCGCCGCGGCCTTGCCTCCATTGCCCGCCCCGATCACCGCCGCGCACCGGATTGCTCTATCCGCCGTGTCGCCTGTGGTCATGTGAACGCCTCTAGAGGAGAGTTCGTGAGAGCCGCCCGGCGCGGTGTCTCGGTACCCGCAGACATCCGGCCGTCCCCTTTCGCCGCCGCGACGCTCCGGGCCTCCAGAAGTCCTACCTCGAGGCCCGCCCCCGGGCCCCCGGCCGGCAGGTGCGTGGACCCCCGAACTGGAAGAGCATCCCACCACCAGCGGGAGGGCTTGCCATGTACAGCCTGATCTACTTCGACACCGAGGACTTCTTCTCACCGCCCGACTCGCCGGTTCACGCTCTGCCGGGCCAACTGGCCGAGATCATGCGCAACCATGGGCTGCAGGGCTGCTTCCATATCCACGGCGAGAAAGCCCGCTTCATGGAACGCCATGGGCAGACCCAGGTCATCCAGCAGCTCCGTTGGCATGACGTGAGTTTGCACTATGATCGCGGCTCAGTGCACCCGACGACGGCCGAGGAGGTCTCGCGGCTGGACTGGTCTTGCGCGGTGGACCGCGTCCTGTTCCGCGAGCTGCCGGGCTTCCAGGCGCTGCAGCGGATCTTCGGCAAGTGCAGCGGGCTCACCCAGCATGGAGGCACCTTCGCCGCGCCCATCGTCTATGCGGCCGGGAAGCTGGGAAAGCCCTTCTTCTACTCCCCATTTCGCCTCCCGGGGCGCAATATCGTGTGGTACTGCGGCAACTTGCTCCTCGGCGGCTACCAGGCGGACTTCTGGTTCGACGCCTTCTATCGAGACACCCCGGCCTTCGAGCGAAGTCTCGCGCAGGTGGACGGCTACCTGCAGCAGCGCGCCAAGAGCTTCGACTACACGGCGATGTTCGGCTGCCATCCGGTGAAGACCGTGATGCAGGAGTTTCCCGATGCCATGAACTTCGCGGCGGGAGCCACGCCTCCCCCGGAGGAGTGGGTGGCGCCGGAGATGGTCCCGGGTGTCTGCATTCCGCTGATCCTGGAGAACTTCGAGCGCCTGGTGGTCAAGCTGATTTCGCAGCCCAATGTGGAATGGACCACGGTGGCGGGCCTGACGGAGTTGTATGGCCAAAGGCCGGTGCGGGTCAGCGACGAGGTGGTGCTGCGGGCGGCCGAGGCGGTCACCCAGCACGGCGGCCCGACCTTCACTCCGGAGCTATCCGCCGCCGAGGCGCTGGTGCTGCTGGCGAGGCGCGCCCTGCGGCCGGTTGAGAGCTACGAGGTCCCGCAGATCATGGGACCGCTGCAAGACGGCCCGGCCGCGGGCGCGTGGCCCGAGGTGGCTCCGCAAGCTCTTGCCATGCCCGTGATCGCGGCCGCCGACGGCTGCGGCCACCTGCCGCACGTCCTGCGCGTCGAGGGCTGCGAGGCAACTCCGGGCCAGGCCCTGATGCTTCT
>CAZXDD010000542.1:0-5708 GCA_964639415.1 uncultured Armatimonadia bacterium
ATAATGAGCGGTGACTGGAGTTCAGACGTGTGCTCTTCCGATCTGGACGGGCGTCGATCCAGGTGGGAATGCCGCTGCGGGCCAGGAAGTCCGCCGCCGAATACTTGTCCCCCCGCTGTGCCTCGTCGAGGATGACCTGCACGTCCACCCCGCGTTTGTGCGCCGCCCGCAGGGCCGAGGCGATAGGGGCGGAGGTGAAGCTGTAGGCCTGGACTCTCACCTCCCGCTTCGCCCCCTCGAGCGCCGACACCACCGCCGCGGTGCAGCCGCCCGCGGGCGAGAAGTGCACCTTCCACCCACACCGGCCACCGGCGGCGGGAGCCTTCTGTTTCGCCTCCACAGCCACCGGACTCGACCCGGAATCGCTCTCCTTGGCCCCGTACTTCCCCAGCACGAAGCAGACCCCGGCCAGGAGCAGGATAAGGACGGCGGGGAGCAGTGGGGGTCGGCGTCGGGTGGGCAGGGGAACGGCCTCCTTGGCGAAGCTCGATCAATCGAATCGGCGCAGGTGGCTCCAGTCGAAGGCACCCCAGAATGGGGTGTCGATAGGCGCGGAGTCGTCCAGGCGGAACCAGGGGTCGTCGCCGCCGGGGGACATGACGTGTGCCGTCTGGGCCGGCATGTAGCCCTGGGCGATCAGGGCGCAGGTGCGGCCGGCGCCGTCCCGGGCCAGGTCGACGAGCAGCACCGCGTGCCCCGGACTGCCTCCCGAGGCCAGGAAGTCACCCACCGCAACCTCATCCGCGGCCACTGTCTGGCCCTCGGTGGCCAGGTGGTACGTGCCACACCAGGCGAAGACCGAAGCCAGGTACCCCTCGAAGCTCTTCCTCGACCCATCCGGCTCGCCCACCCGGGAGAAGGACAGCCCATTGCCGGCCTCTCGGGGCCGGTAGCCCTGTCTCCAGCGTGCCCAGGAGTGCGTCTGGGCCCCTCCGCACTTGAACGCGATCTCATCGGGCCTGTCCGCGTGCCGCAGGTACTCAGCGCGCAGGCGCACGATGGTGTCGGCGCATTCCTGGTGCCTGTAAACATCCATGTCGATGACTGCGCCGAGATGGATGTCGTCGCCGGGGACGATGACGCTCCCCTCCCGGGACCGCACGGAGGTGCCTGCGGTCCTGAGGGGCAGGTAGCGCAGCCACTGTCCCCAACTGCCCTCGGGGGTCTCGACGCGGGTGAGCCCCTCCGGTGGCGCGATGCGCAGCGCCAGCGGGCTGTAGGAGCCCTCGCTGCGGGGCCAGGGGTAGTCCTCGGTCGATAGCGGGCAGGGCTCGGGTAGCGGTAGCACGGTGGGGGTGGCGGGTGTCTGCGCCTCGTGACCGGACGGGTCGGCGGTCACGGCTGTTCGATGCACGCAGCCGCCCAGGCACAGAAGCACTGCGAACGGCACCAACGTGGGCAGACTCGGGCCGACTCTCGTTCGCAGTCCCCTCTTCGGGTACTGTGGCCGATAGGAGTGGTGTCGGATGGAGGCCAAAGCCGGCATGGGTTTCCCTGCTGGATGGATGTCGGTGAGGTCCATTGGCGTTCGAGCCACCGTCGGCGCCGTAGCCGTTGACGCCGTAGCTCCCGCAAAGCGGGGCCTTCGCCGTTGACGCCGCAGCCGCAGCCGCTGACTCGCCACTCGTGACCCGTGACTCGCGACGGGGGGAGCGCAGCGCGCTCCGCCCCTACAGCCAGTCGATCTTGGCGCCCTCTTCGCCCCCACGCTGCTTGAGGAACTGCTCCACCGCCTCCCGGTGCGGGAGGCCGGTCTGGGCACCGAAGACGGTGCAGGCCAGGGCGCCGCAGGCGTTGGCAAAGGCGATGGCGCGGTCCATCGGGGCGCCCTCGGCGGTACGGACGGCCACACCCGCGGCGAAGGCGTCGCCGGCGCCGGTGGTGTCCACCACGTCTACCTTGTACCCGTGGATCAGGCGTACTCCGGCGTCGTCGAGGACCACACAGCCCTGGGCGCCGAGCTTGACCACGGGGACTTTCACCCCCCGGGCCCTCATCTTCTTGGCCGCCTTCGCGGCGCTGTCCACATCGTGCACCGGGACCTTGACCATTGCCTCGGCTTCCGTCTCATTGGGGGTGGAGCGGTACACGCGGCGCCACAGCTTGGGCAGGCTGCGGCCCACCGGTGTGGGATCGAGCTGCACGGGGACCCCGCGATCCACGGCGATCTGTATGGCGCGATCCACGCTCTCCTGGGGCACCGTGAGCTGTACCAGCAACTGATCGGCGCGTTCGATGGCGGAGGCCGCCGCCTCCACATGCTCGGGGAGAAGGCAGTCGTTGGCGCCCAGGATGGAGAGGATGCTGTTCTCGCCATCCGGCATCAGGACGACCATCGCCGCTCCGGTGGAGGCCTCGTCATCGCGTCGGAGATTGTCGGTGTTGATCCCCTCGCGCTCGAGGTTGTCCACCAGGGCCGGGCCGAAGGCGTCCCTCCCGACCATCCCGATGATGGAGACCTGGGCGCCGAGGCGCGCCGCCGTCACCGCCTGGTTGGCCGCCTTGCCTCCCGGAACGAAGCGCAGGTTCTCTCCCACCAGCGTCTCGCCGGGCAGCGGCACCCGCTCGGCGGAGAAGACGAAGTCGATGTTCACGTTTCCCAGGACGGCGAGCTTTGCCGGCACGATAGACACTCCGTGGTCCCAGCCAGGTTGGGGATTGTGGTGCATCCGGCGCCGCGGGCACCGACCGCGGGCCGCAGCAGATATTAGCACACAATCTCCGCGGAGGGAGGAGGAGAACGTCAGAGCAAGAAGGCGAACGTCAGACCACGGAGACACGGAGGGCACGGAGTTTCACGGAGAACGGCATGCACGGCGGACGACAGAGAACGGCGAGGGAGAGCAACGACAGAGCGCGGAAAACGACGGGGTTGGTTCCGCGGTGTCGGGGGCGGAGACCGCTGTGGAGGGTCAGCGTCTTCCGGCTCGGAGGGTCTCCTGGGCCAGTAGCAGCTCGGCGCCGGCCAGCATCACAGGTCCCGGGCCATGGCCGTCGTTCACCGGCCGCGGACGCTGCGCATAGTGTTGCAGATCCCTGCCGATCCCCGTGCCACTGCAGGTGTCCAGCACCGAGCCGTCCCAGGTGACCTTCCGCTTGAGGCCCTCCACGGCTCGGGCGGCCATATCCAGGTTCTCCGGCTCGATCCAGCCTCTCGCACAGGCCCCGGCGATGCTGTAGGCAAACATCGCCGTCGCCGAGGTCTCCTCCCACAGCCCCGGCTCGTCCACCACCTGTCGCCACATGCCGGAGGGCGCCTGGTGGGGGCGAAGGCCCTGGATGTGGTGCCGCAGCATCCGCAGCAGCGCTTCGCGGTCGGGGTGGTCCTGCGGCAGCTCCGAGAGTACGGCCACCTCCGAGAGCATCGCCCAGCCGTTCCCCCGCCCCCACTTGCACGGCGACGGCCGGCCCTCGGTCTCGAACCATCCGTGGAACCACAGGCCGTCCTCGTCCTGCAGCCGCGAGGCGAAGAGCAGGAGCTGGCGCGCCGCGTCATCCCAGTAGTGGCGATCCTCCGTGTACGTCCCCCACCGAGCCAGGAAGGGCACGCTCATGTACAGGTCATCGACCCACAGTGTGGCGCCCCGGCACAGGGTCCCGTCGGGAAAGCGGCTCTGGTGGTACGTGATGTAGTCCGCGATGATACCGAGCATGGCGAGCAGCTCCGGCGTGGGCTCGGCATCATGGCGCAGGAGGGCCTCGGCGGCCTGAGCGGCCATGGCCCCGCAGTCGTCCAGGCAGTCCAGGCGCATCAGGAGGTCCAGCCCGGCAGTCCCGGCGGTCTTCCCGAAGACTCGGCGCTGGCGGCGGAGGTAGTCATAGTGCTGCGCCGCCAGCCGGTTGTGCTCGAGGACGAAGGCCGCCGGAGCCCCGTCGCCGGTGGCCACCGCGACCTGCAGCATCCCGTAGAGGGTCACACCCCAGGGGTAGCTCCACGCAAGCCCCGCGGGTTTGCGGGCCCGGCTCACCTGCTCCCAGCTTCCAAGGAGCGGCTCGCCGGGCTGGAGCCTGCGCATCTGGCGACGGGCCACGGCGAGGATGACCTCCTGCACCGAGCGCGCCTGCAGGTCCGCCGGGTCCAGTCGCGGCAGCCCCGCCCAGGCCACGAGGTTGTCGGCCAGCGGCCCGGTGACCTCGGCCCGACTCGACAGCGGGCCATGGAACTGGACCACCAACACCTCCCCCCGCCCGTAGGCGCAAAGCAGCATCGCCGGGCCCGCAGGCGACTGGGCCAGGACCTGCCACCGTGCCCGATCCCAGTCGGCCACCACGTCCCCGCCGGCCGCATCGGCCCGGAACGTCCGGCCACGGAGCCCCGCAAGCAGTGGATGGGGCGAGTCGGCGAAGGTGATCTGTGCGGGGTCGCTGTCGCTGAGCTCAAGCCGATAGGGGTAGAAGTCCGGGTCGGTACGCTCGTCATCGGCGAACCACAAGACCAGCCTGCCTCCGCCGGCCACGTAGTCCAGGAGCCGCTGCCGCTCGGGCATGTAAGCGTTGAGATCGGTGGTGATGGCGATCAGCCCGTAGGGCGACAGGTCGCCCTCGGGGAGAGTGCCGTCGTCGACTGAGGTGCTGGGCGTGAGAGAACCCAGCAGGGCGGGCAGGGCTCCCCAGTTGCCGGGAGAGGAGCCCTCGGAGCGCGCGAACAGGACGGAGGGCACAGGGGCGGCGCAGCCGGCAACGGCGTGCAACAGGGCGCACAGGAAAGGACACAGAGCGCATCTCATGGAGACATCTTCACCAGCGAAGGCGGCCGGTCCTCCCGGCGGGAGTGGGCCTCAGGGGAGGCGCGGCCTGCGCCGGGGCACGCCTACATGCCGGGCCATCGCCGGGCGGCTCGGGTGGAGGCGACGGGAGGCGGTGCGGGACGCAGCGGAAAAGACATAACCAACGAAAAGGAAAACTGCCTGCGATGTCGTATCTACCTGTTATTGGCGCCGCATTAAATCGGGTTCATCCGAAAGGAGCAGCAGATCCACAATGAAACGGCATGGCTTCACCCTGATTGAGCTGTTGGTTGTGATCGCGATCATCGCGATCCTGGCGGCTATCCTGTTCCCCGTGTTCGCCAGGGCTCGGGCCAAGGCGCGGCAGGCCAGTTGTCAGTCCAATCTCAAGCAGATCGGGCTGGCGCTGCTAATGTACGCGCAGGACTATGATGACAGAATCAGTATGCACACGGGCGGGTTCGGGTACCCGACCGAGGCGGAGGCCAACCGCGAGTGGTGGATGTTCCGCATCCAGCCGTACTGCAAGAACGTGCAATTGCTTGTGTGCCCGGAGTATGGAGAGTGGGTCAACACCAATGAGTGCCGCGGTTACCACGGCTACTATGGGGGCTACTCGGCGACCTGCGCGGTGTGGCAGGGGAATACGCGGCTCGGGTCGCTGGAGCGTCCGGCCAACACGGTGCTGGTCGGCGACTTCCTTCGGCGTGACTGCAACATGGCCGGCGATTCGCACGGAGGCACCTGCTGGCTGGGGCAGTACAACTACAACCCGCACAATGGGATGAGCAACCTGGCGTTCGCCGACGGCCATGTGAAGGCCATGAAGGCCGAGCCGTCCCCGGCCTTCATGGCCTACCTGGGCCCCGCCGGCGGGGCCTAGAGGTCCGGCCGGAAACCCCACCTTCGCCGGGACTGTCATTGCCAGAGCGTCCGCTCCCGGAGGGAGCAGCTCGAAGAATCTCCCGGCATTCAGCGAGA
>CAZXDD010000543.1:0-5703 GCA_964639415.1 uncultured Armatimonadia bacterium
ACCGTACGCGAGCTGGCGATGGCCGGACTCCGCCGCCGCTACCCGGAAGCCGATGGTCGCGAGTTGCTCCGGCGCTACGCCGCCCTCGTCCTGGACCGCGAGACGGTGATCCGCGTCTACGGCTGGGACCCGGAGGGAGAGGAGCGCTGAAGTGGATCGAGGACTTCTGGGAGTTGTTCGCGAGGTGGCGGCCGCCTTCAAGGACCTCGGAATCGACTACGTCATTGGCGGCTCACTGGCCGCCGGCGCACTGGGAGTGCCCCGGTCCACCAACGATGCGGACCTCGTCGCTGATGTACGGGCGCAGCACATGGAGGCCCTGGTGGCCGCCCTGGAGCCCCGGTCCTACGCGAACGCAGCGATGCTTCGCGACGCCATCGGGCACACCGGCTCCTTCAACCTGATCCACTGCGAGACCGCCTACAAGGTGGATGTGTTCGTGTGCGGCGGGGACGCCTTCCGGCGCGCGCAGATCCACCGGGCCACGCGGCACCGCGTGCACGACCTCCCCCTGCCGTTTCTCTCGCCGGAGGACATCGCACTGGCCAAGCTTCTGTGGTACCGTCTCGGCGGAGAGGTTTCAGAGCGCCGGTGGCGAGACGTCCTGGAGGTGCTTGCCGTGCACACCGGGAGGCTTGACGAGCCGTATCTCCTGGCACCGCCGGATCCATCGGCGTGACAGACCTGCTGCAGCGGGCAATGGCGGCGAGCTGACGATCGGATCGCGATGCGCGGCGCCAAGCCGCGGAAATGAGGTTTCCCTCCCATGCTCTACAGACCAGGTATCACCATTCTGCTCGCCGCGGGCCTGTGCATGGGCGCCGCGGCCCAGGGAGAGACAGCTTTGAGTCCACAGGAGGCGTTCCACATGGTCGTCGCACCCGTTGGCCCGGACAACCCACGCAATAGCGAGGCCGCCATCGTGCCGCTCAAGGACGGTTCGCTTCTGCTGGGCTGGACGGAGTTCTATGCCGCCGACGGCGCCGACCACGGCCCGGCCCGACTGGTCGGGCGTCTCTCGACGGACGGCGGCCGCACCTGGGGCGACAAGTACACCCTCGTCGAGAACGACGGCGGGTGCAATGTGATGGAAGTCAACTTCATGCGCCTGCACAGCGGTGATCTCGCCATCTTCTACTGCCAGAAGAACTCGGAGGCCGAGGACTGCCGGGTCATGATCCGCACTTCGGCCGACGAGGGGCGCACCTTCGGCCCGGCGCAGGAACTCTCGCCGGCGGGCAAGTACACCGGGCTGACCAACGGCCGCTGCATCCGCCTGAGGTCGGGGCGCATCCTGCTCGAGGCCTGGGAGGGCGGGGACTCATACTGCGTCCTCTCCGATGACGACGGCAAGACATGGCACGACGGCGGCCGCGTGCGGCCCGAGGGCGGGCCCTGCTACGAGCCCGCGTGCATCGAACTCAAGGACGGCCGGGTGCTGATGCTCATGCGCACCGGGATCGGCGGGCAATTCTCCAGCATCTCACAGGACGGCGGGGAGACCTGGACTACGCCGGTGCTCTCGGACCTCAGGTGCACCGCCTCCCCCGTGGCCATCACCCGCGTCCCCACCACAGGCGACCTGCTGGCGATCTACAACGACGATGCCGAGAGCCCCACGAGCCGCTCGCCTCTGACGGCGATCCTCTCGCGCGATGAGGGACAGACGTGGAGTGGGAAGAAGAACATAGAGAGCGCCCCCGGTGACCGCTGGGCGTACCCGGCCGTGACCTGGGTCGACGACACGGCGCTCATCACCTACTTCAACTACTCCGGCGGTCTGTCGCTGCAGCTTCGCGGACTGCCCGCGGCGTGGTTCTACGAGTAGGGCCCACCATGGCCGGCCACCGCGGAGACCACCTTGCCGGCACCGTGGCGGCCTGCGGGCCAGAGAGACCCGACACACCGGCGACGCCCCCCGGGGCACAGCCCAATCCGGAGGCAACGACGATGAGGCGCGGCTTTCGCTCTCCCTTCATCCGAGTCCTGTTGCTGTCTCTTTGCTTGCCCGTCCTGCCGGCGCTCTGTGTTCCCGCCGCGGCCATCACCGTTGGGTGCTACGCCGAGTGGGACCCTCCCACGGACATTCTGGTCCACACTCCGGGCGATGAGCTGTTCGCCGGGGTGATACACCCCGAGGCCGCGCTCTTCGAGCGCGCCGTCGAGGTCCGGGGCGCCGCGGCCGAGCACCGGGCGTACATAAGCCTGCTGCGTCAGAGTGGCGCCAGAGTCCACACCGTCCTGGGGGCGCTCTTGCAGGGCACGGTGGACCCCGCCGGGCGCCCTGTTCCGGGCCCGGAGCTGGACGCGCTGAGGCAGTTCGCCGGCGAGTTTCTCGCCATCGATGCCTCCGCTCTGAACGCCCGCGACCAGACAGAACAGGCCGAGTACAAGCAGGAGACTTTGTCCCTGCTGCACCCCCGCGAGCTGGTGGCCATCATCCTCAACTGCCCCACCGTACGCCTTCGGCCCAGCGAGGTCGCCAACACGCGATATACCGCCACTTACGAGTTCTCCCCGGTCATGAACCTCTACTTCAGTCGCGATCAGCAGGTCACCACGTCCCGAGGAGTGGTGGTGGGTCGCATGAATTCCGAGCAACGCCGGGTCGAGACCCGGATCATGGCCTTCGTGCTGCGCAAGCTGGGTATCCAGCCGATCTACGAGGTCACGGGCGACGGCCGCCTCGAGGGCGGCGACTTCATCCCCTGCGGAGACACCGCCCTGATCGGCCAGGGCCTACGCACCAACCCGGAGGGCATCCGCCAGCTCCTGGACAACCGTGTGTTCGGTGTCCCCCGAGTGGCCGTTGTCAAGGACCCCTGGCAGCACCAGGATCAGATGCACCTCGATACGTACTTCAACGTGCTCAGCCCGACTCAGGCCGTTCTCGTCGAGGAGCGCATGGACGTCCGCGACGGCGGCGGCCGGGTCGTGAAGCCCGCCCGAGCCGACCGACGGTGCACGGTGGACGTGTACCTCCTGCAGGATGGGCGCTACCGCCGCACCGGGCAGGACCTTGACTTCCAGGCGTTCCTCGAGGGCGAGCTGGGCTTCTCCCTGATCCCGGTCTCGAACGACGACCAGCTTCGCTATGCCATCAACTTCCTGTGCATCGCCCCGGGCCGGATACTGGGGGTGGCCGGCGCCTCCGAAGGCTACCGGGCGGCGCTCCAGGGAGTGCACGCCACCTGGATGGACTTCTCCAACCTGACCGGTGGCTACGGCGCCGCCCACTGCTGCACCCAGGTACTGCACCGCCGGAGAGTTCCGGCGCAGTAGCGGTAGCACTCACCACACAGCGGCGGCCCCGTACCCGGGGCGAACCGCGGTGTCGGCGAAGGGAGACCGACGGATGCCCGACATGCTCGTCAAGCTCTACGAGTTGCCCGCCCTCGAGCCCTCGATGGCTTCCATGCAGGAGCAGGGGATCGTGATCCGCCACGCCATGCCCTACGAGGTCGACCACGTCGTCTCCTGGGTGCGTGACCGGTGGGGCGATGGCTGGGCGGGTGAGTGTGCCGCCTGCTTCTCTCTTCGGCCGGTGTCCTGCTTCATCGCCGTGCAGGAGGGCGAGGTGCTGGGCTTCGGCTGCTACGAGGCCACCTGCCGCGACTTCTTCGGCCCGACCGGGGTCGACGAGTCCCAGCGCAAGCGGGGCATCGGCCGGGCGCTGCTCCTGGCCTGCCTCCACGCGCTGCGTCACATGGGCTACGGCTACGCCATCATCGGCGGCGCCGGTCCGGTGGACTTCTACTCCAAGGCGGTGGGGGCGACGGTGATCGAGGGCTCAAGCCCGGGCGTCTACAGAGACGGCCTTCGCCGTTAGGCCGCCTCCAAAGGTCGCGGCCCGAGCGACGCCGGACGCCGTCGAGGCCTCCGGCGTTCCGGGCCGCCCCTGGAGGTCGGCCGCGATCCGTTCCTGCTCTTGCCGGTGGCGCACGCCTCTGCGTGGGCCTGTCGGTGCGCAATGCCTGGTGACTACCACACTCGGGGGTGCGAAGGTGAAACCCATGGTCCTGTCGCTGGCCGTCGTGTGCATCGTCTCGCTGTCACTGTTGGCCGTCCACGGCTCGCGTGCCGCGGAGGATGAAGCCGTCACCTCACCATACGCCCAGTGGCACAGCGGTCCTCCCGCCGACGCGGACTACTTCCCCATCGCCGTCTGGCTCCAGGGGCCGCAGAACGCCCCGCGCTACAAGGCGGCCGGCATCAACCTCTACATCGGCCTGTGGAAGGGTCCCACCGAGCAGCAGCTCGAGGAGCTGGCCCGGCACGAGATGCCCGTGATCTGCAGCCAAAACGAGGTGGGGCTGGCACACATCGACAATCCGATCATTGTCGGCTGGATGCACGGCGACGAGCCGGACAATGCGCAGGCCGTCAAGGACCCGGTATCGGGGCAGAGCGCCTGGGGGCCCTGCATCCCTCCTGAGCAGATCGTGGACGACTACGAGCAACTGAGACAGAAGGACCCCTCGCGCCCAATCCTGCTCAACCTCGGCCAGGGGGTGGCCAATGACGAATGGCACGGCCGGGGTGCGGGGGCCAAGCTCTCGGACTACGAGACATACGTCAAGGGCGGAGACATCATCTCCTTCGACGTCTACCCCGTGGTGGGGATCCGCAAGCCGGACGGCGAGAACTACCTGTGGTATGTACCCAAGGGCGTGGACCGTCTTGTGCGATGGACGGAGGGGCGCAAGATCATCTGGAACTGCATCGAGTGCACCTCGATCAGCGAGGCCGGCAAGCGTGCCACGCCACAGCAGGTCAAGGCCGAGGTCTGGATGTCACTGATCCACGGCTCCACGGGGATCATCTACTTTGTCCATCAGTTCGAGCCCACATTCTGCGAATGGGCACTGCTACAGGACGCGGAGATGCTCGAGGCCGTGACGGCCATCAACGCACAGATCGCTAGCCTGGCACCGGTGCTCAACAGTGCCACGGTCCAGGGCGCCGTGCAGGTCACCTCCTCGGATCCGGAGGTGCCGGTCGACGTCATGGCCAAGCGCCACCAGGGAACGACCTACCTGTTCGCCGTGGGGATGCGCAATGGGCCGGCGACCGCGTCCTTCGAGGTCGCGGACCTGCCGGCGACCTGCACGGCCGAGGTACTGGGGGAGGACCGACAGATCGAGGTCAAGGACGGCAGGTTCAGCGACGAGTTCGCACCCTATGCGGTGCACCTGTACCGATTGCGGTAGGTACCCAGGACGGGCCGCTGCAGCGGCGGCGTCGCGAGCGCCGCCGCCCTCGCCCTGCCTCCCGGGCCGGCGGAAAGCAAGGCACGGCCGCTACTTCTTGCCGTTGCCATTGCCCTTTTGCGGCTTCGGTGGGCACAGATCGCCGTAGCAGTCATCCACGATGCGATGGGCCTCCCGAGGCGGGCGGACATAGTGCTCGTCCCGGGGCGGTCGCGGCGTGAGCTCGATCGGCCCGGGCATGGCATCGGTATATGGGATCATGCTCAGCAGGTGCCGGATGCAGTTGAGCCTCGCGCGGCGCTTGTCGTCGCCTTCCACCTGGTACCAGCGGGCCTCGGGCACGTCGGTGTGCTCGAACATGATGTCCTTGGCCTTCGAGAACTCCACCCATTTCTCCCGGGATTCGATGTCCACGTCGCTGAGTTTCCACCGTTTCAGCGGATCCCGGGCCCGATCCTGGAACCGGCGCTCCTGCTCCTGATCGCTCACGGAC
>CAZXDD010000544.1:0-5686 GCA_964639415.1 uncultured Armatimonadia bacterium
CACCGCCGGCCGCGTCCAGGAGGAGCGAGGTTTCCGGCTCGCCCGGCACGAAGACCCGAGGGCGGCCGGGGGTGGGGGCGGTGGAGCGTTTCACGATTATCCCCACATTGTTCCGGGCCTACCGCGGGAATTAACGCGGGGCGGCCTACATCGGCCCCGCCGCTTGTCTTGGCTGCCTCATCAGGCCGAGCGCTACGGCTGTTGCACGGCCCCGTAGGTGATGGTCGCCGGGTCGACTGCATCCAGGGCGTGGGTCAGGCCGAAGAACCCCATCTTGTAGCTCCCGTCCACCAACGTCCTGCCCGACCCGTAGCTCGCCGTCCTGCCGACACCGTCGATGGTGCTGTACATGTAGGCATTGCTCACCACTCCGCCCCGCACATACCACCGCACCTGCAGCGTATTGCTCGGGCCGGAGGTGCTCTGCACCGCCACGGTGCGGTTGCCCGTCGAGCCCGACACGAGCACCGCGACACCGTTGACCACGTAGCCTCCATTGACGCCCGGGATCGGCGCACCGGTCTGCGGGTCCGCCGGATTGGCGCACAGGTAGAACGCGCACGTGTCCTTGTCCCAGGCCAGGACCAGACCCGCGCCGCCCGCGGCAGTCACGGTCAGGGCCGAGCGATCGCTCTGCACACCGGCCACGGTGGCATGGATGTCCAGTGTCTTCCCGGCATCGGCGGCATCGGCAGTGTACGTATTGCCCGCGAAGCCACCGGCGCCGTCGTGGGTCCAGGTGATCTCCGCCGGAGCGGGCACCCAGACATTGCCACAACCGTCGGAAGCCCGCACCGTGTAGCTCTGCGCGCCGGCGGCGGTGATGGTTGCCTCGTCCGGGCTGATATCCACCGCGGCCACGGCTCCGGGTGTGACTTGCAGGACCGCCGTGTCCCCCAGAGGCCCGTAGCTCGCGGTCACCGTCCAGCTTCCGGCCTTCTCCGAGGTGTAGACGCTACCCGCCCACGAGCCACCGGCACCGTGCTGGATCTGCAGGACGCACTTGTCGGTGATGGTGTTGCCGGCCTGGTCAACGACCGTGGCCGTGGCGGCCTGCCCGGCGGTGACGGGATTGGCGCTCAGGAACAGGCCGATACCCGTGACGCTGTTGTACACCGAGAGCGCGGCCTCATCCATAGAGGGAGCCCAGTACGCTGTGCCGGCGTAGCTTGCCTCGATGGCCTTGTCGCCCATGGCCGGGATCGTGTAGCTCACCGCGGCCACGCCCGAGGCGTCGGTGGTGGCCGAGTCGTTCCAGGTGCCGATGGTGAAGTCCACCGTCTCCCCGGCCAGGGGGTCGGTGCCGTCGGTGAGGGTGGCCGAAAGCTGCACGGTCTGGCCCACATTGCCTGACACGTCGGCGGCCACGAGGCCGGTGGGGTTCAGGTTCCCCGTGAGCGTGGCGTCGTCGCTGGAGCCCAGGTAGGTGCCATCCCCGGCGAAACTTGCCGAGTAGGTCTGATCCCCCGCGGCAGCAATGGTGTAGTCCGCCGTGGCGACGCCGTCGGCAGCGGTAGTGCCCGAGCCCGTCCAGGAGCCCACTGCGAAGTCAATGGACTTCCCGGCCAGGGGACCGATGTCGTCGGTGAGGGTGGCCGAAAGCTGCACGGTCTGCCCCACATTGCCTGACACGTCATCGGCCACGAGGGTCGTGGGGCTATTGGGTGGCAGCAGAACCTCGATGTTGTCCAAGACGATGTGGTGAGCGCTGGCCGATCCGGTGTGCGGTGTACCGGTGGACTGGTCCGGGGTGACGACCAGGCTGTCGATGGCGTCAAACCCCGCGAAGAGATGCAGCTCGCCCACAAAGGGGGCCAGGAAGCGCTCGCTGGCGACCACTGCTCCCCCTCGGTAGCCGGAGAAGGTCACGTACTGGTTGTCGTTCCAGCCGGCGGCCACGATGGCGCTGCGCAGCGTGAAGGTCTTTCCGCCCATGCTGAGCTCATTGCCAAAGCCCGTGTAGGCGCCCACGTTGCCGTCAATGGCGTTGGTGAAACCGCTCACCTCGCCGTCGTACTTCGTGGACCAGTAGGCGTTTGTCCAGTTGAACCCCGCATAGCCCGCGGGGATGGCGGCATCCGCGTTGTTGTGGCCCGGATAGAGGTCCTCGAAGTCAATGACCGTGCCCACCGGGACGTACGGCACAACGTCGATGTTGTCCAGCACGATGTGGTGAGCGCTGGCTGATCCGGTGTGCGGTGTGCCGGTGGACTGGTCCGGAGTGACAACCAGGCTGTCGATGGCGTCAAAACCCACGAAGAGATGCAGCTCTCCCGTAAAGGGCGCCAGGAAGCGCTCGCTGGCGACCAATGTGCCCCCGCGGTAACCGGAGAAGGTCACGTACTGGTTGTCGTTCCACCCGGCGGCCACGATGGCGCTGCGCAGCGTGAAGGTCTTTCCGCCCATGCTGAGCTCATTGCCAAAGCCCGTGTAGGCGCCCACGTTGCCGTCAATGGCGTTGGTGAAACCGCTCACCTCGCCGTCGTACTTCGTGGACCAGTAGGCGTTTGTCCAGTTGAACCCCGCATAGCCCGCGGGGATGGCGGCGTCGGCGTTGTTGTGGCCCGGATAGAGGTCCTCGAAATCCAGCACGACGGCTCCCGCCGATGCGCCGGGGGCGGCAACAAGCGCCCCACCCAGCAGGGCCGACAACACCATCGCGAACGGCAAGACCTGTCTCACACCGCTTGTCCGAATGCGCCTAGTCAACAGCCTCACTCCCGTGGCGGATAGCGTGGGCCATATAGTGGCCAAAACAGTGAGAGTATACATCCAAACAGATGGAACCTGTTAGTAACGATACGTTTCGCGCGCTCCCGGCCGATGCGAAAGACCCCAGGGTCCCCTCCCCGCAGTGCGCCTGGAGGACCACCGGCGCCCCAGCGCGAATTGGAGCTTTCGCACACCACGCAGTCGGCGCGGCACATCCACCGGGCCCCTGCTTCTCTTCGGGAGGGATCATCTTGAGCGACACCCACACACTGGGCGTCGGCATTGCCGGCTTTGGCTTCATCGGAAAGGTCCACGCCTACGGGTACATCAACATCCCGCTGTTCTACGACCCGGCGCCGGCGAAGGTCAGGCTCGTCGGCGTCTGCACCAGCCGCCCCGAGACCGCCGCCAAAGCCGCCGAGCAGGGGGGCTTTGAGTTCGGCACCGACCGCTTCGAGGACCTCCTGGAGCGCGAGGACATTGACATCATCAACATCTGCTCGCCCAATAGCGCCCACCGGGAGCAGGTCATCGCGGCCCTGGAAGCGGGGAAGCACGTGTACTGCGACAAGCCGCTGACGGTGGACGCCGAGGATGCCCGGGCCATCGTCACCGCCGCCAAGGCCAACCCCGAGCTTTCGCACGGCATGGCCTTCCACATGCGCTTCATCCCCGCCACGCTGCGCGCCCGGCAGCTCGTGGAAGAGGGCTTCCTCGGCCGCGTGTACCACTTCCGCGCCGCCTACTACCACGCGGGCTACACAGACCCGCAGCGCCCGCTCTCCTGGCGCCTGAGCAAGGAGGCCGGTGGCGGAGCGCTCTCGGACCTGGGTAGCCACGTGCTGGACATGATGCGCTACATCCTGGGGGAGTACGCCTGCGTCAGGGCAAGCACCGAGGTCTTCGTCCCCGAGCGGCCGGTAGCCAAGGGGTCTACCGAGATGGCGCGGGTGGAGGTGGATGACTACGTCTGCACCCAGGTGCGCATGGCGAACGGCGCCTTGGGCTTCGTGGAGGCCTCGCGCTTTGCCACCGGGACCCATGACGGCATGGGGTTTGAGATCTTCGGGGAGAAGGGCGCTTTGCGGTTCAACATGATGGACCCCAACTACCTGTACGCCTACGACGCCACGGAGCCCGAGGACGATCTGGGCGGCCGCAGGGGATGGACGCAGATTGAGTGCCTGCAGCGGTACCCCAGGCCCAGTGTCCTGCCTTCGCCCAAGCTACCGATTGGCTGGATGCGGTTCCACCTGCACTCGCAGTTCGACTTCCTGACGGCAATCGCCGAGGGGCGCCCGGGCACGGCAACGCTGTTTGACGGGGCGAAGGTGCAGTACGTGGACGAGGCGATCCGGACGTCGGCAGACAGCGGGCAGTGGGAGGATGTGGGGATGTAGGGGTCGAGCGGAAGAGCGGGGCGACCGGCGACGTAGGGCGCCGGAGCAACCTCAGAGGCCGCTCACGGCGAGGCGCTCAGGACACCGCCAACTCGGGCGTCATCTCAGGTGGAGACGAATGTGGGAGACGCCGGCAAGCACGGCGGCGGCCGACGCGGGCGGGCGCTCGTCGAGGCCGACAGAGACCTCGGGCATGCTCTCCCAGTCGCCTCCGCCGCGGCGCACTTCCACCAGCCCTGCGTACGACGCGCGAGCGTCCCGGCCTGCGTCGGTGGCCCCGGCCGCACGCGGGCGCAGCCGGCCGCAAAACAGGGGCTCCTGCCCCGCCAGGCGGCCGGCACCGGCGGACGCGATCACCAGCCACTGCGGAGCGCACCGCGCGTACCCCATCTCCGGGCTCTGCTCCCCGGCATGTTCGGCAGGGACAACTTGAAAGCCCCCGACCTGCCCCACCGGCGATGTGGCTACCGTGATCACGCCGGGGTGGTTGGCGGCGACGCAGCCCCGCCCCACGTGCACCGTGGAAGGGAACCGGCCCACGCCGGCGACGGGATGCAACACGCGGCCCACCGTTCGCCACCTCCTGCCGCCGCCCACGAGCACCGACCCACCGGTGCGGTTCTCGATGACGGCCTCGGTTGCCCCGTGAGGGAGATGCGCTCCGACCACGACCAGAACCTCGCCGCCACCGGGCACGTACCCCAGCGGCAGAGGTAGTGTCTCGCCATCGTGTTCGAGCAGCACCTGCGTGCCCACAGGAGGCGCACGCCTGCCGAACAGCCCCTCCGCAGGACTGCACGAGACCACCATGGCGGTACCGTGCCGCCATCGGTACGGGCCCGGCCCCTCGGACGCGATCGCCTGCGGGATGATACTGAACCCCACCGGCCGCGTCTCGCAGACAGAAGGCGTCCTCACATGCAGCGCGTTCGCGGCCGTGGCCACGACTGTACCGTCGGCACCCCACCGGGCTGCGCCAAACAGCGACCCCACTGTCGTTGCAGGCTCCACAACACGGCCCAACACCTCGGACGTGCCGCCCGGCGAGGTAGCGCTGACAACGCCGCCGGCCCTGTTCTCGATGCGGATGCGCCACGCCACAGTCTCGCCGGCCGCGCCCGTTGCGGGCCACGTCCCGCCCCATAGCGCCCAACCGGCGAGGGCCACCCCGGCAACCACCACAGTGGCGCAGACCTTCCCCAGCATGGTACATTGCCGAACCGGGCGGCCGGCATCTACGCTCATCGGAACATCGCGACCGGGACGGCGACATCCACGTCATAGCTCACCAGCACATAGTGAACCAGAGCTTTGCCCGCGTCATCATACAGCGTGCCCTCCTCGGTGACGGCTCGCTCCGGGCTGAGCCACCGCAGCCTCGTCACCACACGCCGTGCGGGCTGAGCCAGATCGGCCTCCCACACCTGCCGCTCGTCCTTCACGCCATCGCCAACGGCCATCACCGCCCTTGCCGCGATGCTACCCGGGGAGCGCTGACATTCCAGCAAAACCGGCCTGCGCACCGCCACGGGCGCATCGGCGTCCCCGTAGCTGTCGTCCCATTGCGTCACCGT
>CAZXDD010000545.1:0-5682 GCA_964639415.1 uncultured Armatimonadia bacterium
TCCGATCTCGGTGCATCTCTGGCAACAGCCGGCACGCTCCAAAGCCCGCGCCACCAACGGCAAGGGGCCCTCCGCCGCGGGCCATCCTGCGCCCCACGTCTACTGCGTCAGCTCCAGAATCCACTCGGCCATCTGCCGGCGGGTCTCGTACAGCTCCGCCGTATCCGGATCCAGCTCGTCCAGCCACTTGCGCGCTTCCCCGGCCCGGTCCGTGTCGGTCGCGGCGATGACCTGCTCCAAAGTGGTGACGTAGCGCACGTCATCCACGGCCTCGCGGAAGCCCTCCCACTGCACCGTGCCCACGATCCCGTTCACCGTAGGATAGGTGAAGTTGTGGTCGCGGTAGTGGACGCTGTCGAAGTCGTTCCAGACGTGGCCGAAGCCGTGCTGGTAGGCGTAGTCCATGGCGCCGTCGAAGCCGGCCTTCCACAGGACGAGGCCGAAGTTGCGCCGGTAGGTCTCCGGCTCCTCGTTACCCACCTGCGGGTAGGCATAGCAGAAGGCCTCGGAGCCCACGGAGTGCCACTTGGCGGCCTCCTCCGGATCGGGCCGGCCGGCCAGCACGGCGCAGTTCAGCAGGGCGCCCATGGTCTCGAAAGTCTTCTTGTAGCAGGCCACGAACGTCTTGCCTCCGGCGTCCTGGACGGCCTTCCAGGCGGCCTGCTGCGCCTTCAGCCGGTCCCCGGTGGCCTCGTCGATGCCGTAGAAGTAGACCTCGTCATAGCCGTAGTCGGCGCAGAAGTCCACCCACTTGCGCACATTGGCCTGCAGCGTCTCCAGCGCCGCCTCCTCGCCGCTGCTGCCGGTGCCCTGGCCGAGGTTGTAGAACCGGCCCGCCGGCAGGCCCACTTCCCTGCGGATCTCCATCAGTCGCGGGAGCAGGTCCTCGCTCCAGTTCTGGTAGTTGGTGGGGTACAGCACGCCGTGGGCCTTGAGGTCGGCCATCTCCGCCCGGTACTGCTCCTCGGACCTCCTCTCAGAATCGATGGCCGGCTTGCCGTCGGCCGCGAGGCGGGCGCGATAGTAGATGGAGTAGGTCAGCCGCGACGGGGCGAGCTGGAAGGGGTAGACCTCGACCCGCAGGGGCAACTCCTGTCTGCCCTCCGCGGTGGCGAAGGTCACCGCTCCGGAGTACATGCCCCCCGCGGCCTCGGGCGGGATGGCGATGGTGAGCCAGAACTGCTTGAGAGCCCCGGCCGCGATGTCCACCGGCTGCAGGGTCGCGGCGTCGATCGGCCTGGCATCTGCAAGCTCGGCGCTGTCGGCATCGCTGCACAGCAGATAGTCCGTGGTGCCGTCCTCGTCGGTGCTGCGCAGGTAGTTGGCCTGCTCCTCGGTATCGACCCGCACCAGGCCATCGTCCTTGAGCAGCAGTTCGGGTACGAGCTGCCTGTTTCTCAGGTCCGCAATACCGCGTCCCGCCTGGTACCAGCACTTGACGGCACTGATGTCCACGTTCTGCGCCGGAATGGCGCCGGCAGGGCCGCAGAGGTCCGATGCGGTCACCTGCAGCCCCGTGATGTCCTCGAAGGGGATGACGACGGCTGTGACGGACTCATACTCCCCCGGGCAGCCGGCGCAGGTCAGCTCCTGGGCCACGGCGCCGCCGATGGCCATCTCGCCCGGCAGGAGCCGCTGGTTGCTGATGGCCCGCGGCGTGTAGATGACGTACGGCTGGCCGGCGTCCTTGGCGCGGGCCATGCCGGCCACCGTGTCGGGGACTGCCAGGGCCTGGGCGATCCCGGCCTCTATCCGGGTCACATCATCGGGGGAGACGTAGCCGCGCTCAGCGGCGGCTTCCACAAGCTCGGCGGCACCGGCCCGGGCGTCCCGGGCCGACTGGGCCGTCTCCCGGGCGAATTCCGGCGGCTCCGGCATTCCCTCCACGGCCACCACGGCCTCCTGCAGGCGTTGGCGCCAATCCACGATCCGCCCCCGGAGCGCCTCCGCCGCCGGCGCATAGCGCTGCTGCACGACGCCCTCCATGGCCTGCTCGCTCGGCACCTCGCCCTCGATGCGGACGTCGTCGATGTAGACCACCGCCCGCCGGCCCTCGCCGCCGTTGATGTGGATGTACCAGCGGTCCAGGTAGGGGGCGATGTTATCGCCCTTCACATTGGCCGTCAGCCGCTCCACGACGGAGAAGGCCCCGTCCCTGCCGGTCTCCACCAGGTCGGCCTCCACCAGGTGCCATTCCGCCGAGGGCTTGTCGAAGCTCTCCAACGGGCCGCAGCCGGTGTGGTGCGTCGGTCGGTACTGCATATTGGTCCCGAAGCCCACATGTGCCGTGGTGCCCTCGGCCACCATCACCCGGGCCGAGAGCTTCAGCCTCCCCACGCACGGCACCCGCACGGGGACGCCGAAGTAGTGGTACGAGCCGCCCTCGAGGCCGACATCCAGCTTCAACGAGCGCTTGCCCTCGAAGGCCTGCTCCTCGGAGCCCCCGGAGAAGTTCACCGTGGAGGGTCCGTTTTTGGCCCACAGTTGCAGCTCGGGGACCTCGCCCTCGAAGCCCTCATGGTACGAGAAGGGCTGCAGGGCAATGTCCTGGGCACAGCTCATGCCCGGCAGGCCGACGACCAGAATCAGTGCAAGCACGCGGAGCGCCGTCATAGTGGTCTCCTTGTCCGGCGGAGGTTGCCGTCACGACTGCCCGGCAGTCGGAACGCCTGACGCAATGCATATTTCCTCTCCGGTGGTCGGTTCGCCTTCACCGGGGCCAGGGCCGCGGGGCGGGCCTTCCCCTCACACTATGCATGAACGCATTGATGCTACATCCCGCCACAGCCGGGCCTCTGTCGGTCGCAACAATGCCGTTCTCCCCCCCTCCTCCCGTCTCGCTGGTCGTATCGGCGAGTAAGGGAGAGGGGGGCTGGGGGGGTGAGGCGACGTAAAGCGGCGCCCGCCCGGAACCTGCATGATCTGAGCTTCCTGCCCGCCGGGCCAGCCCGCAGGATCGGCCCGGGCCCTCGGGCGGGTGCTGACCTTGCTCTGAGCGGATAGGGCCCCCGGCTCAGACGCAAGTGCGGCCATGCGACCGGGTGCCGGGCCGGCCCGGAAGCAGATAATGATGGCGAACCCGGGATGGCCGTAACCGGCGGCCTGCGGATGCGCCCCCGCAGACATGCTTGACAGCCTGTTGCCCTGCCCGGTAGACTGCGGCTTCGGTATGGGGAGTGCACCATGTCCGTGGTGTCCCACTCCGGGGGAGCAATGGCGGTGCAGTCCGCCGCCCATACCGGACAAGAACCCCCTTGCCTCAACAGAGGCTACGTATTAGACTCATACGCGCGACGCTCCCGGTACCCACGAAGACGCGCGGTGTACCACGAGAGCTTTCCGGTGGCCAACAGGTCGAAGGAGGTCCGACCAGATGGACTTGTCTGAGCTGAGATTTGACGAGGGGCATACGTGGATCAGGGATGAGGGCAAGGAACTCATTATCGGTATTACCGACTATGCGCAGGAGCAGCTCGGAGACGTCATCTTCGTTGAGCTTCCTGAACCGGGCGCGAAGATCGTCCGCGACGACCCCTTCGGCAGCATCGAGTCGGCCAAGGCCATCGAGGAGCTGACCGCTCCGGTCAACGGCGAGGTCGTGCGCCGCAATGACGAGATCATCGACATGCCCGAGACCATCAACGACGACTGCTATGGCGAGGGTTGGCTGATTGCCGTCAAGGCCGAGAAGGACACCGATCTTGGCAAGCTCCTCACCTGGGATCAGTACCGCAAGCATCTGGAGCTCCTGGAGAGCGAGGACCTGGACGAGGACTACGACGAGGACGAAGACGAAGACGACGACCTGTTCTTCGACGACGACGAGTAGTCGCCTGCACGGCCGTGGCCGCCGTGACTGCCGGGATACTATCGCGCCCGGGCATGCCTTCGGTTGGAGCTTGCTCGGGCGCCTGCTTTCCCCACCACGATCTGAGTAACACCCACGATGACCTCTCCCTGGCGTCTGATCTGGAGTGACCATCTCACCGCGGCGCAGAACATGGCCGTGGATGAGGCCATACTGGAGCAAGTCGCAGCGCGGCTGGCTCCTCCCACGTTGCGCATCTACGGCTGGCGGCCGCCCGGCGTCTCCCTGGGCTACTTCCAGAGGCTCGACGACGGGGTGAACGTGGAGGCCATCCATCGCCGGGGCTACGGACTCGTGCGCCGGCCCACCGGCGGGCGTGCCATCATCCACCACCACGAGGTCACCTACAGCGTCTGTATCCGTACCGATGACCTGCATTCGGGCGATTCGGTGCTCAAGTCATACCGCGAGCTATCCACCGGCATCGCCGCGGGCCTGTGCGCCCTGGGCGTCCCGGCGCAGATGCCGCGGAAGCCCGCGGAGGACCGAGTCAAGGGACACGAGCTGCCCGCCGTGTGTTTCGCCAAGACCGGCGGCGGCGACATGGTGGTGGATGGCCGCAAGATCGTGGGCAGCGCTCAGGTTCGTCGCGACGGCGCGATCCTGCAGCATGGATCCATCCCCATCCGGATCGACCTGGACGAGCATCTGGAAGTCCTCCCCGGCAAGGGCGACCTGGGCACCGTGGCGCCCGATGCCCTGCGCCGGGCCGCGGTGGGTGTGGCCGACGCCATAGGCCGTGACGTGAGCTTCGAGGAGCTGGGCCTGGCGGTGGTCGAGGGCTTCCGCCTGCGCTTCGGCATTGAGATACCCCGCTGCGAGCTGTCGGGGCCTGAGCTGGAGCGGGCGCAGGAGCTGTGTGCCACACGCTACGCCACCGAGGAGTGGACGCTCACGCCCGGGAGTCGCAGGTAGCACAGCTCCCCGCCGCGCCCTCCGCCCCCGCCCCCACCTCCACCCGCAGCGCCCGATCCACGGAGGCCGCCCATGCTCAGACTGGCCAAGCTCGAAGGCGTCGGCAACATCGTCCTGGAGGAAGTCGACACGCCCCCTGTGGGGCCTCGGGACGTGCTGGTGAAGGTCCAGACAAGCCTCATCAGTCGCGGCTCCGAGCTGGGCGGCAGGTACCTGCAGCAGGCCTCCGTCGACGCCTCCGTCATGGGCTACGCCGCCTCGGGTGTGGTGGCGCAGGTGGGCGACGCGGTGGCGGAGCTGAACGTCGGCGACCGTGTGGCGGCCCTCAAGCCCCATGCGGAGTATGTGGTGGCCAACCTCGACGACCAACGCCACCGGCCCCCGGTGGTGAAGCTCCCCGACAGCGCCTCCGGCGATGACGGCATGATGTGGCCTTTTTGCACCAGCGGCTGCATGTGGGCGCAGAACGCCGACATCAAGCCCGGCGATGACGTGGTGGTGGTGGGCCAGGGTCTCATCGGCAGCACCATGATGCAGCTCGTACGCCGCTGGGAGCCGGGGCGCGTCATCGCCATCGACGCGCTGCCTTTGCGCTGTGAGATTGCGCGCCGGATCGGCGCCGACGAAGTCATCGATGCTTCCGCCGCCGATCCGGTGGAAAGGGTGCATGCGCTCACCGGCGGTAGGGGCGCGCGGATTGTCATCGAGGCGGTGGGCGGCAAGTGGGCCGCGCAGGCCTTCCCCCAGATCCAGCGCATGGTGGCCCACGGCGGCAATGTCCTGCTCATCGGTCTGTACCAGGACGGCCCCCTGCCCCTCGATGCATCGCTGGCCATGGCCCACCGGATCATCGAGATCGGAAGAGCACACGTCTGAACTCCAGTCACCGCTCATTATCT
>CAZXDD010000546.1:0-5675 GCA_964639415.1 uncultured Armatimonadia bacterium
CTCTCAAGCGCGTGGAGCTGCTGGTTCCCGGGATGCTGCGGATCCTGGGGTCCACGGCGGCCCACGGCTGCTACGTGGCTTCGGCGGGGGTGGTGGCCGCGGTGTTTGACCTGTGGCGGACGTGGGATGTGGCGGCGGCGTTCTGCATCGCCTCGGAGGCCGGGGCGGAGGCCCGGTACCTCGACGGCCGGCCCTTTGCCGGGCTGGGCGATCTTGCGCCCGACCACATCGGTGAGGCCCTGGCCGTGGGTCCAAAGTGGGCCGTGGAGGCCCTGTTGAGCGGCGCTCGTGTTCGCCGCGACCCGTAGCCGAGAGCACCTGTCGCCGGGCGCAACCGGGCGCAGCGCTAGTGACAGGTCCGGAGGCGGCATGCTATAATCAGGCCCTGAACGGGCGCCGCAGGCGTCCGTTGCTGCGATTTCGGCGGGTACCATGCGGTTCCCCGCCGCCATGCGGAGAGCGCAGTGCGGCTCAGGCAGATTGAGGCGGCTCTGGAACGGGTTTTCGAGGGTGCCTTCGCCCGCGTCGGGGGAGGGCGTCTGCATCCGCTGGAGGTGTTCGAGGCCCTCCGGCGGCGGATGGAGGAGGATCGGGCCATCAGCTCGGGCGGGGTGTACGTGCCCAACCGGCTGGTCGCTCATGTCGCCCCATCCGAGCTCGACTCCCTGGGCGGCCTCCGGGATCGGCTGGAGCAGGAACTGGCGGCCGGTCTGCAGGAGCAGTGCCGGAACAATGGCTGGCTGTACGGCCCCATGATCCTGGTGCGGTTCTGTGGCGACGACAGGGCGCACCCGGGGCGCGTGCGGGTCACCGCCGCGTACGATGAGCGCCCCCTGTCGGCTGCGGTGTGTGTGCAGGGCGGCCTGAGCGGCGGACAGACATACCCGGTGACGGACGGCGCCGTGCTGGGCAGGGCCCCCGAGTGTCAGCTTGTTGTGCCGACGCAGGGGATCTCGCGGCACCACTGCCGGTTCGACTGGGACTTCCTGGGGTACCGGATCAGCGACCTGGGCAGCACGAACGGCACCTTCGTCAATGGTGTGAGGGTGACCGACTACGTGTTGTGTCAAGATGACCTCATCGAGGTGGGTGGGGTGGGGCTGCGCTTCCACTACGATACCTCCTCGGGCTGGGCGCAGAACGCTGAGGACTGACGGCCGGGGAAGGCCGCCTTTCCTGCCCGCCAGAGGCTTGCTGCGCGGCCGAGGGGCGCGCAGACCACCGCCGAATATGTCGTCGGCTGTGGGTCGCGTTGTGTCCGCCTGCTCCCAAGGCGGCGGTTGGCCCCTCACACAGATAGACCGACCCGGAGAGACTTGTGGCTTCCGACACCGTGCTGCTGGTGGGTAAGATCGTCTTCGTATTGTCCCTGTATGGCTTCATCTACGCGGTATTCCGCGGGATGATGGCAGAGACGCGGCGGAGTACGCGCGTCCCGGCCGGGGGCAAGACCGGCGAGGCCCGCGGGTTCGCTCCGGGGCCGTCGCGTGCCGCCGGTACGCCGTCGAACGCCCCGCGGCCCGTGCCGCAACAGCCCATGGAGCTCAGGCCCCGCGGCGCCGGGAGTGCCGGCGCATCCAGCGAGAGCGTCACCCTGCGTCCCGCCCCGCCGCCTGCGCCCCTGCCGGGCGTCCCACAGCCGACGGTTCCCGTTGTGCCGCCGGCTGAGGTGGTGTCTCCGGCGGCCGTGGTGGAAGTAACGGAGGTGTCGCCTCCGCGGCCATCGCCGCCGCCTCCCCCTGCCGCCGAGAGCGTCGGGCCGTCGGAAGGCGCGAGGCTCGTTGTGCTCACATCACCCGAGGCGAGCCTCACTGTGGGCCAACGGATCGACGTTGCCGGAACGGTTCGGTTCGGCCGCGGCGAGGAGAACGATCTGGTGCTCAAGGACCGGTTCGTGTCCGGGCGGCACGCCGAGGTCGCCCGCAGCGGCAGCGGCTATGTACTGCGTGACCTGGGCAGCACCAACGGCACGTTCCGCAACGGTATGCGGATCCAGGGCGAATGTCCGCTGAGCGCCGGGGACAGGATTGGCATTGGCACCAGCGTATTCGCCTTTCACCAGGGCGCCTAGCGCCCCAGGGCCGGAGCACCGCCCGCCGACCGGCTATGCTATCTGCGTCCTGCGTGAGTTGGGCGCCGGAACTTCTCCCTCATGAGCGTTTCCCGTCGTCGAGAGATCGTGCTGCTGTGTGTGGCGGCACTCATCACCGCACTGGGCATGGCTCTGGTCTGCATCGCCATGCACTATGAGCTCGTGCGCGCCACCCGGGGCATCGCTCTGATGGCGGTCCTGCTGGGCTGCTCGCTACTCATGGACCTGGCGGGCTCCGGGCGCGATCGCTCGCTTCTGCCCATCGTTGCCATGATCAGCGGCATTGGCATCGTCCTGCTGTGGCGGCTGGACCCGCTGCACGCCTCCAAGCAGATCGTCTGGATGATGATCGGCAGCGGCCTGATGCTGGCCACATACGTGGCCATCGTCGACGTGCGCGACCTGCGGGGGCTCAAGTACGTGTCGGGGGTGACGGCGGCGCTCCTGCTGTTGGCAACGATGATCTGGGGTTACGAGGTCAATGGCGCCAAGCTGTGGCTGAACCTGGGGTTCGTCAGAGTGCAGCCCGGGGAGGTGGCCAAGATCCTCATGGCGGTCTTCCTGGCCGCCTACACCGCCCAGCGTGGAGAGATCATGGGGCAGGTGGGGCGAGACCGTCTGGGGCTGCGTCTGGTGGAGTTGAGGTACCTGGGGCCCATCGCCGTTGTGGTCGTGTTCTGTCTGGCGATCTTCGTCACCCAGCGCGACCTGGGTGCCGCGGTGCTGTTCTTCGGTCTCGCAGTGGCCATGATGTACCTGGGCACCGGTCGGCGCGCCTACGCGCTGGTGGGACTGGCCGCCTTCGCCGGCGGCGCGCTGCTGGCGACGGAGATGTTCCCCCACGTACACCGGCGCATGCTGGGTTGGCTGGACCCCTGGAGCGACCCGACCAATGCCGGGATGCAGGCCTTGCAGGGGATGTTTGCTCTCGCCGAGGGCGGCCTGTTGGGTACCGGGCTGGGGCAGGGCATGCCCCTGAAGATTCCGGAAGTCACCACCGACCTGATCTTCGGCGCCGTCGGCGAGGAACTGGGACTGATCGGCACCTGCGGGCTGCTGATCCTGTACGCCATGGCGGTGTATACGGGCTTTTCCATCGCGTGGCGTTCGCGAGATCGCTTCGGGATGCTGCTGGCCGCGGGGTTGACCACGATGTTTGGGTTGCAGGCCCTGGTCATCGTCGGCGGCGTCATCCGCGCTGTGCCCCTGACGGGGATCACTCTACCCTTTGTGAGCTATGGAGGAACCTCGGTGGTGGTGAACTACATCGCTGTGGGCCTCCTGCTGGCCGTGTCCAGAGACTGCGCGGGGCCGGGGCGCCGGGCCCCTGATGGCCATGGGTAACCTGACTGAGCTGCGAGCCAGTGTGGCCGTCCTGTGCCGGGCCTTTCTCATCGTGTTCGCCGCGATGGCGCTGATGCTTGCTTACTGGCAGGTCGTGCAGGCGCCCATGCTCAGGTCCTCGACCTACAACCCCCGTGCCCACGAGCGCGCCAAGACCGCGAACCCCGGCAGTCTGCTGGCCGCCGACGGCGAGCCGATCCTGCAGGGCGAGCGAACGAACCGCGGCGCCGTGCTGACCTACGCCGACCCGGTGGCCTACTGTCACCTCACCGGCTACAACTCACGGACCGGGCTGCAGAAGTCGCTACACCACGCGCTCTACGGGCTGGGGCGGTACGAGAACCCCGTGACGGAGCTGCTGGGAGGCCGGCCGCAGGGCTGCAAGATCACCCTCACCATCTCGGCACGGGCCCAGAAGCTCGCCGCGGAGCTGATGCACCGCAAGTCCGGGGCGGTGGTGGCCGTCGACCCCCGTGACGGTGCGGTCAGGGTGATGGTGAGCGCTCCCGGCTACGACCCGCGGGCAGTGCTGGCCAGCGCCGACGCGTACCGCCGGCTGGCACAAGACCCGGACGCGCCGGAGCTGAACCGGGCCCTCCTGGGCCAGTATGCGCCGGGGTCGGTCCTGAAGGTGTTCACGGCGGCGGCGGCCCTGGATGCAGGTCTGGCCTCGCCCGAGGAGGAATTCCACTGCGATGGTGAAGTCGGGATCGGCGGTACGACGATCCGCTGCCGCCGGCAGAGCGGACATGGCGAGCTGACCTTCGCCGAGGCCTTCGCCGACTCGTGCAATGTGGTGTTCGGCAGGCTGGGAGCTGAACTGGGGCCCGAGGGCCTGGCAGACTACGCGGAGCGTTTCCATCTTCTGGCGCACCCGGAGCTCCCTTTGCCCGGCAAGGACGGGAAGATGGCGGCCATGGACGGCGCGGATGCGGAGGCCCAGGCGGCGGAGGCGGGTTTTGGCCAGGGCGCCACGCTGGTGTCGCCGGCTCAGATCGCGCGCATGGCGGCGACCATTGCCAACAGGGGTGAGGTGCCCAAGCTCAGGCTGGTGCAGAGCATTACCCGTGGCGACGGAGCACCGCTGTACCGGATGCGCTCGGAGACGCTCGGGCGTGCCGTCTCGGCCTCTACCGCCGAGACGGTGACGGAGATGATGGTGCAGACTGTGGATACCGGCACGGGACGACGGGCGCGATTGGGCGGGCTCCAGGTCGCCGGGAAGACGGGCTCGGCCCAGAACCCCGCTGGCCCGGCGCATGCCTGGTTCGTCGGCTTCGCGCCCGCCGACGCTCCCGAGGCGGTGGTCGCCGTGGTCATCGAGCACGCCGGCTCAGGTGGCGAGGAGGCGGCGCCCCTCGCCCGACGTGTCCTCGAGGTGCTCCTGGAGGGCCGCTGATGCAGTGCCGGGAGATGGGCGGGGGCGGCCGCGGTTGTTCGGCGAAGCGGCGGATGGAAACAGGCGTCTGCCGAAGCAGCGATTGCCATCTATCTGCAGGAAGTGAAGGCAGATGAGCGACCTCAGGAGCGGTTCGACGATTGCAGGCCGCTACCGGCTCGACGCCATCATCGGCGAGGGCGGCATGGCTGTGGTCTGGCGCGGCATGGACCTGTCCTTGTCGCGGGAGGTAGCGATCAAGGTCCTGCGGGAGGAGATCGGCGTCAGCGCCGACGCGGTGGCGCGGTTCCGCAGGGAAGCCCATGCGGCCGCCCAACTCAACCACCCCAATATCGTCCAGATCTACGACACCGGAGTGGACGGCGATGTGCACTACATCGTCATGGAGTGTCTGGACGAGCCGGACCTGAAGAGGATCATCACCGAGTGGGCGCCGCTGCCCGAAGAGAAGGTCATCGACGTCGCGATCCAGTGCTGCCGGGCCCTGTCCTACGCCCACAAGCAGGGCATCGTCCATCGCGACGTCAAGCCGCACAACGTGCTGTTCACCGATGACGGTCGCTCGAAGCTGTCGGACTTTGGCATTGCGGCGGCGGCAGGCAGCAGCGGCCTGGGCCCCGGCGGGACAGTGCTGGGTTCGGCGCCATACATGGCCCCCGAGCAGGTACAGGGGAGCCCCGCCGGACCCCACTCGGACCTCTACTCCGTGGGCTGCGTCATGTACGAGGCCCTCACCGGTAGTACGCCTTTCACCGGTCGCTCCGAGGATGAGATCGCCGCCAAGCACCTGCGCGAGCGGCCCGCATCGGTGCGCTCGGTGAACCATTCCGTCTCTCCCTC
>CAZXDD010000547.1:0-5649 GCA_964639415.1 uncultured Armatimonadia bacterium
CGCGGGCCTGTACCGCGCCGAAAGACGCTGTAGGGCGCGGGCCTGTACCGCGCCGAAAGACGCTGTAGGGCGCGGGCCTGTACCGCGCCGAAAGACGCTGTAGGGCGCGGGCCTGTACCGCGCCGCCGTTGCCGTTGGCCGTTCACCCCTCGCCTGAGCGGTCCCATCGCGGAGGAGAGGGAACGGCGGCGAGGCGTCATCGGTGCCGTTGCCGTTGGCCGTTCACCCCCCGCCTGAGCGGTCCCATCGCGAAGGAGAGGGGACGGCGGCGAGGCGTCATCGGTGCCGCTGACGTTGCCCGGCCGCCCCGGAGGGGCGGCACCCCGCCTTGCGGGACGCCGGCCCTTGTATCGCCCCTCCGGGGCTCGGGTGTGCGCTATGCCACAGAACGGGGGCTCACGCCCCCGCCTGTTTGTGTCTCGCCCCTGCGGGGCGGGACGGCAACGGCGAACGACGGCGGGTCCCGCCCAGCGGGGCCCGCGGTCCCAGGAACGGCAAACCACAACGACAGGCGCCACGGCCGTTCCCGCCGTTTCGCGTCACGCGCCACGGCCGTTGCCCGTTCCCGTTCCACCTATGACTGCTACGGAGCCCCAACCATGCCCATGACCCAGCGCGAACGCATTCTGGCCGTCTTCCGCGGACAGACACCGGATGTCGTCCCCTTCATGCTCGACCTATCCCACTGGTTCTACCACAAACACTCGCTCCCCTGGGACCTCAGCGTCGCCTATGAGGCCCCCGAGGAGCCGCTCATCGCCTACCACAGGGCCAACGGGGTGGGCTTCTACATCCCCAATCTGGCCCCGTTCTACCAGACCCGCTACGCCGCGGATGTGCAGGCCACTTCCGAGAAGCTCACCGTGCGCGGGCTACCCGCCATCACCTGGCGGCTCTGTACTCCCCTCGGCACCCTCGAGCGCACCAGGGTCTGGGAGCCGGCCAGCTACTCCTGGGGCATCCGCGACTGGGGGGTGAAGACCGAGCAGGACCTGCGCATCCTGGGCTACGCCATGGGGGCACGCGAGTTTGACTCCGACTGGCACGTGTACCGCGACTGGGCCGACTGCGTGGGTGACTGCGGCGTGCTGTACCTGTCCCTGGGCTACAGCGCCATGGGGTACCTGCTCAGCCTCTGGATGGGCATCGAGGGCACGATGTACGCCCTCTGCGACTGGCCGGACACGATGGCGGAGGTGGTGGAGCAGATCAACGCGGCGAACCTGCGTCTGGTGGACCTGGCCGCACAGTCGCCGGCGGAGGTCGTCATCATGGGCGACAACTTCTCCACCGATATCCAGTCGCCCCGGTTCTTCGCCGAGTGGTCGGCGCCGTACTACGAGGAGGCCATCAGGCGCCTGCACGCGGCGGGCAAGTGTGCCGCGCTGCACATCGACGGCCGGCTGCAGGGAGGGCTGCGGATGCTGGCGCAGGTGGGGGCCGACTGCGCCGATGCCGTGACCCCGCCGCCCATGGGAGACCTCGACGCCGCCGCATGCCGCGCCGAGGCCGGCCCGGAGCTGATCCTCTCCGGTGGCGTCTCCCCGGATCTGTGGCTCCCGCAGGCGGATCTCAAGCGGTTCGAGGAGGCCGTGACGGACTGGCTCGCCACCAAGACTGTCAGCCCGCGGCTGATCGCCAATGCCGGGGACCAGGTGCCGCCCGGAGCCGAGGAGGCCAGGATCGGGCTGATGCGCGAGCTGGTGGAGCAGTACGGGAGGTACTAGAGGCCCGGCCGAGGAGTCCACCTTCGCCGGGAATGTCATTCTGAGAGCCTCCGCTCCCGCAGGGAGCAGCTCGAAGAATCTCCTGGCATTCAGCGAGATTCTTCGCTATCTCGCTGCGCGAGATGGACGCTCAGAATGACATGAAACGGACCGGCCGGACTGTTCGGCCGCGCTTCCAGGGTAGCATTGGGTCGACTTCTGGCCAACTCCCCCCCTACCTCACCCGCAGCACCAGCACATCCTCGGGCTCAAGCACCACCGACAGGCTCCCGTCCGCCGCCCTGGCCACCTCTCCCCCATTCAGCACATCCTCCACGGCCGTCACCGTGCCAAGCCCCGCGTCCGGCGTCAGCGTGGCCTCCTGCGTCCTATCGCTGTCGTTGAAGAGCGTCAGGTACAGCTCCCCGCCCGGCCTGCCGAAGCGCTCGACGTAGACCTTCTCATTGTCCGACACCGCGTAGGTCACCGGCTCGAAGCCCGCGCCATTGAGCGCGTTGATCACCGGGATGTACTTGACAAACAGCGGCCGGTCGCGGTTGTACAGATTCGGGCGGGAGAAGTACACGTCATCGGCGGCGTTGTGGCTGAACATGCCGGGATGGATGCCGTAGGCCGTGCAGCGCTTGAAGTACAGCTCCATCCACTCGGGCTTGAAGTCGTCGTAGACGGTGTTGAGCAAGAGCAGGTACGGGCGCTGGGCCGACAGCGACCGGCGATAGCACATGGTGGCATCGTCATCGGGCCTGTAATCGCCCATCGGCGCCCAGTTGGTCTCGATACCCATCACGTCCAGCCAGGCGGCGGCCCAGGGGAAGCGGATCGGGGTGGAGTTGGCGAACATCATCTTCCCGTCCGCCCACATGCGCGTCGCCAGCTCACGGGCGAAGGCCACCGTATTGAAGATCATCAGCTCGCACGGCTCGTGGTCGGTGTCGAAGACCAGCGGTATCTGGGCCTCCCGGAGGTGCTCGGGGCGGTAGTTCGGGATCGAGGCCCCCATCTCCAGAGAGTCGATGTAGGTCCCGTCCAGCACGGCCTCCACGGCGACATCCTCGGTGGGCTCGAAGTCGCCGTTTCTGAGCAGGTTCTCGTCGCCGCCCTGCAGGACTAAGGACGCGTCGTCGAACCACGCGGTGCCGGTGTGGGGAGCCCGCAGGAGCAGGTGGTAGGAGAGTGCGGTGACCGGCTTGGGCGGCGCGATGGTCTGCTCCAGAAGCTCCCAGTCGTGGGTGCCCGTCTTGGCCGGGACCACGAAGCCCCAGCCGGTGGTGCCGTCTGCATAGGTCAGGTCGATGTACAGCGAGTAGTTGGCGCCCGGCTCGCCCGTGACGCCTTCGGCCTTCGTCCAGGCTTTGGCCACCAGCGGCTCGGGCTCGGTCTGGTTGAGGATCACCGTCTGCGAAGCGCCCCGGGCCCCCTCCTGCTCGTCCCTGCGCTCCAGGCGGATGGCGGCGGAGCCCTCGCGGCCCAGGGCCTGAGCCATCTCGTAGCCCTCGGCCCAGGGGCGCCAGGCGCCCTGCTGCCCCCCGGCGCTGCGGAACGCGGATTGTATGGAGGCCCATTCAGAGCGGAACTGCGTGACGGCCTCGGGCGCGCCCGCCTCCACCGAGGGCGCGGGGTTGAGGATGTACAGGGCGCCGTCGCACCACGGGGCCACCGTGATCCCCCCGTGCCAGTCGCCGTCCTGATCGGCGACGGCCGAGGTCAGGGTGGCCTGACTCTGGCGGTCGCCAGCGGCGGCCTTCTCCCGGATGAAGGCCTTCGCCCGCTCGTCGCTGCGCTCCATCTCCTTGGGCATCGCCAGCCAGTGGCTCATGGGCTCGACGTAGACGAAGCTGTAGATCCCGTGGGCCTCGTCGAAGGGCACGTTGTCATTGCCCTCCTTGAACTGAAACCCGAAGTCCTCGAAGCCCGCCACGGTGGCGATATCGGTGAAGGGCATCCATATGCCCTCTTTGTCATTGCGCTTGGTGAAGCAGCTCGGGCACAGCTCGTAGTACCTGTGCAGCGCCGAGCGGAAGCCCCACTTCGGGTCGCAGCGGTAGAGCAGGAGGCTGAAGCTCGCGGAAGAGGGGAAATTGCGGGTGAGCGGCGAGAGCCCCAGGTCCACGGCGCCGTACAGCTCGCCGAAGGAGGCCGCGTAGCCGAACCGCCAGAGTCTGGGCACATCCAGCGGCGCGGCGATGGCCACGGCCTCCTCGGCCGTAGAGACACAGCCCAGCGGGTAGCGGGAGGCCATGCCGAGGGCGCCGGCGTCGACGCCGGCCAGGCTCGCGTACTCGCCGGTAGCGGCGATCTCCCGTGACGTGCGCTGGTCGTCGTGCCACCTGCCCCCCACGGCGTGCAGCGGGTAGGTGAAGTACACCGTCACCGCCCGATTGCCCCCGGTGGTGTCGCGCACGACCCCGTCAATGCGCAGCGCGCCGTCCACGGCGCGGTACTCGGCCTCCAGCTCGAGGCCGAGGCTGGACGCCTGACCCCGGAAATGGATCGTGCCGTCCTCGAGCCGCTCAGGAGGCCCCGTGGGGCGGACGAAGGCAGACTCTCCGGCCACATCGCGGAGCAAGAATCCGCCGGGGCCCGGAGCGAGCAGAGCACCGCCGGCTGCGTCCAACTGCAAGGAAAGCCCGTCGCCGCCGGTAATCGTCGGGCCGCCCGCCGCGCCCGCGGCAACCGGGGCTGCCTCGCTGATGATGCCGTCGAAGATCGCCGCACCCTCCGGGGGCTCGATCTCCCACAGCTTGAAGTCATCGAACCACGCGGTGCCGGTATGGCGGCGGAAGATACCGTGGAAGGAGACCTTCTTGATGGGCTTTTGGGGATACACGGCGACCCGGGCCCGCTGCCAGTCATGGGTCCCGGTCTTGAAGGCCTTGATCTGTCCCCACAGCGGGGTGCCGTCGGTGTACTCCAGGTCGAGGTAGAGCGAGTAGTCGGCATCCGGGGCGCCGGAGACGTCCCGTGCCCTGCTCCACAGCTCGGCGAGGATCGGCACGGGCCGGTCCTGGTCAAGCTCGACGACAGACGTCATCCCGCGGTGCTCCTCGGCCGAGGCATTGCTGCAGCGGGCGCTGTGGCGGCCCGAGCGGAACACGGCGACATCCACCTCGTACCCCAGCTCCCAGGGCTCAAAGCCAGCGAACCCTTGCCCCTCCACGACCTCCAGGTCTCCGTTGGTCAGGAGCTGCTCGCCCGCGGCCTCGGCGGCCACCGGAGAGCGGATGACGGACCCCTCATCGGCGGCGGCACAACCCGCTATAGCCATCGCAAGAGCGAGGAAGAGAAGCTTCATCGTCAACGACCTCCTTTGGTCACCGGGGGCACGGGAACGGCCATGGCGCGTGGTCTCGTGGCGCGTGGCGCGGAACGACGCCTGCCGTTCCTGGGACCGCGGGCGTCTCGCCCGCATTGCCGTTCGACCGGCGGCGGCTGAACGGCAACGGCCGTGGCGCGTGGCGCGAGACGGCGACGGCGCCGCTCCCTGCGGGTCTGCCGACCCGCCTTCCCTCTCCTTCGCGGTACGGCCGCTCTGGAGAGGGCTGAACGGCAACGGCCGTGGCGCGTGGCGCGAGACGGCGACGGCGCCGCTCCCTGCGGGTCTGCCGACCCGCCTTCCCTCTCCTTCGCGGTACGGCCGCTCTGGAGAGGGCTGAACGGCAACGGCCGTGGCGCGTGGCGCGAGACGGCGACGGCGCCGCTCCCTGCGGGTCTGCCGACCCGCCTTCCCTCTCCTTCGCGGTACGGCCGCTCTGGAGAGGGCTGAACGGCAACGGCCGTGGCGCGTGGCGCGAGACGGCGACGGCGCCGCTCCCTGCGGGTCTGCCGACCCGCCTTCCCTCTCCTTCGCGGTACGGCCGCTCTGGAGAGGGCTGAACGGCAACGGCCGTGGCGCGTGGCGCGAGACGGCGACGGCGCCGCTCCC
>CAZXDD010000548.1:0-5628 GCA_964639415.1 uncultured Armatimonadia bacterium
CCAACGACAACGACGAACGCCCAAGGCGCCGCTCCCTGCGGGTCCCGCCTGCGGGCCCCGCTTTCCCTCTTTTTCGCGATACGACTGCTCAGGAGAGGGCTACGACCAGCGGCGGCGCGGCGCCGTCCTGTAGGGCGCGGGCCTGTACCGCGCCATCGCCCGCCTGAACGACGCCGGCCGCCGCCGTTCTGTAGGGTACCGCGCCATTCTGTGGGGCCCTCCGGGCAGGACCTTGCAGCACCTCCGGGGAAGAGTTCCCCACAGGCGCTCAACGCGCATCCATCCCCAGCAACCCACCCGAGCGCCCTGGAGTCTTGTCATGCACTATTCCATCCTCTCAGCCGCGGCCCGTGCCACGGCGTGCTGCTTGCTGTGTCTTCCCCTCTGTGTCCCGGCCCAGGAGACGGCCGAGGGTCTCGTGCTCGCGGAGGGCTTCGAGGCCGAGATTCCCGATCTGCACACCTATCGCGCGGAGTACGCGGGCGATAGCGCTCGGGCCCATTCCGGTGAGACCTCCCTGCGCGTCTCCCCCACCGACACCTCCGGTGGCGCCTACTTCCGACTGGACGGTCTTGTGGACCTGGAGTCGGACTATGAGTTCTCAGCCTGGGTGTACGCAGCCAAGACGGGTGTGGTGCGGCTGTACATCTCCGCCAGCGACGGCCAGGAGCGGCACACGAAGGCACAGGTGGCCGGCGGCGTGGAGGGGCGGTGGGTGCGGCTTACGGCCTCGCTGAGGGGCAAGGAGTGGCGGGCCGGGGACTGCGAGGTCATGCTGGCGATGACCACCACCGGGGTGAGCTGGTTCGATGATGTGACCCTGCGCAAGGTGGTGCTGCCGGACCCGCCCATCGAGGTCTACCCGGGGATGGTCGGCACTCTGCGGGCGGAAGCGGACAGGACCGCGGCGACGCTGGTCGCGACCGGCGAGCTGACGCTGCAGCCGGCACAGGGGGCGCTGGTGGCCGGGTTCTCGGCTCCGGAGCCGATCCGGCCGGCCCCGGAGCCGCTCGCGATACCCCCCGACGGCCTGCTCACCTTCGCCGTGGAGGTGCCTGAGGCGCTCTATGTCACCGGTAGCCTGCGGCTGGCACCCGACGGCGATCTGCGCCCCGGCCTGAGAGCCTATGTGCTTTGCGATGACACGGTGGTGGGCGCGCCCATGGTGGCGGCGGAAGCCTGGCAGAGTGAGGGCAACGCCCTCACCGGCCCGGCGCCGCAGATCACAGGTCAGCGCCCGCCGGACGAGGTGCAGCTTGCCACCTGGCTGCTGCCCGCGGGGCGGCATTACGTGACGGTGGCCGGGCCGCATTTCCGGCCCGGGGGCACGCTGCAGTCGCTCACGCTGCGCCCCCTCCCCACCGCCGTGGAGGACCCCCTCTACAGCTTCGCCCTGCTTTCCGACACTCACCTGTCCGAGGGCCGGGCGACGTGGATGAATGTGAAGATGGACGGCCCCGCGAAGGAGGAACTCGCGGCGACGCTGGCCCTGCTGGAGCAGGAGGGCGTGCGGTTTGCGCTCATTGCCGGAGACATGACCGACAGCGCCCGCCGCGCACAGTTCGAGACGCTCAAGGCGGTACTTGAGGGCGTGAAGCTGCCGGTCTACGGCTGCATCGGGAACCACGACTCCTATCTGGCCTCCTCGCGCGATGACGTCCTGGAGCTGTGCCCGCAGCTCTTCCCCGGTGGCGCCACCGACTACGTGTTCTTTGAAGGGCCGCTGCGGTTCATTGTCCTGGACGGCTCCTACTGGAAGGACAAAGGCGGGCGGTTCGTGGACCACTACGACGCCGCGGACAGCGGAGGCATCGGGGTCCGGCCCGAGCAGGTCCGGTGGCTGGAGGAGGAGCTGGCGCGGGATACCCGGACGCCCACTGTCTTCGTATGGCACTATCCTTTGGTCTGTCGGGGCGGGCTCTCCTCGTCCGGCTACAGGCTCCCGGCCTCGTCCACGGGCCGCGAGGTGCTGGAGGTACTTCAGAAGGCCCCTAACGTGGTGGCCACGCTGTGCGGGCATACCCACTGGAACGAGCACAACCCCAAAGAGGGTATCATCCATGTGGTCAACCCGGCCTTCTGCGAATGGCCCAACGTCTATCGCGTGTTCCGTGTATACGAGGACCGGATGGAGTGGGAGCTGCGTCAGGTGCCGAACAGAGGTTTTGTCCGCGAGTCGTTCGTACCGGAAAAGGCGCTGTCTTGGATGATCTCCACGGCGGAGGATGATCTGACGGGGACGTTGCCGCTCGCGGCTGAGGCCGACCGCTGAGTCCATGGGAGGGCCTGCAGCGGCGCCGGCCGTGACGGGGCCGCGGGATGGGGCAGCGGCGCCGTCAAGACCCGGCCAAGGCCTGCGAGCGCTTCTGTGGCGTCTGCGTCGCGCGTCCCGCCGCCGTCGTTCGCTTTCCGTTCGCGCTCACCCACCGTCGGTCTGGAGCGGATGCTGGCCCGATGACCCCCACCACGCGCGTGGACCTCCACTGCCACTCCGAAAAGAGCGACGGCGCCCTGAGTCCCCGTGAGTTGGCCGAGAGGCTCTCCGCCGCGGGGGTGGCTTTCGCCGCGCTCACCGACCACGATACCCTCGAGGGGCTGGGCGAGTTCCGAGAGGCCCTATCGCGCCGGGAGATCGGGAGCATCGCCGGTGTAGAGATGACGGCGCAGTACCGGGGGAGCGAGGCGCACTTGCTGGGGTATGGCTTCGACCCTGAGAGCCTCGAGCTTCAGGCGGCCCTGCAGTCACTGCGCGATGCCCGCGTGCCGCCGACTCAGAGCATCGAGGATTCGGTACGGCTGCAGACGTCGCGCTCGGCGGAGCGGGCGGGCGCCGCCGCCAACGGCAGGATCGGCATCGCCGAGGCGATCGAGCTTATCCACCGCGCCGGTGGCCGGGCGTTTCTCGCCCATCCCCTGGTGCTGCAGTCCGACCGCGAGCGGCTCCGCGACATGCTTGTGGAGCTCAAGGGCATGGGTCTGGACGGTCTGGAAGCGATCTACGGCCCGTACGCGGAGCCACAGCGCCAAGGCCTGGTTGACCTGGCCGATGAGCTGGGTCTCCTGGTCAGCGCCGGGAGCGACGGTCACGAGCGCCACGGCCGTCTCGGTGTGCCGATGCCCACGGAGCGCTGGAGGCGCTTCCGTGACGCGGTGTGCTGTGGTCCGGCGAGCGGGTCCTCGGGGGCGGTCTCCGCCGTTCAGCAGCCCCGGTTCCGCATGCGCCGGCGCCACTTCCTGTTCCACGTGGTGTTCCCCACCCTCCTGGCGATGGGCCTGTTCGCGGTGGCGATCTTCGGAGTGTTCTTCCCCGCTCTGGAGCGCTCGCTACTGGACCGCAAGCGCGAGATGATTCGCGAGCTGACCCAGTCGGCGTGGAGCATCCTGGCCGGCTACGAGAGGGACCATCAGGCCGGCACTCTCAGCGCCGAGCAGGCGCGTGAGATGGCCAAGACCCGCATCGAACTGCTGCGGTACGGTCGGGATGGAAAGGACTACTTCTGGCTCCAGGACATGCAGCCGCGGATCGTCATGCATCCCTACCGCAAGGACCTCAACGGCCGGGATGTCTCGGACTACAAGGATCCCCGCGGTGTCCGCATCTTCGTGGAGTTTGCCCAGGTGGTGCGGCGACAACATGAGGGGTATGTGGACTACGTCTGGCAGTGGAAGGACGACCCCAACCACGTGGCGCCCAAGGAGTCATACGTGAAGGGCTTTGAGCCCTGGGGCTGGATCATCGGTACCGGGATCTACACCGAGGACGTGCAAAGAGAGAGCGCGCTCCTGCAAAGGCGCCTGGTCCGCGTTTCCGTGGGTATCTCGGTGGTTGTGGCTCTCCTGCTTCTGTACGTACTGCGACAGTCGCTGCGTCTGGAGCGGCAGCGTTCGGAGGCCGAGGAGGGTCTGCGTGATTCGACGGAACGCTACCGTTCACTTGTGGAGGCGACCACGGAGGGAGCCCTGCTGGTGCTGGATGGGCGCTGCCGCTATGGCAATCCGGTGCTGCTGGACCTGCTGGGCTGCTCGGCGCAGGACCTGGAGCTGCTTGACCTCGAGGACGTCATCCCACCGGGCGCTGAGAACGAGACCGTCTGGGGGAGCATGACGCGGGTCGTATCTTCGGAGGAGGCGGCGGGTGGGGTGGAAGCGGTGCTGCGGCGGCGAGATGGCCGGCCTTTGGAGTGTGTGGTAACCCTGAACCCGATCGTGTTCGGCGGCAGGCGTGGGGTGATCGTGCTCGCCAAGCCTGTGGGGCTCACGACTTCCGGGTCGCGGGACCCGGGTCCGGCCGCCGCCCGGGGTGAGGGGCTTCTGGAGCAGCTTTCCGAGTCGCTGACGGCCGGGGTCTTCCGGGCCACGGCTACGGCCCACGGCAGCGTAGTGGCCTGCAGCCGCGCGGCGGCGCGTCTCCTGAGCCTGGGGCCCGACGCCGCGGCCGGGGCGCCTCTGACGCTCTCCGGTCTGTTCGCCGATCCCGCCGCCTACGAGGGCTTCCTGTCCGACCTGCGACGAGATGGCTCGGCGGAGCGCCACCTGCACCTGGCCACGGACACCGCCGAGACAACCACGATCGCGCTCGGCGCGGTGCTGCAGACCTCCGCGCCCGGTGAGGGGCCGTTCATCGACGGTGTCATCCAGGACGTCAGCTCTCGCGAGCGGCGGCAGTCCGAGCGGGACGCGCAGATTCGGCGTCTGCAGGCCTCAATGCTGTTTCTGCACGAACCGGTGGGCGATGTGGCCCGCCTGCCCGTGTTCTGTGAGCTGGACTGCTCGGCCCGAGCCGCGGCCGACGCCATGACTACCAACGGGGCGGCCGAGGTGCTGGTGCGCGCCGGGTCCGGCGAGGTGGTGGGCATCGTCACCGACCGCGACCTGCGGCAGCGGATCTTGGCCGGAGGGCTTGACCTGCAGACTCCAGTCTACCGGATCATGAGCTCTCCGCTGGTGGCCATCGCGGCCCATGCCAACGTGTACGAGGCCCTGCTGACCATGGAGCAGCACGGGGTCCATCACGTGGCGGTAGAGGATCATGCCGGGCAGGTGACGGGGGTCATCCGCAGCCAGGAGCTGCTGCAGTTCCACGACTATGGACCTATCGTGCTGACCCGCGACATTGCCCGGTCCGAGACGCCCCGGCAGGTGGTGACCTCATGTCGCCGCGCACCGGGGCTGGCCAGGGTCGTGCTGGACAGCGGTGGGCATCCCGGACGGGTGACCCACATGCTGACCTCGGCCTGCGATGCGGCCGCCGAGCGGTTCGGAGACCTGGCGGCCACGGAGCCCCGGCCGGGCCGGGAGCCGCTGGGGGCCGCGCCGGTCCCCTTCGCCTTCCTGGCCCTGGGCAGCCACGGGCGGGAGGAGCTGGTGCTTTCCAGCGACCAGGATAACGCTCTGCTCTACGCCGACAGTCCCGGGGCTCCCGCTGCGCACGCCGCCTACTTCCAGGCCGTGGGAGAGAGCGTGTGCGACTGGCTCGCGGAGGCGGGCTATCCGCCGTGCCGCGGCGGGGTCATGGCCAAGACGCCCCGCTGGTGCCAACCGATGTCGGTGTGGAAAGGGTACTTCACCGAGTGGATTCGTAGATCGGAAGAGCACACGTCTGAACTCCAGTCACCGCTCATTATCGCG
>CAZXDD010000549.1:0-5608 GCA_964639415.1 uncultured Armatimonadia bacterium
ACGTGCGGTTCCGGAGCGACCACCGCCAGGCAGATGGCGGTGCGCTCCCGGGAGCCGGCCCGGGAGATGTACAGGGGGAACACGAGCTTCTCGGTGTCGAAGCAGATGCCGATGGGGGCCACGTCCTGCAGCGTGGGCTTCTCGTCCGCGACACCCGAGCGGATGCGCATGGCCACGAAGTACCATCCCCGCTCCACATAGTGTCCGAACGCATCGGCGCTGTCGGGGGGCACCCGGTAGCCGTGGCGACGCAGCCAGTTCACGAGCACCCGATCGCCGGTGGAGGAGAGCACGGCCACATCGTAGTCCCCCACGTCCATGCGCTCGTGAACCGTGACCTCGGCCGCAAACTCACCGGCGACGGCCGCCTCCATCTCGAGCCCACCCGGGGGAAGCACCATATCCGTCTTGGCACGGAGGTCCTGCTTGGGGTCGCGAATCGTGGTGCGGACCTCGGGCCGCGAGGCCGCGAACACCTCCTCCATGAACGGGCCCGAGGCCATGAACACGTCCTGCCGTCCCGGCCTGCCCGGCACCGGCACTACCCACGCGAACTCACCGGCGAGACCATTGTACGTGGTCTGCAGCAGCAGAGCCTCGCGCTTCCCGGGAAGCTCGATGACCACCCCCTTCTGCTCGGTGGAGGCCACGCCCGTGTAGCCGTACACGCGCTGGGTATAGTCGGGTTCGGCGAACACACCGTCCGCCTCCGCAGGCGGCCCGCAGACGGTACAGAGCAGAAGGCTGAAAAGCGAGACAATTGCCCACCCTTTGGCAGTGCAGTCGCGCTTTGTCATGGCAACACCCCCAGATTCGCGCCACACTGGAGCGAAGCTCGAGAGTTGGACGACGCTGCTGGCGGCCTGGTTCCGCCGCTAATGGCGACATACCACATCATCGTCATCATCGTCGCAGTCTCTGTCTCTTCGCGGTGAGGCCCCGCATGGTTCACATGGACGCGCGCCTCACCGGGCGTGTTGATCTCGGGCTGATGGTTCACTAACCATTCCCCAACCATTCCCCGCTAAGCTCCCTGGAAGACGCTTGGCCGCGGTGGTAGGAGGAGGCCGGCGGCGGGAAGCCGGAGAAGATTGAAGTTGTGAACGACCACATCATCATTCCCAAGCAGCGGCTCGCCCGGCGCGAGCCACGGAACCACGGAGGCGTTATGTATGGCAAGTAGACGTCGCACGTATGGCACCGCACATCACCATCTGGCGGCGGGCATCCTCTGCCTGCTACTGGCAGTCCCTCTGGCCTCGGTGTGGGCTCAGACGGCCACGGGGGTAGTCTTCGACGACGCCAACGCAAATGGGGCCCGCGATGGCGACGAGCCGGGCATCGCCGGAGTGGGGGTCTCCAACGGGACCGAGGTAACGACCACCGATGAGCAGGGGCGGTGGACCCTCCCCTGCGATGCCGACTGCATCTTGTTCGTGATCAAGCCCACGGGCTGGGCGGTGCCGCTTTCGGAGGACAACGTCCCGCGCTTCTACACCATCCACAAGCCCGACGGGTCGCCGCAGATGAAGTACGATGGCGTCGCGCCGACCGGACCGCTACCGGCTTCGGTGGACTTCGCCCTGCGGCGCAGCGAGGAGCCCGGCGAGTTCCGGGCCCTGCTCATCGGCGACACGCAGGTGTCCAATGTCGAGGAGATCCAGTACCTGTGCCACGACGTGCTGGAGGGCATCGCCACCGGCGAGGACGAGGCATCGCTGGCCTTCTCTCTGGGCGACAACGCCAATAACGTCCCGGACCTGTTCGGGCGGATCTCCGGAGCGATGGCCTGCCTGGGAATGCCGGTCTACTATGTCAATGGCAACCACGACCGCAACTACGATTCCCCGGGCGCACCGCACGATGTGGCCACCTTCAACAGGCACTTCGGCCCGGCCGACTACTCCCTGAACTATGGCGGCGTGCATTTCATCGTGCTCAATGACGTGGTCACCACCGAGGGCGCCAACTATGCCGGTGGGTTCAATGACGAGCAACTGGCCTTCGTCGAAAACGACCTGGCCCTGGTGCCCAACGACACGCTGGTCGTCTACATGATGCATATCCCGATGGTCGAAAACATCCGGAGGCGCGCGGACTTCTTCGCCCTGTTCGAGGGGCGCGAGCACGTCTTCGGCGTCTCGGCCCACTGGCACAAGCAGAGCCACTGGTCCATGGGCCCCGATCAGGGCTGGCCCAATGAGCAGCGGCACCACCACCTGGTTAACGTCACTGCCTGCGGCGCCTGGTGGGGCGGCAAGCTGGACTACTACGGCCTGCCCGACACCACCATGAGCGACGGTGTCCCCAACGGGTACACGGTGCTGCACTGCAGCGGGAACACTTACCGCACCGAGTATGTGCCCTCCCGGCTCCCGCGGCGTTACCAGATGCGAATCTGGACCCCCGAGGTGGTGGCCGCCGACGAGGCCGGAAAGACCCGGGTGTACGTGAACGTGTTCGCCGGCTCGGAGCGCTCGACGGTGGAGATGAGGGTCGGAGACGGCGCGGACTGGGTGGCCCTGGACCGCGTGCCGAACCCCCGCAAGGAAGATGTGGAAGCCTACAAGGCCGCATTCGCCGAGAGAGTGGCCAAACGGCAGAAGTATGACGGTGAGTACCAGCTCGCCGGTCTGGAGCCCTCGCCACACCTGTGGGCGGGCACGTTGCCGGAGGGGATGCAGCCCGGCTACCACTGGGTCCGCGTGCGGACCACGGACATGTACGGCACGCAGTACGAGGCGGTGCGCCTGTTCGAGGTGCAGTAGGCCGTTCACCTGGTCTGTCCTGCGGGGCGTGGGCGCCGACGGCAGACGGCGCCTCACCCCCGCCCTGCGGGCTTCCCCCTCTCCCTTATTCGCCCAAACGACGGGCGAAACGGGAGGAGGGGGAAACGGCGAACCACCGTGGCGCGTGGCGCGGAACGGCGACGGGCCGACGGCAGACGGCGCCTCACCCCCGCCCTGCGGGCTTCCCCCTCTCCCTTATTCGCCCAAACGACGGGCGAAACGGGAGGAGGGGGAAGCGTCTCGCGCCCGGCAGTCCGGCTAGGTTGTCGCTCGGGCCACATCGGCCATCACTCCCCGCAGGTGTCTTCTGCGCATCCGGCGAATGGGTACGGCCGTTTGCACTCCATCCGGCGCCACACCCATCAGGAGGCGGAGTAAGGAATGCGCGTTCTAGTCACCGGCGGCTCAGGCACCGTGGGACGCACCGTGTGCCAGCGTCTGGCCCGCGAGCATGAGGTCATCAACTTCGACCAGCAGCCCTCGCCCGAGCCCGTGGGACGGTTCATACGGGGCGATATCCTCAATACCGCCCACCTGATCGACTCCATGCGCGACATCGACGTGGTCGTGCACCTGGCCGCCGTCCCCACCCTCAACGCCGCCCCCACCGATACCACAATGGAAGTCAACGTGATGGGCACCCAGCGGGTGCTGGAGGCCGCGGCTCTGGGCAGCCCGCAGCGCGTCATCGTAGCCAGCAGCGACTCCACCTTCGGCTTCGTCTTCGGCCGCGGGCTCATCAAGCCCCAGTACCTCCCCGTGGATGAGGCGCATCCCACAAGACCCCTGGACCCCTACGGCCTGAGCAAGGTCCTCAAGGAAGAGATCTGCCGCCGCTACACCCGGGACACCGGGCTGCAGACCATCTGCCTCCGCTACTGCTGGGTCTGGACCCCTGAGACATATAAGAGCCTCGCCGGCATGGCCGATGCTCCCGAGCAGTTCATCGGCCAGCTTTGGGGCTATGTGGACGTGCGCGATGTGGCGCAGGCGATAGCCAGGTCTGTCACCGTTCCGGACATCGAGCATGAGACCCTGCTCATCTCGGCGGACAACACCTTCGCGCGCCTCCCCTCACTGGAGCTGGCGAAGCGCTTCCTGCCGCCGGACATCGAGGTCCGCGATCAGGGCTGGTTCGCCGACAACCCGCGCCGGACGTTCATGGACTGCTCGCGGGCCAAGACACTCCTGGGCTTCCGGCCGGAACACGACTGCTGGGCGGAGGCCGGGATGGTCGTCTGACCGGGGAGAGCGGGCCAAAGGCGAACGTCTCACCACAGAGACGCAGAGCACGGCGGAGAACGCCGGAGCACGGCGACGGCCGGGAACCGCACACATCACACCGAAGCAGGGCGAGTGACATGGCCAAGAACGTTCGCGTATCGACGATCGCCTGGTCGGCCGGGTCGGCCGGGCTCCAGAGCCTGGATGAGACCCACGAGAAGCTCGGGGAGCTGCTGGAGGAGGCCGCCCGCGCCAGGCCCGACCTGATCGCACTTACCGAGTTCTGCAACGTTCACGGCGGCTGCGAGTGGCCCCAGCAGGCCCAGCCCATCCCCGGCCCGACCACCGACTTCGTCGCCCAGTTCGCCCGCAAGCACCGCATGTACGTGGTGTGCTCCCTCCCCGAGCGCGAGGGCGACCACATGAGGAACACCTCGGCCTTCATCGACCGTGACGGACAGGTGGTCGGCAAGTACAGCAAGTACCAGCCCACCATCGGCGAGATGGAGAAGGGCATCGTCCCGGGCGAGGAGGGCTACGCCTTCGACCTGGACTTCGGCAAGGTCGGCGCCGCCATCTGCTTCGACCTCAAGTTCGTCGAGGTCGGGCAGAGCCTGGCCAAGAACCGCTGCCGTCTGTGCGTGTTCTCCTCCATGTTCATCGGCGGCATCCGTCTGCAGCACTGGGCCCGGGACTTCGGGATGTACGTGGTGTCCTCCGTCCCGGCGCGCAGCTACATCGTGGACATGAGCGGCCGCGTCCTGGCCGAGACGGGCAGGGAGCACAACCAGGTCAGTGCAGGCCTGCTGCCCCCGATCGCCTCGGCCGTTATCAACATGGACCGCTGCCAGTTTCACCTGGACAGCAACCAGGACAAGTTCCCGGAGATACTCAGGAAGTACGGCCCCGGGGTAGAGATCGAGAACTACTACCCGGAGGCCCACTTCACGCTGGCGAGCAACATGGAGGACGTGACGGTGGAGGACATCACCCGCGAGTTCGAGCTGGAGCCCTGGCTGGACTATCTGGACCGCGCCCGCGGCGTGCGAGAAGAGATGCTGGCCAGGTTCCACGGCCGGGGGTAGGTCGCCGACGCCGGCCGGGCCGTAGGACCATGCAGAGAACGGAGGCCGTCGCATGAGGCTGTGGACCATCTCGTTCGTCGCCGTGGCAGCCTGTTCCATCGGCGTGTGCGCCGAAGTCGCCATCACCACCGCAGAAGAGGCCTTCGTCGTCACCGCCGCCACCTACGAAGCAACCGTCTCCACCAAGGACGGCTGCATGACCGGCCTCGAGGTGGCCGGCAACGAGCTACTCACCACCGAAGGCGACTTCCCGCGCGGGGCGTACATGTACCAGGGCGACATCCTGCGCCTGCCGCAGGTATCCCGCGTCTCGGACACCGCGATCGCTGCGGAGAGCGACCTTGCCGCCGTCCGTTACGAGTTCTCCCCCGACGGGCAGGCGTGGACGATGAGCAACAAGACCGACAAGACAATGCTCATGGTCATCGTGCTGGAGCCTGCCGTGCGGGCCGTCAGAGACGCCGAGGGAGATCGGAAGAGCGTCGTGTAGGGAAAGAGTGTAGGATAGGG
>CAZXDD010000550.1:0-5578 GCA_964639415.1 uncultured Armatimonadia bacterium
CCCGAGCCGTGTGCCGTTTGCCCCCCTCCTCCCGTCTGCGCCGTCGTTTGGCGCAGCAAGGGAGAGGGGGGAAGCCCGCAGGGCCGGGGGGTGAGGCGCCGTTGTCGTTGCGCGCCACGCGCCACGGCCGTTTCGCCCGCCTCTACTGCAGCCCCTCCAGCGCCGCGATCACCTGCGCCTTGAAGGCCTCGGCATCATACCCCTCCGGCGGCCGCCTCTGGTTCAGCCCGTCCCATCGCGCCACGGCATCCCGAAGCCTCACCGCCGCCGAGACGTCCGCGCCCTGCTGTGCCCGCGCCGTCGCCACATCGTGCAGCGTCTGGTACAGGTAGAAGTCCTCGGCCCCCTCCCGGCAGCGCTCGAACTGGATGGTTGGGTACAGCCCGCCTTTGCCGTAGCAGAGCATGGCCGTGTCCGGCTCGCGGCCGTCGAGGTCAAAGAACTGGTAGCCGTGGAGGATGTTCAGATGCCACTGCCACCGGGCTCGGACCCCGCGCATGAACTCGATCCACTGGTACAGTCCGAAGGAGTAGCGGGAGGTTCCCTGGTTATAGATGTGGATCTCCTTGCCCAGCTTCTCGGCCTCGGCTATCACGGACTCATCGTGATTGTTGAGGCTGCTGACATCCAGGGCGTCGAAGAACCGTTGGTGCCAGTGGAGTAGGTCATCGAGGTCCTCGGGCCGCTGGTTGAAGTGTACGCTGTACGAGCCACTGGTGCGCACCGTCTCGGGGTAGGCGGCGGAGACCTCGGCCATCATCTGCATGAAGGCCAACTCCTCCTCGGCCTGGGCCCTGACCCGGGTCTCGTCACACATGGCGTAGTAGATCAGCGGCCATCTCGCGGCCCTGGCGTGGGCATCCACGGCGCCCCAGGCGCGCAGGAGGGCCTCCTGATACTCCAGGCCGCTGTCCTGCTCCACCTTCTCTCCTGCAGCCCCCTTGACGTAACGGTCGTGCAGACCGATGAACCGCTGGCCGCCGTAGCCGTTGATGGGGCGGTCGAAGCCGTGCTCGCCAAGGAGAGAGAAGAAGGCGTCCATCGTGCCGAAGTCAATCTCCGGCTGCCCATCTCGCCAGCCCCTCAAAGTCCAGCTCGGACCACCGGAGACGGCGTTCATCCCGTGCTCGCGCAGGAGCACCAGGGTCTGTTCCAGGGCCTTGCTTTGCTCCTGTTCGGAGAGCATGCCGGGGGGCATCAGGCCGAAGAAGCCCATGAGGTAATCGGTGTCGCGGCTGAGGGTGGCCGTACTCACCCGCAGCAGCAGCGGCACCCGCACCAGTGTGTCCCCCTCGGGGGAGACGACGGCCAGCGCGCCCTCATAGCTGCCGGGCGCCGCGTCCTGCGGCACATCGACCGTCACCACGATCTGCCGCGTGATGCCCGCGGGCAGAGATTGGGCCACCGCCGGGCGCAGGGTGTGGGGCCTGATATGGTAGGCGATAGAGCCAAAGCCCCGGCTGGTGTTGTACCACACCGAGGCCACCTCGGCCGCCAGCTCTCCCGGTCCGCTGAAGGGCTCCAAGACCAGCCTGCACTCACCGAGGTCCTTGAGCGGACGCAGGGCGAGGCAGAAAGGCTCGTACTCACCCCGTGCCGCCAGGCGACGGATGCTCAGCGCTTCCGGCCCGGCGGCCTCGGCGGGCACCGAATTGGGACCGATCTCCTGCTCGATATCCACCGGCCAGGCTACGAGGCCCTTGGCCTGCCAGTCGGCGGAGGGCGTGAACCCATCGGCGGGCGGATCCAGGCAGACCGCCCTGGCCCGGAAGTCGTCGGCCACCGTCTCCATCTGGGCAGCCAGCCAGTCACTCCCCTCCCGGTCCTCCGCCCCGCAGATCGCCAGTGCGGCCACCTTGCTGCCCCAGGTCCGGTCGGCCTCGAAACGGATGCTCAGGCCCTCGGTCGTCGCCTCGGCGGTGAAGGTCGCCGGTCGGGCCAGCTCGTCGGCCATGTACGTGTCCCACACATCCACGCCCACCGGCTCCACGTCCTCGAAGCGGTACAGCACGTGGGCCGCGCCGTCGGGGCGGCTCTCCTTCCAGGCCTCCTCGCCATTGACCAGGATCCGGCGCTCTGCATGCTGGGCCTGCTCGCCCCCCCAGTAGCCCGAGTTCTCGTAGATCACCATGACGTCGTACCGCCCCGGCTCGCAGTCCACCTGGAAGTTGTAGCCTCCGGCCTCGCAGAAGTCCTGCAAGAGCAGCGTGCCGAAGGTGGTGTCCCGGTCCGCCCCGTTCCAGGGCGCTCCGCCCGCCGGACCCCAGCCGTAGCCGGCCTCGGCGCTGTAGACCGTCTCATGCGACACCGCCGTCCAGCCCAGCATCACCGACTGGTTCGGGGGGCCGAAATCGAAGGCGAAGACACCGGCGGGCCGCGCGGTCTTGACGAACCGGATGTTGTCGATGATGACCCGGCCCTCGGCGCCCCTGCCGCCGAAGCCCAGGTCCAGGCGGACGATGCTGTCGGAGTCGATGTTCCGCTTGATGTCGTTGTTCCTGCTGCCCGCCTCGCCCCGGAACAGCCCGTTGACCGGGATCACCCATCGTCCCGGGCCGGGGGCGAAGCTGATCTCGGAGTTGTGGCGGTTCCAGTAGTTGCGCCCCGAGTCCAGCCAGGCCTGATCGGCGATGAGCGTATAGGCGGGGATCGGGCGCTCGCCGGGGTTCAGCACATCGATCACCAGAGCGTCGTAGTCCGACCAGTCGCCGGGCACGGTGTCCCAGTACAGGTAGGCCCCGTGGTACTCGGCGCCGGGATCGAAGGTGACCTGCAGCGCCCTTCGGCCGTGGGTGACGCCCTCGGTGACCAGTTCGGGAGTGCCGCTGATGAACTGCCAGTCGGCCAGGGCGGCCTCCTCCTCGAAGTCGCTGAGCAGCTCCACTTCCTGAGCCGAGACGACACAGACCGACAACAGCAGACAGACGACGGCACAAAGCAGCGTCCAGGTGCGCATGGCGGTCCTCCGGTTCATCTGGTAGTTTTGGCTCCAGCGGTTCGTGTCGCCCCGCAGCCACTGGATGCAATTCCGCCCAAGGAGTCCAAGCACCTACCGGGGAACCGACAAATGTCGGGCGCCGCCCGGCGCCGCCGCCTGCCGGCTTGCCCCGCGCTCTCCTGCCGTTGCCCGCCGGCGGCCGACCGTCCCGGTCGCCATCGCGCCCCAAGACCACAACCGCACAGGAGGCCTGTGAGATGTGGCATCATCCCCTGGCAATCGCGCTACTGACCCTTGGCGGACCGGCGCTGGCTCAGCCCGCCATCGTGCAGAAGGTCGATGACTTCGAGACCGACGACATCTCCGCCTGGCAGACCAGCATGTCTCCGGACTACTACAAGGGCGGCACCGGCCAGAAGGGCCTCCAGATCGTGGAGGACCCCGACCGCGGCAGGGTCCTGAGCTGCGACATCCAGTTCGTCAAGGACACTGAGAGCGAGCCGGTCTTCATCACACGCACGCTGGAGCCCAAGCCGAGCAAGCCGGATGTGGTCGGCGTGCGTTTCTGGGCCAAGCTCACCGAGGCGGCCCTGGCGCCCGAGGCCGGGTTCAGAGTACGGCTCCGCACCTCCGACACCGACTTCACCGACTACGACGTGCAAGAGCAGCTCGGGAAGCCCTTCCCCGCGGGGGAGTGGGTCCGGGTGGAGCTGGACACAGGCATCAGCCCCCGGGTCCGCAACGTCTGGAACTCGCTGTTTGGCACCATCCGGGAGATGACCTTCCGGCTGGATGACATCGACGAGCAGAACGCCCACTTCGCCCTCCTGCTGGATGACATCGAGCTCGTCGTCACTCAGCCACAGGAAGAGTCCTTCACTCCCACCTTCAAGCAGCGGTTCAAGCAGGATGATGTGACCCGCATCCTGCTGCTGAGACACCGGGCGGCGGGCTACACCAACATCGAGCAGGCCATCGCCGACGTCGACCGCACCATCCGCGTGGACACCTTCTTCTACCGCGGCCTGCATTTCGAGTTCTTCGGCTTCCCCGAGACCTATGAGGCCGTCACCCAGTACGACGCCATCATCATGCTGGATGTGGACCCATACATGATGAGCTACGAGCAGTGCGCCTGGATCGCCGACGCGGTGGCCTCCGGGGTGCAGCTCCTGGTCTTCGGCGGTCCCGTGACACTCACCCACGCCAAGGGCTTTAAGGCGCCCCTGCGCTCCGTGCTCCCGGTGACCTTCGAGACCGATGCCAGGGACATCCAGGCCAATAGCGCTCCCGAGCCGCAGGGGGCTCATCCCCTCAACCAGGGCCTCGACCCCCGTGGATTGGGGCGCGTCTCGGCGATGCACGCGCTCACCCCGCGCCCCGACGCCCAGGTGCCCTGGACGGCGGCGGGAGAGCCGCTACTCATCACCGGGCCCATCGTGCGCGGGCGCTCCACGGTGGTCAACACCATGGCCGCGGTGGCCCAGTCGCCCACCGGCGACTTCTTCACCTCCGACCTGTCCGATGACCTGCTGCGCAAGCTGGTGCGCTTCGTACTCGGGCGCGAGAACGCCCCGGCCATCGTCGACCTGAGGCTTCCGCCCGTGACAATGGTGGGAGGCGGTGAGGCGGCGGTCCGCGTGGCCGTCGCCCAGGGCACGGCGGCCCCCACGCTCACCGTGGACGGGGCGGCGGTCAGGCCCACACAGACCGCGGACGGCGATTACCTGTTTGAGACCACCCTGGCCCAGAGCAGGGCCTCGGAGGAGGTCCACGACTTCCGCCTCGAGGTTGCGCGGGCCGGCGGGCTCGCCGACTGGCGCGACTTCTCCGTGACGGTGCAAAACCCCCTCCGCCTGGAAGCCGTGTGGACCCGGGGCAAGTACACCTTCGCCCCCGGAAGCCCGGTGGAGCTCTCCGCTTTGCTCTCGCGTCGCGATGTCCCCGACGTCGCGGCCTCCTCCCGCACGGTGGTCACCTACGGTGGCGGCGACTTGCCCGTGAGCATCGATGGGTTCGTGGATGCCTGGGTCCAGAAGCCCGGGACGGGGGAGCAGATCCACGACCAGCTCGGACCCCGTGATGTGAAGACGGAGGCCCACGGTGGCCTGCTGCCCTCCTGGACGGTGACGGGCCTGGCTCAGGCGGGCCGGAGCGACAGCGATCTGAAGATCTCCGAGGACCCCGCGATCCTGTCGTGCACGCGCAGGGTGAGCACCGAGGCCGAAGGGGTCGTGACTATCGTCAATGACTTCGAAGTCACACAGGACCTCAAGGCGGGGCGGCTGCCGCTGCTCATCAGCCTCCCGGTGCGAAGCTACGCCGGGATGGCCTATACGGTGGAGCAGGAGGGCACAATCACCGAGGGCATTCTCCCCGTCGACCCGTACAGGCCCCGGCTGTTCGAGGGCAAGGGTCTCAAGCTCACCATCGCCACGCCCGACGGCCCTCTTGTCATCGAGGTGCTCGATCCGGAGCTGCGGGTGTGGGCCCGAGACCTGCGGCAGTACGACATGACGACCTACCGCATCGAGGTGGAGGCGCCGTTCGCCGACAACAGCGATCTGGCGGCGGGGACGAGGTACACGATCCCAGATCGGAAGAGCGTCGTGTAGGGAAAGAGTGTAGGATAGGGGGGGG
>CAZXDD010000551.1:0-5577 GCA_964639415.1 uncultured Armatimonadia bacterium
GAGATGGAATCTCGTGACTGGAGTTCAGACGTGTGCTCTTCCGATCTCCGACCACCGACCGGCAGGGCTCCGAGAGCGTTCACCGGGCGCCCACGCGGCGTCGACCGATGGGTACACGGGGCCTCCGTTGGCCAACACGCCGCCCGGGCCCACGTCATCCCATGCGCCCGCGGCGATCGGGCCGGGTCAGTAGCGCGCCGTCAGCCCGATACAGGCGGTACACAGGGTCTCGGCCCAACCCTTCACCACGTTCCACTCGCCCCGGTTCAGACCGAGGCCGACCATACCGAGGCCGACGAGCGCCCACAGGAGCCAGGCGTAGCGCTTCAGCTTTCTCACCCGTCCCCGCAGGCCGCGCGGAGGAAGGCGGCATCCTCGGCCAACGCCTCTTCCCTGCCGGACTGCTCGGTGTAGGCAAACTCCACGGCGACACAGCCACGATAGCCGAAGTCCTTCAGCCTCGCGAGCAGGCTCCGGTAGTCCACGGCTCCCGAGGCCAGGGGAGCCCTCTGCAGCGCCTCGCCCGGGGCCGGCACTCTCTCGTAGTTCTGGGCATGCACGTGGGCGATCCACGGCAGCGTCTCTTGAAGCCGCTGCTCCGGGCTCACGCCATCCTCCACGGAAGCCACCTGGAAGTTGAGCCTGAAGTTGTCTCGGTCCACTTCGCGCATCAGGCGGAGGGCGCTCTGGGCGGTGTCGGCAAGAGTGTCCGCATGCATCTCCACCACCAGCGTCATCTCCAGCTTCGCCGCGGCCTCAGCGGCGGACCGGGCCTGCTCGATGCAGGCTCTCCATACGTCCTCCCCCGCCTCGGCCGATCCCACGTCCGAGGCCCACACCCGAACCAGCGGAGTACGAAGCCATCGAGCGATGTGAAGCGTATCGGCAAGCTCTATACTGTCGCCGTTTTTGGTCGCGCCAAAGCGCAGGTACGAGCCCAGGACGTAGGGGGTCACCTCACACGCCTGCAGGAGCTTTCGGGTGGCCCGCATCCGGGTCTCGTCGAAAGCCTCCGGCAGATGCGGCTCACGTCCCCACAGCTCGACGCCGTCAAAGCCCGTCCTGGCCGCGACCTCCAGGGCACGTTCCAGCAGCTTGTCGCGATAGGCGATGGTACACAGAATGACGCGGAGGTCGGTGTCCGACCTGCTGTCCCGGCTGGTAGTCATGGCTGGGTCCCCGGATCCCGGCGGAACGCGCGGCCGTCAGGCCTCCAGTTCAACCGGTAGTCCCTTCGCCGCCGACTCGTGGACGGCCACGAGGGCCGCCACGTTGCGCACGCCCTCCTCGGGCGTCACCAGCGGCTCCTTGTCATGGACAACGCAGTCGGCGAAGTGCAGGATGCTCTCGATGCCAAAGCCGCCGGGCTTGCCGTGCACATCGGTGGCAACCGCCACGTCGGGATAGGCGGTGCCCGGCGAGCTGGAGAGCGGGAATATCTCCTGGCTGGAGAACTTCTGCAGCATTCGATGGGAGCTGCAGTCGATGAACGCCGTGCCCTCGGAGCCGATGAACTCGCACTTGAAGTCAAACACGGTGGGCATGGCCGTGGACATGATCCAGCAGTTCTCCACGTGGGCCACGCCGCCACCCTCGAGCTCCACGATGGTGTGGAAGAAGTCCGGGGTGTTGACGCCCCTGGCGGCCAGGACGCGGGAGCGGGCCACCGAGTAGACCCGTGTGATCCGGTCGCCGAACAGCCAGGTGACCAGGTCCAGTGAGTGCGAGCCCAGGAACCACACCACGGTGGAGGTGCCCGCCCACGAGAGCATCTTGGTGGGCACGTACACCGTGTCATTGAGCCGCAGGGTCATGACCTGAGGCTCGCCCATCTCGCCTTGCTCGATGGCCTGTCGAAGCCCGTACATCGCCGGGTTCCAGCGGTTGTGGAAGTCCACCATGAGCTTCACGCCGTTGGCCCCGGCGGCGTCGGCCATGGCCTGCGCGTCGGCGACGGTGGTTGCCATGGGCTTCTCGATCAGGACGTGCTTGCCCGCCTCGCAGGCGGCCACGGCCACCTCCTTGTGCAGGAAGTCCGGTGTGACCACCGACACGGCCACGATGTCCTCCCGGGCCAGCAACTCCCTGTAATCGCCGGTGGCGTAGGGCACACCGTACTCCGACTGACGCCGCCCAAGCAGCTCCGCGTTCTTGTCGCAGATCCCCACCAGGTCCACAATCGGAGACGAGCAGTACGCCTTGAGGTGCGTCTCCCCCCACACGCCGACGCCGATGACGCCAAAGCCCTTCTTCGCGCACGACATGCCGGATGCCCTCCCGGTAGACACTGTAGATGCTCGGAACGACCCACTGATGCGACAGGGCCCGCCGGCCGACACGGGGCCCATAGGGGCTACACGAGGGTGCTGAACACGACAGGAGGCCGCGGCGCCGGACCGGTCCACGACGCCCGGGCAGGCCGGGGCCACGCCTCGGATTATAGTGGATACGGAATCGCGTTGTCAACGAAGCGGCCTGGGCACGAGGCCGGCCTGCATGCCCCGCGCCGGGGGCCGGCCGCAAGGTCCGGCCGCCGGCTGAGGGGAACCGGTCCTCTGCCGTGCGTGCCGCGCAGCTTCCCGGTGGAGGTGCCCCGATGGATCGGCCCTTGATGGCTGTCTACCTGCTCAGCCTCTGCGGCTGTACGTGCTGTGTTGCCCAGACGTGGGACTTCGAGGACGGCCTGCCTCCCGATGCTGTGGTGCAGGGGGATGTGACGGTGCAGACAGAGGTGGTGCACGGCGGCGAGCACGCGCTGCGCCTGGGGCGCGGCGCCGAGCTGCTCTTGCCCGTCGCAGCCGAGGACGGTTTTGGCCGGGTGAGCCTGTGGGTCCATGATCCGGGGCCGAAGCTGACGGCGGATCAGGCCAGGGAGCGCCTGTTCGGCCCGCTCTGGGGCCTATCCAGCAGTGCCGATGAGCGCCTTTGCTTCGGGCTACTGTACGCACCATACCTCTCCGGCAATGACAGCTACGGCTGGATCAGCACCGCCGAGAACGGCTGGGGTAGCCGGCGCTACGCCCGTGCGCGACGCTCCCCCGGCTGGCACCGGTGGGTCTTCGAGGTCCGCAATGAGACGGATATCGGGGTCAGCGTGGATGGCGAGGTTGCCTCGGGCTTCGACGTCATGACGGCCAAGTTCTTCCGCGGGTTCTCGGCCATCTACCTGCGCGGCGCCGTGGACACCGACGAGCCGCTGATCGCCGACGACATCGAGGTGAGCCACCAGTCGGAGCCACCGGCCCGGCGCACCCGTCCGCTGCCCTCCGAGGGGCGTCCGGCCCCGGACCTGGCGCCGCTCGCGCTGAAGCCCGACCTCGTCGGCGCCCACCCGCGGCTGTTCTTCTCCCAAAGCGACATCCCCGCCCTGCGAGCGCGTTGCGCCACCACTCACAGGGACTTCTTTGATCGGCTCCTGGGCGGCGCAGACAGCTATCTGCAGCAGTTGCCCCCCAGTGCCGCCGCCGACTGCAGCAACGACCAGGACATGCAGCAGTGGGGCTGGTGGCGGCTGAGCACGTTGAGTTTCGCCTACGTGGTCACCGGCGAGGAGCGGTACGGCGAGAAGGCCGTGGAGTGGCTGGACATTCTCACCTCATACGAGGACTGGGGTGCCGGTGGGGAGGTGAACCAGTCCATGGGTGCGGGGAATATGCTCTCCGGCGTGGCCTGTGCCTATGACTGGTGCTACGACCTGCTGTCGGCCCAACAACGGGAGAGTATTCGCGACAAGCTGCTGCGCCAGGTGGGCGAGATGACCTGGGCCGGGTTCATGGACCCGAACACCAATGGCTATTGGAAGGCAGACCATCAGAACAACCATCGCCACCACCGTCTGTGCGGGCTGACGCTGGCCTGTTTGGCAATCCTCGGCGAATGTCCGGAAGCCGGTGCCTATGCGGCCTTCGCCGCGGGGGATGCCGAGAAGGTCGCGGCCGCCATTCCCCCGGATGGCAGCAACCACGAGAGCCCCTCGTACATGGCCTACGGGTTCAGCTATGTTGTCCACGCCTTCGACGCCCTGTTCCACTGCACCGGTCTGGACCTGTTCTCCCGGGCTCCGGGACTGGCGAACGCGCCGCTGTTCCGCGCCCATGTCTTGTCTCCCGGCTTCCGCAGCGTCTTCAACTACGGCGACGGCGGAGACGGCACGTACTACTTCAACCACTACCTGTTCAAGCTGGCCGCTCAGTACCAAGATCCCCGGGCGCAGGCGCTGATGAAAGCCGCCTACGACGCCTCGCCCGAGTCGTTCATCTACCATCCGTGGAACATCCTGTGGTACGATTCGGACCTCGCTCCGGCCGATCTGGAGACCATCGACCGCCGGCGCCACTTCCCCGATCTACAGATCGCCACCTATCGTTCCTCGTGGACGGACCCGCAGGCTCTCGCGGTCCTGCTCAAGTGCGGGCCCTACGGCGGTCATCGGCTCAATGAACTGGCGGAGGGCTGGGTGAATGTCGCCCACGATCACCCGGACGCCAATATGTTCCTTCTCCACTGGGGCGGGGAGCGCTGGGCCAAGGATGACGGTTACCCAAAGCAAGACAAGGCCGGCAGGAACCACAACATCATCCTGGTGGACGGCAACGGCCCCGCTCAACGCGGGACCGGCTGGCTGCAACCAATCCCCAACATGGGGAACATGGGCAGGGTCGACAGCGTCGCGTATGATGACGGCCTGTTCACGGCCCGTGGCGACGCCACCGGCTACTATCCCGGCATGACCGCAATGCACCGTTGGCTGGCCGTGATCGACGACCGCTACGTGGTGGTCCTCGACGACCTGCACTCGGAGCAGGAGCACGAGTACCGGTGGCTGCTGCACTCCGACGCCCGGGGGCTGGTGTCCGGGGACGGAGGCTTCGTTCTGGAGACAGGCGAGCAGGCGCTGAAGGGGCGTTTCGCGCTACCGGCCGGCGTGCGTCCAGAGGTGGCGCCCTTCGAGCTGGAGGGCAAGCCCCATAGCAACCTGCTATGCGCCGCGCAGAGAGCCGCGTCCGGCCGCTTCCTGGTGGTGATGGCCCTGGAGAACCTGCCCGAGGTGGAGGTCACCGAGGCCGAGGGGCGAGTGGAACTGTCCGTAGGCAGAGAGTATGCGCTTCACTTCGACCTGACCGGGGCGAAGGTTGTGCTGGAACGTTTCTGATGAGGCGATCTGATCGGGCGGGGCTCGTCGGCACGCGCAGGCATCTGTCGGGCCGACGAGCACCGGTATAGGTGGCGCACCATACCATGGTGCGCCGATAGCCGTCTTTGGCCGGAGGTCGACGGGCATGCGCATTGCCACGGCTCTCACCATCGCTGCGGCACTGGCTTCGGGCCTGTGCCTGGCTAAGGCCGAGCTCGGAGGGCTGTACGGTCAGGTCGTGGACCTCGGCACCGGGCAACCCATCGAGGGCGCCCTGGTCATGGCCCCGGCCACGGGAGATACCCAGCGCGCCGACGGCCACGGCTGCTTTTCGGTGAGCGATGCCATCGTCGACACCGGCTCGGCGGTGAAAGTCGACCTCCTGGGCATGATCTTCGGTGGCTCGCTGCTGACCGGGGAGTCTCGCATCGCCGTATCCACAG
>CAZXDD010000552.1:0-5567 GCA_964639415.1 uncultured Armatimonadia bacterium
ATAATGAGCGGTGACTGGAGTTCAGACGTGTGCTCTTCCGATCTGGCCGGCCGCCTTGAGCCGCGGCGCCAGGTGAGGCTCTGCCAGCCGCCGCCCATTGGTGTTGATCCCCGTCACCTCTCCCAGGTCCTCGGCGCAGCGCACAAGCTCCGGGAGGCCGTCGGCCAACGTGGGCTCGCCCCCGGTGAAGATGATGTGCGGCACGCCGATGTCCGCCAGACGCTTGAGCACGCGGCGCCAGTCGCGGGTTTCTAGAGAGGCCATCTGCTTGCGCCCCGGCTCATTGTAGCAGTGGGCGCAGTTGTTCTGGCAGGCGTAGGTCAGGGCCAGGTCGGCCTTGTAGGGCGCCCGGGCTCTGGTGGCGAAGGGCTCGGTGCGGTCAAAGCCCAGGGCGCAGGCGGCACAGGGGGCCGCCGGGTCCTTGAGCAGCTCGACGGCCTCGGCAAGCTGCGCCACGTCGGCCTGCACATCGGCCGGGGGAGCCTCGGGGTACCAGCTCTGCAGGAGCGCCACGATACGCCGCGGCCGCACACCGTCCAGGAGCATGCGGGTGATCTCGGCGGCCACGGGGTTGAGATGGATCACCTCGGAGACGTCGACAAACAGCAGCCCCGCGCCGTCGGGGCCGATGCGCAGATGCAGACGCGTCTGCCCGCCGTGCTCGGAGAACCGGTACTCATACAGTCCCGGACGGGTCTGGCCCGAGCCGAGACCGACCCGCAGTTGGCGCCACCAGATGCAGAAGTCCCGGGAGATGCTCCGGCCCAGGCGGGCCAGGGGTGAACGACCTACCACTTGGGGGCCTCCTCCAGGTGATAGGAGGAACCGCAGTAGGGGCACTTGACGGTGACGGCGCCCTCCACCATCTGCACGGACTTCTCGTCCAGCGTGCCCCCGCAGTTGCGGCACTTCATCTCCTCCCGGCTCACATCGCCGCTGAGGTCGATCTTCTGCACGATGGTGCGCTCCGGGGCCTTGGCCCGGGTGAGCCAGCCGATGACGATGGCGGCGAGTAGCATCAGGGCTCCCACCACCATGCGCCCGGGCAGGCCCTGCGCCCCGGCGAGGAACACGATGCCCAGGATTCCGACGATGGCGGCGACCGCGTACATTGCTGCTGTCAAAGGTCTGCGGACCGACCCGCGCGGGGTCCGTCCGCCTCACCTCCTTTTGGTCTCGCGTGCGTCCCGGCGCGGAGTATCGCGGCCTGCAGAGCTCCCGGGCCGCGGTTCTCCGTCGCTACTATTCGCGGCACCCGCGCGCACTCCCTCCCGCAGGGGCGGCACGGCAGGCTTCGCCCTTGTAGGGCGGGGGCCCGTACCCCGCCGCCGTCAGCCGTTGCCGCCTGCCTCGGAGGGGTTCGCCCTTGTAGGGCGGGGGCCTGTACCCCGCCGCCGTGTGTCGTTGCCGCCTGCCTCGGAGGGGTTCGCCCTTGTAGGGCGGAGGCCCGTACCCCGCCGCCGTGTGTCGTTGCCGTGCTCCCTCCCCGCCCGCGGCGGCGTGTGTCGCGCACCACACGGTGGAGGCCGGGCGGCAGCGGCCTCACGGCACCGGGCTTCCGCGCCACACCCCTGCTCCGTAGGTGCCCACATACATCGTTCCCTCGTCCTGCGGGTCGATGGTCACATTGCAGACCGGACCGAAGGGGAACTTGCTGAACCGCTCCCACGTCTTGCCCGCGTCCGGGCTCAGCCACAGACCGTGCGTGATCGTGCCGACGTACACGCGGTCCGGGTCGTCGGGGTGCAGGTTGATGTACATGGCGTGCACGAAGCCGGGCTCCGAGGTCCTGGCGAAGTCTTCGTCCTTGAGCACGTGCTCCCAGGTCTTCCCGCCGTCGGTCGTCCTGTACACACCTCCCTCCGGACCGCCGGGGATCGTGGCCGCCGTGATGTAGATCGTGTTGGGGTCGGTGGGGTGGACCGCGAAGGAATTGGGCCAGTGGAGCTTGAGGTCCGCGGTGAGATCGGTCCACGTCTCCGCGCCATCGGTGGACTTCCACAGCCCGCCGGCCACGGGGAAAGTGGCCCGGTTGCCTTCCTGCATGCGCTGGGCCGTGATCCCGCAGTACAGGTCGCCGGTTACCGGGTGAAGCTGTAGCATGAAGGCGTGCATGTTCCCCTCGTTGCCGAGGCCCTCCGACTTCAGCGTCCAGGTCTCCCCGCCATCGGTGGACTTGTACAGGCCCCCCTCGTACAGCGTCGCATACAGCGTGCGGCTGTGGGGCGGGCTCTGGGGGTCCAGGCAGACCCAGGTGCACGGCAGCTTGGGAAGCCCCGTGCCCGGGACCCGCCAGGTCTTGCCGTAGTCATCGGAGACCACGACGCCGCCCTGCTGCTGGGGGGTGTTGGGGGAGATGTGCGTCCAGTTGGGGATATCATGCCGGCTGCTGGCCGCGGCGAGCATACGGCCCGGCACGTCGGGATCGAACTCCACGTGGTAGAAGGTATTCCCCCACGGCGAGCCGGTGGCGGACGGGAGCCACGTCTGCCCGCCATCCGGGCTGCGGGACAGGCCGATGTCGGCGTGGAGGATGTACCGCCGCTGCGGCTCCTGCGGGTGGATGAGGTAGCGCATGCAGGTGGTGACCTCGCAGCCGTTGCTCCGGTATCCGCGCACCTGCCGGCCGTCTTCCATGACATCCACGGGGACGTTCATGATCTGCCGCCAGGTGTCGGCGCCGTCGCGAGAGAGGTACAGATCGCCCTGAGTGGCCAAGAGCACGGTGCCGGGATCGCCGGCGCACATGCCGAGGCCCCGGGGGGTGATGTAGTAGCCCCAGCTCAGGTGTGTCTGCACCCAGGACGGGTCGACGTTCTTGGCCGGCCCCGTCATGTGGAAGCACTCCTGCCACGTGACGCCCTGGTCGCGCGTGCGCCACACGCGCCGGCACCATCCCCCGCCGGACTGGGCCATGTAGGCCACTTGAGTCTGGCCGGCGGGTACCATGAACACGTTCTGGTCGTCGTACTTGTCCACCAACACCTGCCAGGTCCTGCCTTCATCCAGAGACTTGAGCACACCCACGTCCCAGGCCGATGCGTAGATGCAGACTTGCCCCTCTGCGTCGGCGCTGCCTCCGAGACCGAACACCTGGCGGCCCCTGAGCTCGGGGGCCGCCACCTCCTCCCAGGATCTGCCTTCATCGGCGCTGATGAGGGTCTTGTCGGTGCAGGCGGCATAGGCTCCGGAGCCGACGGCCAGCAGGCCGCGGCACTCCCCCTCGATGGCGCGCTCCCACGTGGCGCCAGCGTCCGGCGAGCGCCAGACGCCGTCGGTAGCCACCACGAACAGGACCGCCGGCCGGCCCTCGGGCTCGAGAGCGGCCAGATGCTGGATGCCGCCGGCCCACGGAGAGGGCTCCGCCACCGTCTGCCACGTGGCGGCCTTGTCGCGACTGACCTTGAGCGTCGGCCCGCTGACCCAGTAGACGGCGTCACCGACGAACAGAGGATAACACCCGATGGAGCTGTTGAGCTGCCTGTATGGGATCAGCTCCCAGCTATTGCCGCCGTCCAGAGACCGGTAGGACCCGCTCATGTCGCAGGACAGCAGCATGAAGTTGGGGTCGCCGGGACAGGCCATAGGTGTGAACATGCCGCCGGCTCCGCCAATACCGGTGACCTCGTACCGCTCGTCGCCGCCTGCCACGGCCGCCCAGCAGACGAGAGCGACCGTCAACGCGCGCACTCCCCGCAACCGGTCCATGTCATCTCCCTCTCGTTGGTGCTCGGTGCTGCAGATGATATTGCCGGCCGCGCCCCCCGGCCGAGGCCCTCGCCTGCCCGGGCGGTCGCATGCCCGCTGCAGTGGTTCGCGGTCTGATGCCGGTGCACCTTGCACGGCCCCTGCGTGCGCCGGACTCCGAGCCGTGCTCCCAGCCGCCCCTGGGAGGGCCGTGGGTGAGGACGCCGGCCGCCATCGCCGCAGGGCCGGGGCCTGTGTACGCCGCCGTCGTGTGCCGTCGCCGTTTGGCCCAGACGAAGGGGCGATGGGGGACGGCCGCGGGTGGAACCCGCGGGAGGTGTTCGGCGCGGTGCAGGCCCGCACCCCTTGTATGTTGCCGGCGCCGGGTGTCGTCTGTAGGGCTGCGACCCGTGCGCCGCCGCCGTTAGCCGTTGCTGCTTCGGGGCCTCCCCGGCGCGGTACAGGCCCGCGCCCTACAGAACGGCGGCGCGGTGCAGGCCCGCGCCCCTACATCGCCCGCCCGGCACGGACTCACCGCGAGGGCAGCGGTGACCGGGCGGCGAACCAGACACACACACGGCACTCCCGCACCGTCCTCGTGATGACGGCTCCCGGCATATCGCTCAGTGAGGTCTTCCCATGTCCCCATTCACCGCTCTTGCCTGCAGTGCCACCCTCGGTCTTGCGCTCAGCCTGCCCGCCGCTGCGGAGGCGGAGCTGTACGTCACCGGCGCGGCCCACCCGCGGCTGATCTGCACAGCCGCCGAGATCGAGCAGGTCAAGGCCCGACTCGACCGGCCGGTGGAGCAGCTCGCCTACAGGGAGATGCTGCGCAAGTGCGATGCCTACCTCGATCCGCGGGCCGGTCTCTATGTAGATTGGCCGGACCTGAAGAAGAGCTACTGGCACGACCGCGGGGGTGCCACCTGGCTGACCAAGTGCTTCGAGGAGCTGTCCTGGGCCGGTGCGCTCTCCGGGGAGCCGCGGTACATTCAGGGGGCCAAGGACATTGTCCTGACCATCATCCGCAAGCGGGTGATCGACGGCATCGGGGGCCTGAACTACGGCCGGCCGTACGGAGGGTGGCTCAGCCAGCCTCTGGATGCCGGGCACTCCAGTCGCTCACTGGCCGTCTTCTACGACCTGCTCTACCACCACCTCTCTGAGCAGGAGCGCAAGGAAGTCCGCGACTACATGGCCGGGACGTACATCGCCTACCTGTATGAGTACATGCGCAAGCTCCCGGAGGGCAGCAACTACCCCGGCATCCTCGGGCACAACTTCGCCCTGATCGGCAATTCCGCCGGGGCGCTGATGACTCTTGCCATGTACGGTGAGACCGGCGATGCGGTGCAGGAGAAAGCCTGGCTGGACACGTTCATGGATGGCATCAGAAGGTACCTGGACATCGGCATCGGCGTGGACGGCGGGGCGCTGGAGGGTGCCGGGTACACCTCGGCCTGCCTGTACTATCTGAACTTCCCCGTGGAGGCGCTCCGGCGGGCCGGGGGCGAAGACCTGTGGCGGCATCCGCGGCTGTCGAAGGTGATGGACTACTACCTGTACGAGGCGCTTCCCGGCGGCAACTACTTCAACAACACCAACGACGCCTTCTTCCATGCCCACACCTGCTTCTTCCCGCTGTACGCCGCCGTCTATGACCGTCCGGAGCTGACGTGGCTGTGGGAGCACGTGACGGGGCGGCTCACGGACCCGGCGGACGTCTTCGGCGATGGTCGCAATGCCGCGCAGCCGCTCTTGAACTACACCATCCTGTGGCACGCTCTGGCGCCGGCGGCCAGGACCCCGGAGCAGGTGGGCCTGCCGCTTAGCAGGCACTTCTCGCGCCGTGGCATCGTGGACATGCGCTCAGGCTGGGG
>CAZXDD010000553.1:0-5567 GCA_964639415.1 uncultured Armatimonadia bacterium
GTACCGCCTGCCCGAACGCGCCCAGTTCCGCTCTCTGCGCCGCAGGCTGCTTTGCCTCTACCACCGGGCCCTGCTCCGAGTGCTGCCGGGGTCCCGCCGCCTGCGCGTCGGCCACCACCAGGAGGCCCTGCAACGCATCTGGGAGGCCGAGGAGCAGTACCGCTGGCTGGTGAACGCCCGAGACAAGGTCCTGGGGCCGGCCGTGGACTGCCTCAAGCAGAAGAACCAGGCCACGGCCGACTACGTGAGAGAGCTCACCCGCGGCATAGAAGGAGCCAGGGGGCAACTACAGCAGCTTCGCAGTCGCGTGCGGGAGCTGGCCGCCGAGCGGCAGGCGCTGCTTGAGGACCTCGCCGATCCCAAGCTGGCCGAGAGCCTCGCCGCCCGGGTGGGGCCAGACAACCGGCAGACCGCGTTCGCCGAGGCCCGCGACACCACCCGCGGCATCGCCGAGGAGATCGCCCGCTGCTTCCGCGAGGTGCAGTTCGTCGAGGATCAGGTGGTCTTCTACGAGGAGGTCCTCGTCCGCTCCCGGGCCACGCTGCGGCGGTTCGACGGGCTCATCGAGGGGGCAATGAAGCAATGGCGCGACATCAGCCGCACGATCGAGGTGTACGAGCGGCCGACGCGGGATGAGGCCGGGGCCACTATCGCCATTGCCATTCTCGACGAGGTGGATGCCGTCACCGACGACCTGAAGCAGAGCATTGAGGCGATCAACCTCAACTTCCATTCGGTGGCCGAGAGCTACGCCACGGCCGCCAGGGTCCGCGAGTTCTCCTCCCCGGTGCCGGTGGACATCGGACAGACCACCGAGGAGGAGGACGAACCCCGACTGCCGGCGGCGCGGGAGCCTGAAGAGCACGAGGAGGCCTGAGGCACGGTCTCTGCAGGTGCGGCTGAAGACATCGCCTTCGCCGAGAGTGTCATCCTGAGGACGTCCGCTCCCGGAGGGAGCAGCTCGAAGAATCTCCTGGGGCCAGGAAGAGATCCTTCGCTATCTCGCTGCGCGAGATTGCCGCTCAGGATGACAAGCGCCCTGCTGCGCGAGATTGCCGCTCAGGATGGCATCTTGACGGCGGGACCCGCTTTCCGCCCGGGCTCTGAGGCGCTCGTCGGCCTTCTTGCTCTCGCACCGTCGGCCTTGCGCCCGCTGTGTGCGACGACTCGACCTCTGCGCACCGCCGCGGTCTGAGCCCGGTCGCCCGTCGCCCCTGAAGGCGACGCGACCTCTTGTGCCGAACTTCCTGCCGGAGCCACCGTGACCTCGTGCACCCAAGGAGCCCCCCATGAGACCCTTCGCCTGGCCTCTTGCCCTTGCCACCTGTGCTCTCCCCGCTCTCTGCCTGGCTCAGCCCGCGATGACCAACCCCGGACCGGACAAGAAGCTGATCGAGTGGGGCTGGGACGAGCCGGGTCCCGCCTTCATGCGCGAGCACTGTCGGGACATGGATGCCGTCGGCTTCGATGGCGTCATCTTCCACGCCGAGGCCGTGAACGACGGCAAGACAGAGAACTTCTCCTGGCTCTGCTGGAGTGCCCGGAGGTTCGAGTACCCCGAGCTGGAGCGCTCCGTGGCCGACCTGCAGGCCTGCGAGTTTGAGAAGCTCACAGACAACTTCCTACGCTTCAACGTCTGTCCGGGTGATGTGGGCTGGTTCGATGACGAGGGATTCTCCGCGGTGCTCAGTAACGCGGCGCTGGCGGCCAGGGTCGCCAAGGAGGGCGGCTGCAAAGGCTTCATGTTCGATGTGGAGATGTACGGCACGCCACTTTTCAACTACCCGCAACAGCCCGACACCGCCGACCGAACCTTCGAGCAGTACGAGGCCAAGGTCCGCGAGCGCGGCGAGCAGTTCATCCGCGCCATCAACAGTCAGTACCCGGACATCACCGTCCTGCTCACATTCGGCTATGGGATAACGGGGGTCGGGGGCAACCGCCGTGAGGCCTCGTACGGCCTGCTCAAGAACTTCCTGGACGGCATGTTCGCCGCCGCGGCGGAGCAGACGATCATCGTGGACGCCTACGAAGGCGCCTATCCGTACCGCCAGCATCAGCAGTTCGCCGACGCCTACGCCTCCGTCAAGGAGGGCATGCTGCAATACACCGGGGAGCCGGAGGCCTACAGCAGGCACATCCAGGTGGGCTTCGGGGTGTGGATGGACCAGAACTGGCGCAAATACCCGTGGGATGAGCAGGATTTCGCCAAGAACTGGTTCACCCCCGAGGAGTTCGCTTACAGCCTGTCCTGCGCCCTTGACGTATCGGACCGCTATGTCTGGATCTACACCGAGGTCCCCCGCTGGTGGACCAATGACAAGGTCCCCGAGGCCTACAAGAACGCGCTGCTGCAGGCCAAGAGGCCCCATGTCATCGACGACGGCAAGTACCCGCAGCGCGACCCCAGCGGCGGCAAGGTCTCGGCCGCTCCAGTCGCCGCGGAGCAGCCGGGCTACGACGACGAGGCCACCTTCGGCGACCTGAAGGAGGCCTACGACTTCGTGGCCGACCTGCCGAAGACCTGGCAGTTCCGCACCGACCCCGACAACCAGGGAGAGGCCGCCGGCTGGCACCAGTCCGGCGTGGATCCAGAGGGCTGGCGGGAGATGGAGATCGGCAAGTTCTGGGACGAGCAGGGCGTGCACTACACGGGCTACGCCTGGTACCGGCTGGCGTGGACGGCGCCCGAGGTGACGGTTCCCGAGGGCGGACGGCTGGTGCTGTGGTTCGGCGCGTGCGATGAGAAGGCCGTGGTGTATGTGAACGGGACCAGGGTTGGGGAGACCAGGCTGCCGCCGGACCTGGGCTGGGACAAGCGGTTCGAGATGGATGTCACGGACGCCCTCCGGCCGGGCCGGGAGAACACGATCGCCGTTCGCGTGCACAATGCGGGGCTGGCCGGAGGGCTGTGGAAGTCGGTGAAGCTGGCGGTGAAGCGGCCTTAGGGGTCCGACGCACCGTGCAGTGTCATCCTGGAGCACCGGCGGCCCAAGCCCGGGCCTGCGCCGCTGGTGCGAAGGATCCGCTGAGCGCCACGGGATTCCTCGATCTGCTCCCTTCAGGAGCCGGCGCTCTCAGAATGAAATGTCCGGCCAAGAGGGGCCTCCCGACCGGATCTCTTGCTCGCCGAGGTGTCTGCCCATGCTCTGTCCGTCTATCGCCTGCACCGCACTGCTGGCAGTTATTGCACTTCCGGCGGTCCCCTCTCGGGCCGCGGAGGACATCTCCCTGCGCAACGAGCGCACCGCCATCTGTTTCGCGCGAAGCGAGGGAGGCCTGTATCTATCCGAGCTGCGCTGCCTGCGCCCGGAGCGCAGCTTCCTCGCCGCCGACACCCACGGGGGACCGCTATGGCGGCTGACACTTCGGCCGCCGACTTACGCCGCCGATGCCGAGGTCTCACTGGACAGCACGGCGCCTTGCCGCACGGAGGCCCACTTGAGTCACGTGGGGCAGACCCAGCAGGCCACCTTGCTCTGGGCCGGCATTGACCTCCCCGGCGAATCGGCGGCGCTCGATGTCACGGTCACCGTCGATCTGCCCCCCGGCGAGGCGCTCAGTGAGTGGCGCATCGCGGTAGCTAACCGGTCGGAGAAGCTGGGGCTGTGGACGGTGGACTTCCCCGTGCTCCCGAGCCTCCACGTGTCGCAGCGCGGGGTGCTGGCCGTCCCCCTGGGTTGGGGCACGTTGCGGCAAGACCCTCTGCGCACCGGCGACTACACCGCCAACTACCCGGGGCTGTTTGCCACCCTGCAGCTCACATCTCTCTCGGACCGCGGCGCCTGCCTGTACGTCGGCTCCCACGATCCGGACGGGTATGTCAAGCAGATCAACTGGAAGACCCGGGCCGGTGCCGGCTGCCTGGAGTATTTCCTCCGCGGCTATCCCGAGGACATGGGCCGGCCCGGCAAGGACTATCAGAGCCCCTACCCGGTGGCTATTGGCTGTCTGCCCGGTGACTGGTTCGACGCGGCCAAGCGCTATCGAGAGTGGGTGGTGTCCGAAGCGCCCTGGGCGCCCAAAGAGCCGCTGGAGCACTATACCGGTTCCCCGGAATGGCTCAAGGGCAATGCGCTGTGGATGCAGTCCAATGGCGGGGGCACCACGGAGCCCACGGACCACCTGTTGGAGTGTATCTCCGTCAAGCAGGCGATGCCCGACGTTCCCATGGCCGACCAGCTTTACTGGTGGCAGCGCAACTGGCCGGATCAGACCCAGTTCGATGAGGGCTATCCGGACACGTTTTTCTCACTGGGCCGGGGCGAGGTGGAAATCGAGGCGCTCAGGAAGGTGCGCGAGGCGGGGGTGAGGATGGTCCCGTACACCAACCCGAACCTGGTGGATGCCAGGACGGATTACTGGAAGGAGGGTGGGTGGCGCTTCGCGGCGCTGCCCGCCGAGCAGGCGGGGCGCCATGATCGGTGGATCGCCGACCTCAATGCCGATGCGGAAGAGGGCAAGCCGGTGAACGTGACCATGTGTCCGTTTAGCCCGGAGCGACAGGAGATCGTCATCCAGTGGGCGCGCAAGATTGTCGGGGAGTTCGACTTCGACGGCGTGTACCTGGACCAGGTTGCCTGCGTCGATGCCACCCGGTGCTTCGACCCTTCCCACGGTCATCCTCTGGGCGGCGGCAAGCACTGGGTTCAGGGCTACCGGCAGATGCTCTCCCGGGTGCAGCAGGCCATCCGCTAGATCAACCCGGAGGCGATCCTCACCACCGAATCGGCCTGCGAGCCCTTCGGGGTCTTCGACGCCTATCTGCGCTGCAATGAGGCCCAGGCGTGGATGACGCCGATCTGGTCCGCGGTCTACGGGGGGCTGTACCACAGCTACGGCAGCTACCTGTACGGGGAGGACGAGTTCGGCGGCTGCCTGTACGCCGGCAAGCTCGCGCAGCTCTTCACCTACGGGGCGCAACTCGGCTGGCTGGGAGTGAGCCCGAGGGTGAGAGAGCCCTCGGCGTGGATGGCCTACTTGCACGAGCTGTGCCGGGCCCGCACCGCGGCGGTGCGGTGGATGGGGCTGGGCGAGTACCTGCGCCCACCCCAGATAGCGGGCGCAGGAGAAGTCACCGGCCGCTGGAAGCTGTTTGCCGCCGAGTACGACGTGACCTGGCCGGCGGTGCTGGGCAGCGCCTTCCGAGCCGCCGATGGCACGGTGGCCCTGGCCTTCACCAACTTCTCCGGCGAGGAGCAAGCCGTGCAGTGGCGCAGCCGCCTGAGTGATCTGGGCCTGCGGCGGCCGTGCGAGGTGACGGCGCTGTATCCCGCCGACAGTGACATCTCCTCCGTCCGCCGGCAGGGCCTACACCTGACGGGCACTCTGACGATGCCCGCGCTGTCGGCGCGGGTGCTGGTGGTGGAGGGGTGAGGGCCGGACGGCGGCGGGCCTCCGTTGCCGCCTCCCTCCCTCGCCGTCCTCCATCGCGAGACGTTGCCTTTGTCCGCCGTTCTCGTCGTATTGCCTTTCGCCTTCCCCGCCGTTCTCCGTGAGACTCCGTGCTCTCCGTGTTCCCGTGGTGAGATGCTGCCGTCCTCCGCCGTTCTCGGTGTCTCTTTGGT
>CAZXDD010000554.1:0-5552 GCA_964639415.1 uncultured Armatimonadia bacterium
AGGCCGAGCTGCGCTGGGTGGCCGACGGCGTGCGCATCGCCGCCGGCCTCGGAGCCGGCGTGGTCCGGCTCGACGCCGCCATGACCGGCCAGCAGGAACTGCCGTTTACTCGGCGCGTGGACATCTACTCCGAGGCCCTGGGGTTCGTCCTCGATGCAACCTCCGACCTGGCAATCCCCCTTGGCATCGAGAACCACGGCCTGCAGGGCAATGATCCGGCATGGCTGCGGGCGGTGCTGGACAAGACGGCCTCACCCCGCGTGGGGCTCACGCTTGACCCGGCCAACTTCTACTGGTCCGGTATGGCCCTGGACGGCGTCTACCAGATCAGTCGCCGGTTCGCCCCGGACGTCAAGCACGTCCACAGCAAGAATCTGCACTTTTCGCCCGAGTCGCGAGATACCAGCCGCCGGGCCGGCTGGGACTACGGCCGCCACGTGTGCCCCCTCCCCGACGGCGACATCGACCACGGAACGGTGATCTCCATACTCCGGGCCGCCGGCTACGACGGCGGGCTGTACATCGAAGACGAGTCACTCGGCAAGTACGACGGTACAGAGCGGGCGCGGCAGCTCGGGCGGGGGGTAGAGCACCTCAAGACGCTGCTGGGGTAGACAGGCGGATCCCGGCCCGGAGGCATGCCCGAGAAGCGCACATTCGCCGGGGAGCGCCAATCGGAGCGCGTCCGCTCCTGAACGGGATAGCTCGAGGACTCCCCGGCATCCAGTGAGACTGCTCGCTATCTGGCGGCGCGAGACCGGCGCTCGGGATGACAGGGGGCAGGCAGGCCGGGCCTCTTGGCAACACCCTATGGCTGGAGAGCCTCTTTGAGGAACTGCGCCGTGTACGACTTCTGATTCTGGGCCACCTGCTCCGGTGTGCCCGCCGCCACCACCGTTCCGCCCCCGGCCCCGCCTTCGGGCCCCAGGTCCACAATCCAGTCGCACCGGCGGATCACGTCCAGATTGTGCTCGATCACGATCACCGTGTTGCCGGCATCCACGAGGCGATTGAGCACCTCCAAGAGCTTCTCGATGTCCGCGAAGTGCAGGCCCGTAGTGGGCTCGTCCAGGATATACAGCGTGCTGCCGGTGCCGATCTTCGACAGCTCCCGGGCCAGCTTGAGCCTCTGGGCCTCGCCTCCGGAGAGCGTGGTCGCCGGCTGGCCGAGCTTGACGTAGTCCAGCCCCACGTCACGCAGGGTGCGCAGGATGCGCTCGAGGATGGGCACGTTCTGGAAGTGGTGGAGCGCCTCCTCCACGGTGAGGTCCAGCACATCGGCGATGCTCTTGCCCTTGTAGTGCACCTGGAGGGTCTCCCGGTCGTAGCGGGTGCCGTGACACTCCTCGCAGGGCACGTAGACGTCGGGGAGGAAGTGCATCTCGATCTTGACGGTGCCGTCGCCCTCACAGGCCTCGCAGCGACCGCCCTTGACATTGAAGCTGAACCGCCCCGGCTTGTAGCCGCGGATCTTGGCCTCCGGAGTGGCGGCGAACAACTCGCGGATGTGGGCGAAGACTCCGGAGTAGGTGGCCGGGTTCGAGCGGGGGGTGCGCCCGATAGGGCTCTGGTCGATGTTGACGATCTTGTCCACGTTCTCGGTGCCCAGGAGGCGCTCGTGGGCGCCGGGGCGGTCCACGGTCTCGTGCAGTTTGCGGCGCAGGGCGCGGAACAGGACATCATGCACCAGGGTGCTCTTGCCCGAACCTGAGACCCCTGTGACGCAGACCATGCAGCCCAGCGGGAACTTCACCGAGATGTCGCGGAGGTTGTGCTCCGAGGCCTTCCTGACCTCGAGGCACGACCCGTTCCCCCGGCGTCTTTCGGTCGGCGTCGGCGTGCCCGCCTGGCCCGTGAGGTACTTGCCGGTCACAGACCGGGGACTCTCCTTCATCCCCTCCACGGAGCCGGCGAACAGCACCTTTCCCCCGTGCACCCCGGCCCCGGGACCGAACTCCACCACATAGTCGGCCTTCTCGATGGTCATCGGGTCGTGTTCGACGACAATGACGGTGTTGCCCAGGTCTCGCAGGGCCAGCAGCGTCTGCAAGAGCCGGCCGTGGTCTCGCAGGTGCAGGCCGATGCTGGGCTCATCGAGGATATAGAGCACCCCTGCCAGGCCCGAGCCCATCTGGGTGGCGAGGCGGATGCGCTGGGCCTCGCCCCCGGAGAGCGAGGGCGCCGCGCGGTCCAAAGTCAGGTACCCGACACCCACCTCGATCATGAAGGCCAGACGGGCCTTGACCTCGCGCAGCAGCTCCTGGGCCACCACACTCCCCGTCTTGCCCAGGTCGAGCTGCTCGAAGAACTCCAGGCAGGTGGCAACATCCATGGCCGTGATGTCCACGATGCGCTTGTCACCGATGCGTACGGACCGGCTCTCAGGACGCAGACGCGTTCCCTCGCAGGCGGGACAGGGGGCCATGGAGCAGAACCTGCGGTAGAAGTCCTTCTGGGCCTGAGACTTGGTCTCATCGAAGCGGCGCCTGCTGGTGGGGATCAGGCCCTCGAAGGGCTTGGAATACTGGTATTGCCGACCGGCTCGGGTCTGGTACGAAAACTCGATGCTCTGCTCCCCCGAGCCCCACAGGACGACGTGGCGCGCCTCGGGCGAGAGGTCCTTCCACGGCGTCTGCAGACTGAAGCCATAGTGCTTGGCGAGCCCCTCGAGGACATGACGCACGTGGATGTTGTCCACCTGGCCGTACACTTCCAGGGCTCCATCGAGGATGGGCTCATTGGGGTCGGCCACGAACAGGTCGGGGTCGAAATCCTCCAGCACCCCCAGCCCGCCGCACTCAGGGCACATGCCGTGGGGGCTGTTGAAGGAGAACATCTGCGGCGTGAGTTGAGGATAGGTGATCTGGCACAGCGCGCAGGCGAAGCGCGTGGAGTAGACCATGTCCTGCCCATCGAGGACCCCGATGATCACGGCGTCATCGCCTTCGGCCAGGGCGACCTCGATGGAGTCGGCCAGGCGCCCGCGGAGCTTGGCCTCCACCACGATGCGGTCCACGACGATCTCGATCGTGTGCCCGTCGCCGTCCAGGTCGACACCGTCTGAGAGGTCCACCACCCGGCCGTCGATCCGGGCCCTGGCGAAGCCGGCGCGCCGGGCGACCCGGAGCGCTTCACGCTGCTTGGTCTGGACACGTAGCGGGGCGAGCACCAGCACGCGGGTGCCTTCGGGGAGGGCCAGCACGGCGTCCACGATCTGCTGCACGGTGTGGGCGCCGATCCTCCGGCCACAGCGGTAGCAGTAGGGCTGACCCAGGCGGGAGTACAAGACCCTCAGATAATGGTGGATCTCGGTGATGGTCGCCACGGTGGAGCGGGGGTTGCTGCTGGCGGACTTCTGGTCGATGGCGATGGCGGGCGAGAGCCCGTCGATGTGATCGACTCGTGGCCTGGCCTTGACTCCCTGGACTTGCCTGGCTTGGGTGGAAAGCGACTCGACGTAGCGTCGCTGGCCCTCGGCGTAGATGGTGTCGAAGGCCATGGACGACTTGCCGGACCCGCTGACCCCGCAGAAGACGACCAGGGAGTCTCGTGGCAGCTCGAGGTTCACGTCATCGAGGTTGTGCTCTGATGCGCCGTAGATGCGGATGCTCTCGCCTGGCATACTGGAGGTGTCCTGTACCGAAAAGTGACGCTTGATTATACGTCAGGGGGCAAGCCGAAGTAAACCACGGGGGCAGTCGCGGCCATAGATTCACGGCGACCTGCCGGAGAACGGCGGTGTGGAAACTTTCTGCAAATTGGGCTTGACTTGATGCACCGACCCCATTATACTGGGCATACTCCGGTGAAGGTCATCCCGCCGGGGTGTACGACGAGCACAGGCTGGAACCTTGTTGACCTGCTGGACAGACCATCCTTTCCAGCAATGGCTGCAGGTAGTTTCTGGTCGATGCTGGAAAGAGAGGCCTCAAATGGCAACAGGCGTAGTCAAGTGGTTCAACGACGACAAGGGTTTCGGTTTCATCGAGACAGAGGGCAGTGAAGACGTGTTCGTGCACTTCTCGGCCATCGTCGGCGACGGCTACCGCTCCCTCAGCGAGGGCGCGCATGTCGAGTTCGACATCGTCAAGGACCCCAAGGGTCCGCGGGCTGAGAACGTTACCGTCATCAACTAGACGGCTCACAACCTCGTAACCCGCAAGACCCCGCCACAACCGTGGCGGGGTCTTTTTTGCGTCCACTTTCCGGCCCCCCGTCCCGTACGCGCCTGTGGCCGGCGACGGCCCGGACCCGCCGGGGAGGTACCCATCTTGCCCATGCTTCGTGCCGTGCCAATAGCCCTGCTCCTGTCCGGCCTGCCCGGCCTTGCCGGCGCCGCCGACTCCTGCATCCCGCTCAAGGCCCGCCGGGGAGTGTGCCCCTGGATCGTCTACACCGGAGAGAGCACCATCGACCTGCTCCGGGAGCAGGCGGACATCATCGGGATGGTCAGCGTCTGCGGCCCGGCGAATCGGGAGTTCGTGTCCCGGTGCCACGAGCTGGGAATCCAGGTGTATCTGCTGGTCGGCGGCCACGACGGCTCCGTCTTCGATACCCCGGAGCGCCGCCGTGAGGTCATCCAGAGCTACCTGCGCCGATGCGAGGACGGGGGCTTCGACGGCATCGATCTCGACTACGAGAGCGTCGATAACCAGCACAAGGAGGGCTACAGTGCCTGCCTGCGCGAGACCGCCGCGGCGCTACACGGGGCGGGCAGACGCGTGAGCATGTGCGTCAGCTACATCATGAGCACCTATCGGACGGTTCGGGAGACCGGCCCGGGCATGGGCGGCATCGACTGGTATGACCCGCAGGTGGTGGGAGAGACCTGCGACCTGGTGCGGGTGATGTGCTATGACATGTACAGTCTCTCGGGCAAGGGCATCGGTCCGGTGAGCACCTACCCGTGGGCCAGGGAGGCCATGGCCTACTGGAGCCACTTTGTGCCTCGCGACCGGCTCATCATGGGCCTGCCGGCGTACTCGCGAGACTTCGCCCTCCGGCTCGACGGCCAGGTGCAGTCTCCCGAGGCACCACAGCCTCAGGTGCCCGAGGGCACCGAGGTCCGCCGCCTGTGGCTCCCATGGGAGCAGATCAGCACCTATCAGTACGAGGACATGGAGGGCGTCCTGCACCTGTTCTTCGCCACCGACGAGACCAGCACGCGGGCGCAATTGCAGACCGCGGACGAGCTGGACCTGGGCGGGATCGGCTTTTGGCACTTCGGCGCCGTGACCCCGGAGATGTGGGCGGCCGTCCGGCAGTGGCTCGCGGAGACGCCGTAGGGCGTCGCGGGTGGCCCGCGGTGCCGGGGGGAGCCCCGGTCCGCTCCACCGGGCCTCAAAGCCATGGGGCGCGCCTGGTGGGCCGCGCCTCACGGAAGCGTCGCAGCAAGACTATCGAATCTCGGCCTCAAACCGACGAGTACGGCACGGAGGTTCGCCTCGGGTCGGTGCCACGGCCAGGTGGCGATCCCGCAGGGCGGGATCGCCGAGTCGGGCTGGATACTCACCTTATGCAGGTTCCGGGCAGGCGCCGATTCACGTCACCTC
>CAZXDD010000555.1:0-5534 GCA_964639415.1 uncultured Armatimonadia bacterium
TGGGTCTGCAAGAAAAACGGAATGCGCCCTTCTCAAAACTTTCCGGAGGACAGAATCGGCGCTTGTTCGGCGCGCTCGCCTTGCGGCCCCGGCCCTCGCCTTCTCGTCTGGCCGGGCGCAACCGGCGAACTGGTCGTCGCCCCCGCCTCCCTATCCTTCCAGCTTCCCCGCCCGTCCTGCCGTGATGTAGTTCATGCACCATTCGTCATTGCCCAGGAGCGCGTCGGCGGCCACGAGCTGGGCCATGATCTGCTCATCCAGCGGGTCCATGATCGCCGAATCGAGCCCGGCCATCATGCACAGGCTCAGAAACACCCGGTTGATCAGCTTGCGGCTCGGCAGGCCGTAGGAGATATTGCTCAGCCCGCAGGTGATGTGGCACTGCGGGCAGTACGCCTTCACCGCCGCGATCGCCTGAAAGATGTACTTGCCAACATTGGCGTCGGTGCTCAGCGGCATGATGATCGGGTCCAGGTAGATGCGCTCGGGCTTGACCCCGGCCTCGACGAGCTTGTCGATGAGCTGCTTGGCCGTTTCCTCGCGATCTCCGGCCGCGCAGGGCATTCCACCATCGCTCATGGCCAGGGCCACCACGTTGGCGCCGGTGTCCACCACCAGGCCCAGGAGGCTGTCCATCTTCTCCTTTTCCAGGGTGATGGAGTTGACCATCGGCGTAGCGTCACCTTGGTAGGCCTCGAAGGCCGCCTCGATCGCGCGGACATTTGGCGAATCGAAGCTGAGGGGCTTCTCCGTGACGCCCTGCGCCGTCTGGACCAGCCACTGCATGTCGCTGACCTCGGCATCCCCCGTGGTGCCCGGGTTGACGTCCACGAAGGTCGCTCCCGCCTCGTCCTGGCGTCTGGCAAGATCGGCGATGTAGCCGGCGTCCTTGTCCGCGATGGCCTGCTTGGGGTTCTTGCGGGTCCCGTTGATCAACTCGCCGATGATGATCATCAGAGGCTCCTTCTCCATGGAGACCGGCTTACGCCGGTTGAACGATGCACTCGCCGCCATCCTAGCCAATCTCGCGCAGCGCCGGATCCAGGGCATCGCGGGCCCGGAACTCCTGGACCCGGTAGTCGGACCCCGCGGGCAGTATTCCCCTGATGGTCGCGATGTCCTCCGCCGACAGCAGAGCCCTGACCCACGTGGTCCGGAACTGATGGGCCACCCCGCTCTCGGCGACGAAGGCCGCCGACCGCAGCGGGTCATCGATCGAGGCCGGCACACCCGAAAGCAGCGGGTACTTGTCGGGCGGGGCTTTGATGTCCATCGCCACGAAATCCAGTAGCTCCTGCCGCAGCAACTCCGCGAGCACGTCCGGGCGGCTGCCATTGGTCTCGATGGCGGTCTTGAAGCCGCGTTCACGGGCCCTGTGGAGGAACTGGGCCAGATCGGGCTGCAGAGTCGGTTCGCCGCCGCTGACGACGACGGCATCCAGCAGCCCGGCGCGCTGCAGCAGGAACGCGAAGACCTCGCCCTCGTCGATGCGGAGGTCTCCCTGCGCCGCGATCAGACCGCCGTTGTGGCAAAACGGGCAGCAGTAGTTGCAGCCCTGGGCAAACACGACGGCCGCACAGTGGCCGGGATAGTCGCTGAGGGATAGCTTGTGGAGGCCGCCAATGGTCATGGGGTGAGTGGTTGCCGCAGGCGTGCCGGGCGGTGTGGGAGAGCGCGGGCGAACGGCAACGGAGGACGGCGGCGGGCCGGAAAGCCCGCCCCACCGGCGGCAGGGGGCTGCAAAGCCCGCCCCACGACGGCAAACGGCATACGCACGGCTACTTCTCGATCGTGTAGCGGCTGCGAAGGCCGAACTCGGCCTGCTTGCCGTCATTCCACTGCTTGACCGGGCGCAGATAGCCCACCACGCGGGAGTAGACCTCGGTCTCTTCCCCACAGCGGGGGCACTTGGGCTGCTCGCCCCGAATGTAGCCGTGCACCGGGCACACCGAGAAGCTCGGTGTCAAGGTGAAGTACGGGATGCGGTACTTGCCGCAGATGGCACGGACGAAGGACTTGACGGCCTCCGGGTCGGCAACGGCCTCGCCCAGGAAGATATGCTGCACGGTGCCGCCGGTATACATGGACTGCAATTCGTCCTGCAGGTCGAGGACCTCAAAGATGTCGTCGCTGTAGTTCACCGGAAGCTGTGTGGAGTTGGTGTAGAACGGCTCGGCATCGTCGGCGCAGACGCTGTCATTGGCGCAGCGGATGTCCGGAGTGCGCTCGCGGTCCAGGCGGGCCAGGCGGTAGGTGGTGCCCTCCGCCGGCGTGGCCTCGAGGTTGTACATGCTCCCCGTCTCCTCCTGGAACTGTGCCAGGCGGTTGCGCATGTGGTCCAGGACCCGGGCGGCGAAGGCGGCGCCCTCGCGAGTGCCGATGTCGCGGCCCAGCAGGTTGAGACAGGCCTCGTTCATCCCCACCAGACCGATGGTGGAGAAGTGGTTCTGCCAGTAGCGGCCAAACCGCTCCTTCACATGGCGGAGGTAGAACTTGGTATATGGGTACAGATTCTTGTCGGTAAGGTCCTCGAGCACCTCGCGCTTGGTCTCCAGGCTCTGCCTGGCCACCTCCATGCGACGGTCGAGGCGCTGCAGGAAGTCGCGCTCCCCGCTGGCCCAGTAGCCCAGACGGGGCATGTTGATGGTGACTACACCGATGGAGCCGGTCAGCGGATTGGCCCCGAACAGCCCGCCGCCGCGCTTCTCCAGGTGCCGCAGGTCCAGGCGCAGCCGGCAGCACATGGACCGTGCGTCATCCGGCGACATGTCCGAGTTGACGAAGTTCGCGAAATACGGGATGCCGTACCTGGCCGTGGCCTCCCACAGCCGCTCCAGCCCCGGCGCATCCCAGTCGAAGTCGGCGGTGATGTTCACCGTCGGGATGGGGAAGGTGAACACGCGGCCCTTGGCGTCGCCCTCCCCCAGCACTTCCATGAGGGCGCTGTTGAACATGGTCATCTCGTGGCCGAAGTCGGAGTACGTCTCCTCCTGCGGCTCGCCGCCGATCACCACTGCCTCGTTGGCCAGGGTCGAGGGCGGCTGGAGGTCCAAGGTCACGTTGGTGAAGGGCGTCTGGAAACCGACGCGGGTGGCGACATTGACGTTGAACACGAACTCCTGCAGGCACTGCTTGACCTCGTCATATCCCAGGCCGTCGCGGCGGATGAAGGGGGCCAGCAGCGTGTCGAAGTTGGAGAAGGCCTGGGCGCCGGCGGCCTCGCCCTGGAGCGTGTAGAAGAAGTTGACGATCTGTCCCAGCGCGCTACGGAAGTGCTTGGCCGGACGGCTCTCCGCCTTCCCCGGCGCACCGCGGAAGCCCGACCTCAGCAGGTCCTGCAGGTCCCAGCCCACGCAGTAGACCGAAAGCAGCCCCAGATCGTGCACGTGGATGGCGCCCGAATCGTGGGTCTGGCGCACCTCGGGCATGTAGATGTTGTTGAGCCAGTAGACCTTGCTGACCTCGCTGGAGACGTAGTTATTGAGCCCCTGCAGCGAGTAGGCCATATTGCTGTTCTCCTGGACCTTCCAGTCCAGGCGGTCCAGATAGCTGTCGACCAGGTCGACGTCGGCCTTGGTGACCATCTCGCGCATACGGGCGTGCCGGTCGCGGTAGAGGATGAAGGCCTTGGCCGCCTTGTGGTACGGGGAGCTGAGCAGGACTTCCTCGACGAGGTCCTGGATCTGCTCCACGGTGGGGACGGGATGGCTGAGGCCGGCCTGAGCCAGGCGCAGGACTTGGAGCGTGAGCCCGCGGGCCGTCTCACTCTCGAACTCCCCGGCCGCCCTGCCGGCGGCCAGCAGGGCCGCCGCGATGCGGGCCGGATCGAAGGGCTCGATCTTCCCGTCGCGCTTGCGTATCTGCGTGAACCCGGGCAGGTCGGGCCTGAGGCGGGGAGCGGTTCGGGCAGAGGTATGGGAGGCCATGGGCTTCTCTCCTTGTGCAATCCAAGCGCTTCGGGCGGAGGCGCGGCCCGAGAAGGGTCGCGGGCAAGACACGCTGCGAGGTGATGCAGCGCAAATCCAGTCACTGAGGCCGGCACGCTCGCGTGCCGCAAGGGGCGAAGAAAGCCGCCGGCAAGGGCGGCTCGGTGCTGAAGGGCCAAGGCATCCCGCCCTCGAGGATGTCCCATGGCGACCGGTGTCCTGGCTTCCAGATCATCCTACTCACTCGGCCTTCCCGGTGGTCTGAAGACCCCAGTGGCCATCGAGCTTTCGTCCCTGGTTACAGTTGCGGGGCAGCGTCGGATTCGCACCGACTTCCCGGCTGGCGGGTCCGTCGCGACCCGCCCGGGTAGCTGATTGTGGGTACCATCATACCCACAGGTCTGCCTATGTCAAGGGGTGAAAACCTAGACAAACATGGAACAAAAGAGGAAGACCCAAGGGGCCCACAGGTTCGTCAGATGCAGCGGCAAATGAGAAGGCGAGAAGGGAGGGAGGCTGAGGGCCGACAACGTCTCACCACGCTGATCGGGCCGGCAAGCCCGATCTACATGGCACAGAGAGCACGGAGTTCCGCGGGGAACAACTGTACACAGAGACACGGGGAGAAGAGAGCAAGAGGAAGGCACGGAGAGCGGCTCAGCCCAGGGAACGACGGCGAGCGGGAGACGGCCGACGGTAGCAGGTCGCGCCGTCTTCCCGCAGTGCAAGCCGCCACGCGTCACGCGCCACGGCCGTCCCCGCCGCCGCTACCAGTCCTGTATCTCGCCGCCGCCATCGTATGGCCAGTCGCCGTACATGGGCAGCAAGTGGCGGCGGTACTCGTCCGGAGTGATGCCTGCTTCGCGCAGGGTGGCGACCTCCGGGATGTCCTGACCGACGGTGACGTACTCAAAGCCCGTGGGCGTCTCTCGCAGGAGCGTCGTGTAGCCGATCACGAACCCATCCTGGGGGTCCCAGCCGTCACTGCAGCCCAGCAGCAGATAGTTTCCGCTCTGGGCCTGGAACTCGGCGATCCACCCTCCCTCACCATGCTTGCCGAAGTTGTCCAGGTCCAGGGACCCCTCAGATCCGGTGACGATGGCCTCGGCGGCCGCCACTGCGCGCGTATTGGCCGCCAACTCTTCCGGCGTCTGGGGGAACGGGTCCAGGCTCGGGGCGTCATCGCCGGCAGGGAGCCCACCGGCACCCTCGGCCTCCGACGACGCGCCGTCCGCGTCGCCGACCTCCGGGGCCTCCGGTAGCACGGCCTGCCCTCCGACCTCAGGGGCCGAGCCAACCTGGGACGTCGAGCGCTGGCCGGCCATGTAGGCCACGAGACCAACTACCGCGATCAAGAGCACAACCACCGCGACCACCAGACCAATGATGGGCTTGCTGCTGGAGTTCATGGGCGTTTCCTTTCGGGTCTTGCTGTCGCCGCCTCACCGTAGCCGTTGGCCGCTGTAGGGCGGCGACCTGTGCGCCGCCGCCGTTCGTCGTTGGGGTTGGAGGACCCCCTCGGCGCGGTACAGGCCCGCGCCCTACGCGGCGGCGGTGCCGAGCCGTTGGCCGTTGTAGGGCGGCGACCTGTGCGCCGCCGCCGTTCAT
>CAZXDD010000556.1:0-5531 GCA_964639415.1 uncultured Armatimonadia bacterium
GGGGTCAGGGCGGTGGTGTCCACGGTTCCCGCCAGCGCCCGCAGGCTCTGGGTACGAATCATCCCCGTGCTCGCCAGGTTCTCCTGGAAGCCTCCCATCGCATGCTCGATGGTCTCCTTCACCCCGGAGCCGGGAAGGATGTCGTGGAACTGCAGGAACATCGCCCTTCGCCAGCAGGCGAACAGCTCGTCCCGTGGGTAGGCACGGCCACAGATGCGACCAGCCAGTAGCGCCGCGATCTCGGTGTCCTGCATGTCGCATTCGCCCCTGCGGTTGGCGAACTTGATCCGGCTCTCGGACGTGTAGCAGCCCTCGAAGACGAAGTTCAGCTCCTCCTTGTGAACGGGGATCTCCAGGTGCTCTTCCTCGATCTGCTTCTCGATGGAGGAGAAGAAGTCGTCGGTGGTGCCGAGGGTTACCCGGGGCCAGATGGGCCAGGTGGCCATGTCGTCGGCGGCCCGCAGATGCCGGCGCGTCGGCCCGCCGCCGTGGTCGCCCACGCCGTACACCCACAGCATCGTCTTCAGGCCCGTGTGGCGCTCCAGGTCAAGCAGCAGGTGCGTCATGCGCGGGGTGATCTCATTGTTGTAGCCATTGGGCGAATCGTCGAAGGCCAGCACTCGCGAGCCGTCCTTGCCCTCCCACCAGAACACCTGCGAGGTCTGCCCGGCGGACATCGAGGCCAGGCGCGGGCCGTTGCTGCGATGGTGATAGTACCGGGTCACCCCACCGCGGCGGAGGATTCCCGGCAGGGTCCAGCAGTGGCCGAAGGTGTCCGGCTCCCAGTCGACCTTCACCGCATCGAAGGGCAGGCCCAGCTCCTGCTTGAACCAGCGCCGGGTGTACAGAAGGTGCCGGGCCAGGATCTCACCGGAGGCCATGTTCTTGTCGCCCTCCACCCACTGCGAGGCCGTGACCTCCCAGCGACCCTCGGCGATGCGCTGCCGGATGCGCTCCCAGAGCTCCGGAGCCAGTTCCTTCATGGCGATGTACACCGAGGCCTGGCTCTGGGAGAAGTGGAACCGGGGGAACTCGTCCATCAGCCGGTCCATGGTGGCGAAGGTGTCGTAGGTCAAAGAGACCGTCTCCGGCCAGGGCCACATCCAGTTCATGTCGATGTGTGCATGGCCGCAGCAGATGACCTCGTATTCGCGGGCGGCAGGGGAGAGCGGCGCCAGGATGGCTTCGGCCTCCTGCGCCAGGGCGGCGGGAGAGGCTCCGGTGCCGAGGCCCTCGACCACGAGCCCGGCCGCCTGTCGGATCAGGGGCTCCCATTCGGCCTGGTGCTCAGGCCGGGCAGCGGCCATCCGTGCGGCGAAGTCGCTCTCGGCCTTGATGCGGTCCAGGGCAGCGCGCTGCTTTGCATCGGCGACGTTGGCGGCCGCCAGCAGGTTTTGCAGTTCCGAAGCGAGGCTCATGGCTAATCCTCCGAGTGGGCAGACGGCAGGGGAGCCGTCTTGTAGGCCGAGATTCGGGCTCGACGGAGTTCGGACGGCGGAACGGCAACGGCGGCGGGCCGGAAACTCACATTATGCATGAACGGACTGGGGCCGCATTTCGCCATTCCCGCGTCCGGAACGGTCGAAGTACTGCCGTTCTCCCCCCTCCTCCCGTCTCGCCGGTCGTATCGGCGAGTACAAGCGGCTCGGAGAGACGCCGAGAGGCGGGGCCGGGGGGGTGAGGCGACGTGATTCGGCGCCTGCCCGGAACCTGCATAATCTGAGCGGAAAGCCCGTCCCACCAACGGCGGAACGGCACACGTCGCGGGGCTCTGCCCCGCCCCGACGATCCTGCGGATCGTTGAGGGGCCGTCGGCCCCAGACCCCATCTGCTGGTTCGGCGGCAGACGCCCTACGAGAGGCGCGACTCCGTCTGCCACATGTCCGCATTCGCGCCCAGGCGCTCCTTGATCTCCTCGGTAACCTTCGAAAGCTCCCGTAGCACGTGGTCCGGAAGCTGCAGGTCACCGGCCCGGGCGTTCATCTGGGCCTGTGCCGCATTGCGCATGCTCGGGATCACCGCAGTCACGGCGGGCTGGGCGAGCAGCCAGGCCAGGGCGGCGTCCGCCATGGGCACCCCTACCTCCTCGCAGATGCCCCGCATCCTGCGGAGCGCCGAGAAGGTCTCCTCTTCCGCGCCCTCTTCATTGTGCCGCGCCTGCGGACGGTCCTTGGAGAAGTGGCGCGTGCGGGCACGTCCCTCGGGCACGTCGTCGGCGGAGGAGAACTTGCCGGTGAGCAGGCCCTGCATCAGCGGGCTGTAGCAGATGATGCCCACGGAGCTGTCCACACACAAGGGCTGCACCTCGAACTCGATGGCACGGAACAGCAGGCTGTAGGAGAGCTGATTCGAGGCCGGCGCGCCACAGCGCAGGAGGGCGGTGAGGTCTGCCTTGCCGAAGTTCGACACCGAGGCGGCGCGGATCTTGCCCTCCTGTTGCAGTTCGCGCATGCTCTCCCAGGTATCGTCGAAGGGCACCTCCCGGCTGGGCCAGTGCAACTGGTAGACATCCACATAGTCGGTGCGGAGACGGCGGAGGCTGTCCTCGCACGCTTTCTTCAGCGCCTTCGGCTCATGGTGGTGGGCCGAGGCCTTGGTGGCGATGACTACCTTGTCTCGCATACCGAGGAACGCCTTGCCCAGGATCTCCTCGGAGAAGCCGTCACCGTAGATCTCGGCGGTGTCGAAGAAGTTGACGCCACTATCCAAAGCGGCCTCGATGGCCGCCAGGGTATCCGCTTCATCCTGCTTACCCCAGGTGGCATCGCCCACGATGGCCCAGCAGCCCATGCCGATGGCGGACACCGCGATCTCGCTATTGCCCAGTTTGCGTAGCTGCATCCGAACCCTCCTTGCGGTTTGCTTCGCCGCACCGTTGCCGATATGGAACAAGGTGCTCGGCGCCGGATGACGGAATGTTTCGCCACCGGGCCGCGACAGCCTCCCGACCTGCCGCAAGGGGCGCCGAAAGGAATGGAAACATGAGCCAGTCACTTCCCCGGCTACTGGACTGCACGCAGGACCTCTCCGCGCGACTGGAACTGGACGGGGGCACGGTCGAGGTCGCTGTGGGCGGTGAGGTAGCAGGCTATGCCCTGCGGGCGGCGTGGCTCGAGGACGGCCGGCCGTACGCCGCCCTGGAGGACGCGGAACAGATCGCGATCGTTTGCACCGGCGAGCCCTCCGTTCAGGCGCGTCTCTCTCGCCCCTTCGGTCATCCGGCAGAGCTGGCGAGGGAGCATCTCCCGCGCTTCGATGACGCCTACTACGATGGCATCATGGACAGTGATGAAGACGTACTGGGCCGGCAGGTGCTGGAGCAGGGCGAGCCGAGCTTCGCCGCCGTGGCCGACCTCCTGCCTCCGGTGCTGGACATGACCTTCCTGGGCGACGACCGCGGCCCGGAGCGCCCCATCGTCCGCCCCGACGGCACCATCGACGGGCAGTTCGACGCCGCTTTCGACTTCGACACCCGTGACGACACAAAGCACTACTGCCACGGTCTGCTGGGCGGCTGTCTGAATGTCGTCTGCTACGGCGCCTTCGATGAGAGCACCGGGCGGGGCGTCGAGCTTATCGCTTTCGCTCTGGCCGACGGGCCGGATGGCGAAGTCAGCGTCTACCGGCGACTGAGGGAGACGGGCGCGGTTGATGGTGAGGTCGTCAGCCATCACTGGGCCTGCAACGAGTGTGTGGCGGTGCAGTCACGCTTCTACGCCGCTCTCTGGCGGGCCTGTCGGCGTGATACAGAGTTCCTGGATACCGGGGCGCGGATTGTCGTACCCGAGGTTCCGGTGCAGGAGGCGGTGCAGGCCTCTCTGCGCCTGGCCGACCTGGCCTACGCCGGGGTCCTGCCGCGCTACGGCATCGGCTACTACGACCAGCCCATGCACGACAGCTTCCCTCCCGGCACCACCTTCCTGGTCTGGACGCATCTACAGTGGGGGCGCCTGCAGCGGGCCAGAGACATCCTGAGCCACTATCTCAGTCGGCGGGTGAATGAGGACGGCACCTTCGACTACTACGGGCCGGCCGTGGCCGAGTACGGGCAGATGCTCACTTTGGCCGCGCGCTATGCGCGGCTCTCCGGGGACACGGAGTGGTGGCACGGCTACCTGGTCATCCTGCGCCGCATCGCCGGGCGCCTGGTGGCGCTGCGCCACGAGTCCATGGGAGGCAACGCCGGCGACGAGCTTCATTGCGGCCTCATCCGCGGCCTGCCCGAAGCCGACTACCACGACAGCGAGGCCGAGTGGAGCAAGTACTACTACGCAGGGGATGTGTGGGTGTGCCGCGGCCTGCGTGAAATCGGCCGGGTGATGCGCGAAGACTGGGTGACGGCCGCCGAGGGCACCCGCATGGTGGAGGAGGCCGAGGCCTACGCCCAGGACATCCTCCGCTCCGTGGCAGCGGCCACCGACCCCGCCTCGGGATTCGTTCCCGCCGGCCCCGATGAGCCCCCACCCTTCCAGCGCATGACCGAGAGCCGCCACGCCTCGTACTGCAACTACCGCTATCTGCCCGAGATGCTCTCGGCCGGGGTCCTGAGCCGGGATACCGTCCGGGCCATCGTGGATTGGCGCCGCTCCCACGGCGGAGAGCTGCTGGGCATGACCCGCTTCTCGGACCATCTCGACGACTGGCCCGAGTGGCACCTTGCCAAAGGCATCCTGCATCTGGACGACGTGGCCGGGTACCTGCTGACCTTCTACGGCCACCTTTGCCACCACCATTCCCGCGGGAACTGGGCTTCCTATGAGCAGGTGTTCATCGACACCCGCGGCGAGGGTCATCGGCGTCTATACAGCCACGCCGAACAGGTGGTGCCGTGTCAGGTGATGGGTGCCCTGATGCTCAGGGACATGCTGGTCTGCGAGGACTGGGACGAGGAGAGCCTCTACCTGCTCCGAGCCTGCCCCGGAGCATGGCTGACTGCGGAGGAGGGCGTGTCGGCCGAGGGTGTGCCGACCCGTTGGGGCACGGTGAGCCTGCGTGCCCGGATGGAAGGCGGCAAGCTTGGGGTGACGGTGGGATTCGCCGGCCGCGGAGGCCGCAGCCCCGAGCTGGTGGTGCTGCGCGTCGCGCTTCCCGGCCGGAGGATGAGGAGTGTTGATGTGAACGGTGAGGCAACCGACCGCCTCGAGCCAGAGACGTCAACACTGGTACTGGCGGGGCTGCCGGAGGGCGAGATGAGGGTCGTGGTGGAGTACGGGTAGCCGTCCACATCTCCCCTCGGGAGAGGTCGCGCCGGCCGTATCGGCGCGGGTGAGGGGGAAGCCCACCGGACGTGCATCCGGAGGCTCCGGTGGCCGTGGCGCCTACCGGAGGGCGGCCCCGGGGTGCCCCTCCGCGGCCGAGTGTTCTCACCCCGCCCGCGACCCGTGTCGGCAACCGCACCCGGAGACGCCATGGGCCGCAAAAGCACTGCGGTGCTCCGGAGCGGGCGGCACTGCACCACCGGGAGGCCCCTCACCCACTGCCGCAAGAGATCGGAAGAGCGTCGTGTAGGGAAAGAGTGTAGGATAGGGTGT
>CAZXDD010000557.1:0-5527 GCA_964639415.1 uncultured Armatimonadia bacterium
CAGCGGCATATCCGCGGTGCTGGCGAGGGAGATGCTCGACGAGCCCGTTGGCACCAAGAACGACAACGCAGAGTACCTGAAGACGACTGCTGAGACTGTGCGCGACCTGGTCCTGGGGGAGTTCGGCCCACCTGGAGGGGGGGGCGGCGGCGGCGGCCAGTCTCGCGAGGCGGAGTGGCTGCGCGACGCCCAGGAGGCCCTCGACGCCGCGGAGGGCGAGCGGCGCCGGCGCGTTGCCGCTGCGGATCAGATGCTCAAGGAGCTCATCATCGCCGTCGAGGATGACCTGGACCGCAGCTTCATGCGCCCGATGCTGACACGACTGCGCGAGCGAGCCGCCTCCAGGGGCGTGCAGGTGGGCTTCGTGCAGCGGACCTCGGTCCTGGCCACCAACCGCAGGGTAGCTCGCGTCAACCCGCGGGCCTCGGCCCAATTGGAGGTAGGCCGCGAGCAAGACGTACTGCAGGAGGCGCAGCAGGCGGTTCTGTTCTACGCCATGGCCCAGACCGGCGGCCTGATCGGCGCCTTCGGGCTCGCCGGACTGCAGCCCAAGGACAAGCCACCCGAGCTGTACGCGCTCACCACCGGGAACGTGTTCCAGGTGACACCCATCTTCGACCCATCGGGCCAGGCGCTGCGCTTCCAGCTCGACTACGTGGCCCAGACCCAGGTGCGCGAGCCCGATGGGACGGTCAACCCGCAACTGCCTCGCATCGAGCGGCACACGGTGAACACCGACGTGCAGCTCAGCAACCTCGAGCTGCGGGAGGTGTCGCGGTTTGAGTCCAACGCCAAGCTCGGGGTCCCGACGCGCACCTCCGGCGGTATCCCCATTCTGAACGACATCCCACTGATCAAGGAGATCCCGCTCATCGGGTGGTTCAGCAAGAAGAAGGGCCAGGCGGCCGTGGCGCAAGCCAGCCTCATCCTTGGACAGACCACGATGTACCCGACGATCGGCGACCTTGTCGGCCTGCTCAGCCCGGGGCCGCCTACCTACACGGATGATCCGGGCAGTCCGTAGTCCTCCCCCGTCCGCCACCACGCCGCACGCCAACCTGCTCGTCAGGCACGACCCGGCCCGGCCCCGCAGGCGGGAGCGTCTCGTCGCTCTCGCTCGCTCGGCCGGGCCTCTGTGTCTCGGCCGAAGGTCACCCCTGCGGCCTCGGCGAATGGCCCCGGCTACTAACCTCAGACCGCGAGGCACGTCATGTCACCACTTGGCATCTGCGTGATCGGAGCCGGAGACCTGGGCACCGTCCATGCCCAAAGCTGGCTCACCGTTCCCGATGTGAAGCTCATCTCGGTGGCCGATCCTCTCACCGAACGGTCGCTCCGCAACCGCGACAGGTTCGGCTTTCAGGCCGCCTGCGCCGATCACCTGGAGGCCCTGGACATGCCCGGGATCCAAGTGGTGTCCGTGGCGGTGCCGTCGTCTCTGCACCGGCAGTGCTCCGAGGCGGCCATGGACCGCGGCTACCATGTGCTCTGCGAGAAGCCCATTGCCCTCAGCGTGGAGGACGCCCGGGCGATGCTCGCCACCCGCGACCGGACGGGCGTCAAGCTGGCGGTGGGATTCTGCAAGCGGTTCATGGGGCAGGTGGAGAAGGTCGCCGAGCTGGTGCAGGAGGGAGCCATCGGAAGGCCCTGCATGTACCGGTTCGTCACCGGCTGGGAGCGGCGGCCGAAGCTGTGGATCATGGACAAGGACTGGGGCGGCGGCCCGGTCATCGACCTGTGCTGCCACTACATCGACCAGATGCGGGTGATCTTCGGAAGCGACCCGGTGCGGGTCAAGGCCGCCGGGATGACGCTTTCCGAGGGGGCCGAGGAGCTGCCCGGGGTGCACCCCGAGATCGACACGGCGAGCTTCACGGTGGAGTACGCCTCCGGCGATGTGGGCGCCCTGAGCCTGACCTGGGGCCTGCCCAGAGGCGTCAAGACGGAGCAGATAGAGGACCTCATCGGCCCGGAGGGGGCCATCAAGGTTGACGGCGTCCAGCAGATCACCCTGCTGCAGAGAAGCGGCGCGCAGGTGTTCGCCGATCTTGGCTACGACATGTACGCCCGGCAGGCGCAGGCCTTCGCGGGGGCGATCCGACAGGACAGCCCGGTGGCCGCCAGCGCGGAGGATGGCCTGCTGGCCCTGCGCGTCTCACTGGCGGCGCTGGAATCGATCCGCAGCGGGGAAGCGGTGGCGATCGAGAAGTCCGGCTGAAAAGCCGGGCCTGCCGTCAGGATGTCATCCTGAGCGTCAGTCTCGCGCAGCGAGATAGCGAAGGATCTCGCCATATGCCAGGAGATTCATCGAGCTGCTCTTGCCGGGAGCAGACGCTCTCAGGATTGCCTTCCCATGGGAATGCGGAGTTTTGGGCCGCACCTATGGGCGCAGGAGGCTGCCGGCCGCGCGCCGTATGGAGGGCCGAGTGCACGGAGCCGTTCTCCAAGAGCCCCAGAGCGTCTCGCCTCGGCCTGGCCGCCGGCTTCCTGGGCCTCGCCCCACGGCGACGGCCAACGGCGGAGCGGCGTCGTGGCCGTTGGCCGCCGTGCTCGCCTCCGTACGCCGGGGCCGGGGGGGCGGGAGCCGTTGCAGTCACCGATCCCCACCCCACACGCCCCACAACCCACGAAATGGAGCCTTAGCCTCGATGGGCACTGAAACTACATTTGATGTGATGGCCTTCGGCGGTGTGTGCTGGGATTTCGTGGGGAGCGTGGAGCGCTATCCGGCGCTGGATGAGAAGGCCCCGCTGAAGTCGCTGGTGCAGCAGGGCGGGGGGCAGGCGGCCACGGCCGCCGTGGCGGTGGCGCGCCTGGGCGGCAGATGCGCCGTCTGCGGCCACGTGGGAGACGACGAGTTCGGCCACAAGAACGTGGCCGAGTTTCGCAACGAAGGGGTGGATACCACGTATCTGAAGGTGGTGCCCGGCGGCAGCACCCAGTTCGCCTTCTGCGTGGCCCAGGAGGGTTCGGGGCACAGGAGCATCTTCTGGAAGGCCCCGTCGATGGGCAGGATCGACCCGGCGGAACTGGATATCCAGGCCCTGCTGAACTGCCGCTGCCTGCTGGTGGATTCGCACCACGTGGTGGCCTCGGCGGCGGTGGCGAGAGCGGCGCGGGAAGCGGGGATCCCGGTGGTGATGGACATGGAGCGTCCGCAGCCGGGGAATGACGAGTTGCTCTTGGCCGCGGACTGGCCGATTCTGCCTGAAGTCTACGCTCGGATCCACAGCGGCCTGGAGGACCTCGGCGAGGCGGGCCGGGCCCTGCAGAGGTCTCTGGGGCGACCGGTGATCGTGACCATGGGGGCCAAGGGCGCCATGGCTTTCTGCGATGGCGACACCCACCATCAGCCGGCCTTCGAGGTCTCGCCGGTGGTGGACACCACCGGAGCGGGAGACGTGTACCACGGGGCCTTCGCCCACGGGCTGTCGCTGGGCTACGGACTGGAGGAGAACATGCGCTTCGCCGCCGCGGTGGCGGCGCTCAAGTGTCTGGCGCTCGGGGGCCGCACCGGGATCCCGAGTTTCGCCGCAGCCCGGCGCCTGATGGACGGGGCATAGCCGACGAGGGGCTGTATCACAAGACAGGGATGTGACCTTACATGAGCATCATCTCATGGATCGTGCTGGGCGGGCTGGCGGGCTGGATCGCGTCGCTGCTGCTCAAGGAGCAGCGCGGCTGCCTGGCCAATGTGATCATCGGCATCCTGGGAGCGGTGATCGGTGGGCTGATCTTCAGCTTCCTGGGTGGTAGCGGAGTGACCGGCTTCAACCTGTGGAGCGTGTTCGTGTCCGTTGTCGGGGCGCTGATCCTGCTGGCGATACTGGGGCGGCGGCACAGATAGGGCGAAGCGGGCGGCCGGCCATTGCTTGGCGGGACGCCTGCCTCAACGGATCACCTGCAGCTTCATCATGTTGGTGGTTCCCTGCCGGCCCACGGGGCTGCCGGCGGTGACGACGATCACGTCTCCCGGCCTGGCCAGACCCATCTCTCGGGCGCGGCGCTCGATCCCCTCTACCATGGCGTCGGTGCTGTCCACCGGCTCGATGAGCACGGGCTGGACGCCCCAGTAGAGGGCGCAACGCCGGGCGGTGCGGGGCAGGGGCGTGGCGGCGATGATCGGTACACGCGGCCGGCACTTGGAGGCCAGTCGCGCCGTGGACCCGGACTGGGTGAAGGCCGCGATCGCCACGGTGTCGAGCTCCTCGGCCACTCGGGCGGCGGCCCTGGATAGCGCGTCCGAGAACGACAGCGACGCCTCCTCGTCGGACGCCGTGTGCAGATGGCGACCCCGGAACAACTCCTCTTCGGCCGAGCAGGCGATGCGGCGCATCATGCTCACCGCCTCCACCGGATAGCGCCCCACGGCCGTCTCGCCGGAGAGCATCACCGCATCGGTGCCGTCGAGAATCGCGTTGGCAACATCCGAGGCCTCTGCCCGGGTGGGGCGCGGGTTTTGGCGCATCGAATCCAGCATCTGGGTGGCGGTGATCACCGGGACCCGCTGCCGGGCGCAGACACGGATGATGCGCTTCTGGATCATGGGCACGTCTTCAGGCGGCATCTCCACCCCCAGATCGCCTCTGGCGATCATGATGGCATCGGCGCTGCCCACGATCTGCTCCAGTTCGTCGATGGCTTCGGGCTTCTCAAGCTTGGCGATGATGGGCACATCGCTCTCCAGGGAGGCCACGGCGTCTTTGGCGATGGCCAGGTCCACCGCCGAGCGCACGAAGCTCACGGCGATGTAGTCCACCCCCAACCGGATGGCGAACTCCAGGTCTGCCCGGTCTTTGGCGGTGAGGGCCGGAGCACTGACCTTCACTCCCGGCAGGTTGATCCCCTTGTGTTCCGAAAGCTCGCCCCCGGTGACGACCTGACAGATGACGTCGGCGTCCTGGACGGCCAGTACGCGCAGCTCCAGAAGGCCGTCGTCCATCAGGATGCGGTCACCGACACAGACGTCGCCGGGCAGGCTACGGTAGGTGGTGGAGACGCACTGGGCCGTGCCGGGCACGGTCTCGTCGGTGGTGATGCAGAGGCTCTGGCCCTCGACGAGGGTTACTGGGCGCCGATCCTGCAACGCCCCGGTGCGGATCTTGGGGCCCTGGAGGTCGGCGATGACGGCCAGATGGCGCCCGGAGGCCTTCTCCACGCGGCGGATCCGCTCGAAGGCCGCCTGGTGGGAGGCCTGGTCGCCGTGGGAGAAGTTCAGACGCAGCAGATCGACGCCGGCCTCGACCAGGGCGCGGATGACCTCTTCCTGCGCCGAGGCGGGGCCGATGGTGGCGATGATCTTGGTGGGGTTGTCGCACGATAGGATCGGTGGTCGGGAAAGCATCGAGCCCTTCTCTCTGCCTGGGGAGTATAGCTGCGACTCGTGTGGTGACGGCGGGATGAGGTGCTGCGCGGGCCCGGCCGGGCGAGCGGGATGGGCTGGGCCCTGGCTCTGCCCGCCCTTGGCGGCGCCGGGTGCACCTTGGTTGAGTAGGTGGTTTTCACGTCTCATGCCGCTCTTGCAGCG
>CAZXDD010000558.1:0-5527 GCA_964639415.1 uncultured Armatimonadia bacterium
GCAGGAGAAGGTCTACACCATCAAGCAGGGCGGCACCATCGTGTGCAATGCCCCTATCGAGCAGGTGACCGGCGGCATTGCCTACGCCAGGGAGGAGGGGACGGTCGAGTTCAGCGGTCGTGAACCGGAGTACCCGCTGCCCGACCTGCGCGAGGCCCTGCTGAAGGTCCTGGGGGCGCCGAATGTGTGCTCCCGGGCGTACATCTACCGCGCCTACGACAGCGAGGTGCAGGGCAATGCGGTGGTCCGTCCGGGTGAGGCGGGTGCCGGGGTGTGTGCCCCGCTGGCCGGGAGCACGGCGGCCTGCGCCCTGTCCGTGGACTGCAATCCGGCATATGGCGACATCAGCAGCTACTGGGGGGCGGCGAACGCCGTGGCCGAGGCCATGCGCAACGTCGCCACCGTGGGCGCGGTGCCGCAGGCGCTCACCGACTGTCTGAACTACGGCAACCCCGAGAACCCGGTGGCTTTCGCCCAGTTCCGTGAGGGCGTTCGCGGCCTATCGGATGCCGCCAGGAACCTGTGGCTCAAGGGGTATGAGAACACGCCGGTTCCGTTCATCTCCGGCAATGTCAGCCTCTACAACGAGTCGGCGACGGGCAAGGCCGTCTCGCCCTCCGCCGTCATCGCCTGCGTCGGCACCATGCCGGATTTCTCCAAGGCCGTCACGATGCAGCTCAAGCAGGCCGGTGACGCGTTGTACATGGTGGGGCCGCGCAAGGATGAGCTGGGCGGCAGCGCCCTGTATGAGGCGCTGGAGCTCGGGCTGGGGGCGAATGTCCCCAAGGTTGACTGGGAGCTGGAGCGGAAGATGATCTATGCCGTCACCGATGCCATCGACCGGGGACTGGTGCGGGCCTGCACCGACATCTCCGACGGGGGGCTTGCCGTGGCGGTGGCCGAGATGTGCATGGGCGGCTTCGCCGGAGGCCAACTGGGCGTGCGGATCGATGTGACGGATCAGATGAACGGCCTGCGGCCGGACAAGGCACTGTTCAGTGAGTCCGGCGGCTTCGTGCTCGAGGCGGTCGAGGGCGAGGAGCAGGACCTGGAGGCCTTGTTCGCCGGCTATGGTCTGGAACTGGCGAACATCGGCACCGTCTCCGAGGCGCCCGCTCTGCGCATCGACGCCGGGCCCCAGTCGTTGTCCTGCCCGCTGGAGGAGCTCAAGGCCGCCTGGACCGGCGGTCTGCAGCGGGTACTGAAATAGCCCTTGGGATGACCGGGGGCGACGGGGGCCGGCTCGGACAGGGGCTCTCCGCCGTCCCCGGGTTTGTGCTGAGACGCTTGCCGCACGCGTGCCCAGACTGTTTCTACTCCGCTCCCACAACAACAGGTCGCACTCGGTGCCATGCGATGCGACACCCCGTTGAGCCGGGTCTCGGCACTGGCTCTCGAGCTTTTCGACCTCATCGTCCCTCCCCGCTGCGCGGGCTGCGGTGCCCGCGCCTACCCCATGTTGTGCCGCGAATGTGAAGCCCTGATCGAGTACATCCAGGGGCCCTACTGCCGACGCTGTGGCGAGCCGGAGCCCCCCGCTGCCCACGGTTGGCCGCTGTGCGAGCAGTGCCGGGAGCGTAAGCGTCCGGCCCTGGACGGCGCGCGCGCGGTGGCGCTGCACTACGGTCCCCTGCGCGAGGCGATCATCGGCTTCAAGTTCAACGGTGAGCACTCGCTGGCCAGGCCCCTGGGGCAGATGCTGGCCAGGCGCGTGCTCAACGAGCGCGCCCGCCCCCACCATCTTCCCTGGGAGGACTTCGACGCCCTGGTCCCCGCCGCCCTTCATACGAGGCGCCGGCGCTGGCGCGGCTTTGACCAGGCACTCTTGCTGTGCAAGGAGATGGCGCGCGATCTGGAGAAACCCGTGTGGGCGGATGTGCTGACCCGCGTCAAGGACACCACGCCACAGATCGGCCTGTCGCCCGCGCAGCGTGAGGAGAACCTGCACAACGCCTTCCGAAGCGGGGCACCGGGGAAGATAGCAGGGAAGTCGCTGCTGCTGGTGGACGACGTCTGCACCACGGGGGCGACGCTTTACGAGGCGGCGAGGGCGCTGAAGAAGGCCGGGGCGGAGACGGTGTACGCCATCACCATCACGCGCCGGGTCCCTTCGTGGCATCCGGAGTCCTTCCCGTCGCTGGACCGGCACTAGATGCTTATGCGGGCGCAGTTCTTGAGGTCTGAAGGGGGGCGGAGTGGCCAACGGCGGCGCGGTACAGGCCCGCGCCCTACAGTGCGCCGCCGTTCGCGTGCCCCTGTACCGTCATCGTGCCACAGCCGTCTTGTCTTCCAAGCCGCTGCAACCAAGGAGCCGCCACATGAAGAGACTCGTACTTGTGCTGTCACTCATCACCGTCGGCGCCTGCGCTCAGACACCGGAAGTGGCCGTGGTCAGGGGCACCTTCACCATCGAGAAGAACCCGTCTGAGGGGCGGGCAGCGGCGCAGTTCTCGGCCAAGGTCGAGACGGCCTTGCAGCAGGCCTCCGTCCCCTTCAGTCTGCTTGCCGAGGAGGAGGTAGAGCAAGGAGCGCTCGAAGGCCACAGGCTGGCCATCTTCCCCTACAGCGCGAACTGGACCGACACCGAGACCGCTCAGTTGGTGCGGTTCGTCACCGGCGGGGGCAAGGCATTCCTCTTCTACACGGTGCCGGGGCCCGTGCTCGACGCGATCGGGGCTAGAAACACCGGCTCCAGGCGTCAGGACTTCGAGGGCCAGTACGCCCAGATGCGTTTCGCCGACGACCGGCCCGCCGGGTTCCCCGCGCGCGTGAAGCAGACCTCACGGAACCTGGCGCTGTGCGAGCCGGTGGGGGAGTCGCAGGTCATTGCCCGGTGGTACACGAGCGAGGGGGAGGACACCGGGACGCCGGCAGTGATCCTCTCGCCGACCGGTGCGTACATGTCTCACGTGCTGCACGAGGGTGATGCGGGGCAGCAGGGGATGCTGGTGCTGGCGGTGGTGGGGCATTTCCTGCCGCACCTGTGGGACATGGCGGTGCAGGGGGCCCTCGACTCGGCGTTCACCGTGGCCGAGCTCTCCTCGCTGCAGGCGTTGCGGGAGCAGGCGGCCGGCCATGCGGCGGCCGAGACGTTGGCAAAGCGGGTTGAGGGTACGCTTGCCGAGGCGAGGGCGGCCCTGGCGGACAAGCGTTACGAGGTCGCCCTGGAGGCGGCCCGTAGCGCCTCCGGCCTCGCCGCCGACTGCGTCGCCGCCACCTATGGCTCCCGGGACGGGGAGCTGCGCGGTGTGTGGTCCGGCGGGGGCGCGCGGGACTGGGAGGCCACCATGGCGGCCCTGGAGGAGGCGGGGTTCAATGCCATCTTCCCCAATATGTGCTCGGCCAACTACACCTCGTACCCCAGCGAGGTCTTGCCCCAGAGCAGCGAGCGGGACGAGATGGCTCTGTGTCTGGAGGCCGCCGCGCGTCACGGCATCGAGGTCCATGTGTGGCGGATCAACTGGTGCATGCTGGGCGGCGATGCGGCGAGGCGAGAGGAGTTCCTCGATCAGGGGCGTTGCATGGTGAGCGTGACCGGCAAGCCGATGGTCGAAGACCCCTCCACGGGGGGCACGGTGTGGATGTGCCCCTCCCACGAGGGCAACCGGGAGATCGAGAAGCAGGCGATGCTGGAGCTGACCCGCAAGTACCACCCGGCAGGGATTCACTTCGACTACATGCGCTTCCCCAGCCGGGACTACTGCTACTGCGATCGCTGTCGGGCCAAGTTCGAGGCCGCCTATGGAGTGAAGGTGGAGAACTGGCCGGCCGACTGCTTCGCCGGCGGCACGCTGTTTGAGCGGTACAAGGCCTTCCGCAAGGAGCTGCAGACCTCTTTGGTGCGCGAGATCGCCGCGGAGTCTCGGGCCATCGATCCGGAGGTGAAGATCTCCTTGGCCGCGCGCTCGGCCCTGCCCGGTGCTCCCGAGAACGACGGGCAGGACTGGCCGAACTGGTGCCAGGAGTACCTGCTGGATTTCGTCTGCCCCATGGACTACACCGGCGAGAATGACGACCGCCTGCGTCGCTGGCTCAATGCTCAGGTTCCGGCTGTCGAGGGCTCGGTGCCCCTGTACGCCGGCCTGGGGGTGACGTATCGCCACGACTCGCTGTCCAACCCCGTGAAGGCTTCGCGTCAGGTGCGCATCGCGAGGGAGTGCGGAGCGGACGGCTTCCTGATCTTCTCGCTCAACACGGTCTGCGAGACCATCAACCGCGGACTGGCCCTGGGTGCCACCTCGATCCCTGTGACCGTGATGCCCCACCACTATCCGGAGCTTAGGACGTTCGCCGAACTGCCCGCCCCCGCCGAGGGGCTGCCGGCCAATGCCCGGGCCGTGGGGGAGAGGTTCCAGGCGCGGCTGCATCTCTTCGCACCCGAGGGGATCGAGCAGCTCCGTGTGCGCTGGGACCTGTGCACCACCGACGGCGAGGTGGTGCAGGCCGGGGGAAGTGTGTCGACCGGGGAGGCAACCTGGACCCAGACGGTCACCGGAGGGGCCGACAAGCCCGGTGCGTACCAGTGGGTCTTGTCGGGAGAGGTCGCCTACGGGCAGAACGATGTGCGTCCCTTCATCCTGCGCACCACCCCGTGGCATGCGCTGACCGCCTCCGAAGCGGATACGCTGCGCGGCCGCAGCGACCCACCACGGTTCAAGACCGACGGCATCCGCGTGGGCGTGCTGATGGGCGGCTACGGCTCGGAGGGGATCCTCAAGGCGTTGTCCGCCGAGGAGGGGATCGAGGCCGCGGCGCTGTACAGGCCGGATCGGGCCCACCTCGCCGCCTGCGAGGTGGTGGTGGCGCCTCAGCGGCAGTCGGAAACGCTGGAGCAGTTGCTCGGGGCGAAGCGGGCGCTGGTGGAGTACGTGCGCGCCGGTGGAGGCCTTCTGGTCACCCACGATGCCGTGGGTGTCCGGCAACATCCGCCGCTTTTCCCGGAGCTGTGCCAGGGGAGCGGTGTCGTGAAGCTGACTTCTGCCCGCGTCGCCGCCGAGCATCCGCTGACCGCCGGGCTGAAGGTGGGGGAGAGCTTCGAGCACAGCTACTACGATCACGCGACGGTCGCGATCACCGGGGCGATGACGGCGGTCGTGGATGACGAGGAGGGGAATGTGGTGGTGGCCGCGGGCGAGGTGGCAAAGGGGCGCTTCGTGGCCAGCGGCCTGTGTGTGGGCCTGGGGTTGGGAGATGCGGAGGTGGCGCCGAAAGGCGCGGAGCTGGCGGTGCTGGTGAATGCGGTGAGGTGGTTGGCCGGGAGAGAGAGGAGTACGACTGAGAACGGCTGAGAACGGCGGGAACGGCGGGAACGGCTAACGTCTCACCACGGAGACACGGAGAGCACGGAGTTCCACGGAGAACGGCTGAACACAGATGGGAGAACGGCTGAGAACGGCGAACGGCTAACGTCTCACCACGGAGACACGGAGAGCACGGAGTCTCACGGAGAACGGCTGAACACAGATGGGAGAGCGGCTGAGAACGGCGAACGGCTAACGTCTCACCACGGAGACACGGAGAGCACGGA
>CAZXDD010000559.1:0-5516 GCA_964639415.1 uncultured Armatimonadia bacterium
TCAGCGAGATTCTTCGCTATCTCGCTGCGCGAGATGGACGCTCAGAATGACATGAGACGGACCGGCCGGACTTCTCGGCCGGACTTCTAGTCGAACATCCTGAGGATGGTCGAGACCGGGAACAGGGTGCGTACGAACCCCTCGAGTGTCATCTGCGAGACCTCCGGGACGTAGAGGATATCGTCGTCCTCCAAAGGCGGGTTACTCTCGGGGTCTCCGCGCTTGGCGGTCGCCAGGAGGTCCACCTGCCCCCACGTCACCACATCCCCGTCCCTCCGCACGAGGATCGTGCGGTTCGCGGCAGACTGCTTCTCCACCCAGCCCCCGGCCTTCAGCACCCCATCGAGCACGGTCTCACCGGGCTTGAAGTAGTACGTCCCGGTAGCCTTGACAAACCCCAGCACCGTAACTCGGTGAGTGCTCTCGGGGGCGACGATCAGGTCGCCATCCTCTAGCTCGGGGTCGTTGTCAATCACCTCGCCGCGCAGCAAGAGCGGGCTGAGGTCCACCGTCTGGGCCAGTCCGTCGCGAACGATATTGACCCGTGCCGGATCGGCGTTGGGGGTGAGGCCGCCGGCGGCGGCAATCGCCTCCGAAAGCGTGGTACCGGCCTCCAACTGCCGCCGGCCCACACCGCGAATCTCCCCGAGCATCGAGACCGTCGGGGGCTTGACGCGCTGGATGGAGATGATGTCGTTGTCCTGCAGGAGCGGGTCCAGTTCCGAGCCGCGGTTCTGCAGCACCTGGTCGATCTGCACGGGAATCTGCTGAGTGCCGCGCAGGATCGTGCCGGACTTGATGACCTCGCCCTCCGGCACGTCCTTGGCCAGCGCCAGAACGTCCGACAGACGGGCGCCCGGGAGGATGGGGTAGGTTCCCGGCGCGGTGACGGCGCCCAGCACCGAGACCTGGTAGTTGGTCTCGGGCACGATGAGCACATCACCCGGCCGGAACTCCACCTCGGCCCCCTGACCACCGCTGAGGGCCCCCGTGAGGTCTACTGCAGTGATGGTGCCATCACGGTGGTAGATGGTGGATTCGGATAGATTGGCGGACGGCAGCGGGCCGCCCACGCGTCCCAGAATGGCGGGGGCCCTGGAGCCACGGGGCAGCGAGACCACGCCGGGATGCCTCACCGCGCCCGACACCGTGACCGGATCGACGGTGCCGATGAACAGGATGTCGCCGTCCTCGACCGGCGGGTCTTCAGGGGATCCCGGCTGTCCGAGGGCATCGGCGATGCGCAGTGCGGTGGATGTCCCGTCACGGTGCATGATGGTCGTATCGCCCACGCCGATCTCCGGAATCAGGCCCCCGGCCTGCATGACCAGCCCTGACACCCGCTGCTCCGGCACCAGGGTCTGACGTCCCGGAGTCCTGACGGGACCGACAATCGTGGCCTGCCGCAGGAACGGGACGTAGAGCGTGTCGCCGTCGCGGATCTCCGTACCGGCCGTTGCATCCAGTAGTCCCTGAGCCTTCGTCACGTCGACGGAGACGGTGGAGCCATCGGCTCGGCGAATCACGGCGTGCGCGCCGTCGGCGACGTTCGAATCCAGCACCCCTCCGGCCTTGATGAGCAGCTTCGACAGCGTCTCACCCGGCTCGATGGGGAAGAAGCCGACGGACTTGACCGCGCCCGTCACGCCGGCGAGGCTCGTGACCAGGGGGCCGACCACCAGTGTGTCGCCGGCCAAGAGCGGCAGATTGGCGTCGGGGTCTCGGCGGACCAGAATGCCCTCCAGGTCCACCGCCACCACGGTCCCGTCGGCCCGCATGATGGTGGCGACCCGTGTGTCCGCCTCGGGGGCGAGGCCGCCGACCTTGACGATGGCGTCGGAGACCCGATCGCCGTCCTTGATGATGATCTTCTGCTGCACTCCCACGCGCCCCATGACCGTTATCTCCTGGGGCGGCCCGGCCTGCAGGACCACGGTGTCACCGTCCTGCATGCGGACATTGGCGGCCTCTTCGGCCCTGTTGAGGACGCGGTCGAGATCCACCTCGAAAGTCTCCCCATTCCGCACCACGGTGGCCGTTCGCAGCCGGGCGTCGGGCTGGATCCCGCCGGCCCTGGCAATCACGTCCGAGAACTTGGCCGGCCGGCGCACCTGCAGCGGTCCGGTCTGCGCGAACTTGCCCAGAACGGTAACCTGGATCATCGCTCTGTCGATGATCACGGTGTCCCCATTCTGCAACACTGGGTCGGCGTCCGCGTCTCGTCTGGCGATGGCGTCGGCGGGGTTGAGGGAGATGCTGGAGCCGTCGCCGTGGACGATGCGCGCGGTCTGGGTGTCGGCGTCCGGTGTCATGTAGCCCGCGACCGCGAGCACATCGGAGAACCGACTGCCGCCCGGCACAGGGTACTGCCCCGGGTTGGCCACGGCCCCGAACACGGCGACCGCGATGGCCTTCTCGGTGGCGATGATGACATCGCCCTCCTGGACGGCGAAGTCGGCTTCGGGGTACCGCTGGCTCAGGAAGGGAGTGAGGTCGCCCTCGGTGCGCGAACCGTCCTGACGCAGGAGAGTGAAGAGCGCACCGCTGCGCCGGATCGCGTCCGGGACCCCGCCGGCCTCGGCGAGCAGGGACGAGAAGAGGGTCCCCCGCTTCAGCGGGTACCTCCCGGGCTTGTTCACGGCTCCCAGCAGGATGCAGGTGGGAAGCTCGGGGACGATCAGCGTGTCGTTTGAGGCGAGCTCCAGGTCCTCCTGAGGGCTCCGGGTCTCCAGTATCCGCTGCACGTCGACCAAGACGTTCGTGCCGTCCGGCCGCATCAGGGTGACGGCGGTCCCATCGGCTTCGCGCGCGAGGCCTCCGGCGAGGACGACGGCGTCGGAGACTCTCAGCGGCCTGTCGATGGGCATCTGCTTGATACCGGGCGCCAGAACCTGCCCGAGAACGGCGATGGTGCCCGTGAAGGGCGGGACGAAGAGCACGTCTCCGTGCTCGAGCCGGATGTTTCCGGGGTCATTGACGTCATCGATGATGCGCTGCAGATCGACGGTGATGGTCTCTTCGCCGGGTCGCGTGAGGTGCGCGGCGCGGGCATCGGCCCCTGAAGCGAGGCCACCCATGAGCGCGATCAGGTCGGAGATGCGCAGGCCCTGCTCGGGGATATCGATGATCCCTGCCCGACCCAGCGCACCCAGTCCCGCCACCATCTGCGGATCGCGCTGGCGCACGACCAGCGTGTAGCCGGCATCCAGGAGCAGGCGTCCGCTCCGCCCGACGGGGCTGAGGTCGGGGCTGAGCTCGACGATGTCCTGCTGACGCCTCTGGGGGGCGATCACCAGAACGTGGGAGAGATCGGCATCGGGTGCCGGACCGCCGGCGAACATGATGGCTTCCCTGATGGTCATCGGCTCGCGGAGGGGGAATGGCCCGGGACTCCTGACGGCACCGGTGACAAAGAGCCAGTCCTGCCTATAGCCGGCGATATTGACCGAGACGATGGGGTTGAGGAGCTCGACGAGGAGCGCCTTGCGGATTTCTTTGGCCAGGGTCTCGGGCGTCTTGCCGGCCGCGACGATCTCGCCGGCATAGGGGTGCATGACCTTCCCGTCGGGTCTGATCTGCACCTCGGGCATGGAGAGTTCCGGGTGGTTCCAGACGGTGACGGCGATGACATCACCGGCCCGCAGGGGGTACTGGTCGCGCAGTATCTCCGCCGACCACCCAGTGGTGGCCGTCATCCACAGAAGCGTTGCCAGGAGTACGCCACGCAGTGGTGCCGCGGCGCGATTTCCTGTCGAGTAGACGCGTGGCCGGACCGTCGGTGCCAGATGCCTCATTGTAGTCTCCGTGTTCCTGGCCGTTGCAGGTGCCCGAGTTGCCCAGCGGTGCCTGTCACCGGTAGGTTTGGGGCTCCCGACCGTCCCGTGCGGTGCGATGCCTCCCCCGGATGACGACCGGCGAGGCGCGCCCATGTCTCCCAGCCCGCATGGTGAGCTTCGGCTCTGGCCCTGTGTGGGCCGAGTAGAATGTCGCAGCGCCGGAGGGATTTCGCGCGGCAGATCAGCCCGGCCCGGCGTACCCGTCCGGGAGAGCCGCCGTCCATCGGTCAGCTTTGCTGTCCTGGGCAGCGCCACAGGTACTGGTCGGGTCCGCCAGGTCGCCTCCGTGGGCTTCGGCATAGATGACTGACGTCCCAGCGCCATTCCCGCACTTTCCACGCGGTGGCGGGACTCACGGCGGGCACACCAGCGCGTCAAGCAACCGCGTCGAGAGCGAGGCTACTGCGACACCTCTCGTACCAGAGAGAACGCCTCCGCCGCCGCCAGGCCGACCGTAGCTCCGCGCCACCTTGCGAGTGCTTCTATGGCTTCCAGAGAGCGCAGTGTGGGGAATGGTTTGAGTTGACTCTGATAGCACTCCATTGCCCGGATCTTGACCTCAAGCTGATCGCTGATGTCGACGAAGACCGTGGGGACGAATGCATCGTCGCCGGCGGGGAATGCCCATTCGGTCTCCGACGGTGTCTCGTAGCTCAGTAGGCGCCGTACGGGGCAGCCGTTGACGGGACGGCTTGCGACCAGCCCTGCCAGGTAGACTGTCCTGTGGTCGACGTGCAGATCGCCACGGTGGGGCAAGTAGACCACAGACGCGGCAAGCGACCGGATAACGCGGCCAATAGTGTCGGCCAGCTCGCACCCTGGGACCGTGTCCGTCTTGGGGCATGGGTAGTCCAGGAACTGGGTTGTGCTGACGCCCAGCATGTCGTGCGCTCTTCGGAGCTCGCCGCGGGTTCCCTCGATGACCTCTGCAGGGAATAGCTCAGGGATGCCTCTCGTCACGACGACGACGTGGACTTCGTCTCCGTTCTGGACGTGTCGCGCGATGGTCCCCCCGCAGCCAAGCACTTCGTCGTCGGGATGGGGAGCGATGACAAGGACGCGAGTTTTATCAGAAGACATCCACATCACCCATTGATAGATGCCAACTACGCCAATCGGCGTACGGGCCGAGGCGATCGGCGGGCTGAAGCGCAAAGGCCCCGAAGTAGAAGACCGGTTCACTCAGTACGTAGCCGCGCCTCTCCAGGACGTGGTACCTAGGGTAGTCGTGCACATTGTGCCAGATGGTGGTGGGTAGGCCAACGCTCTCCGCGTAGTCCTCCAGAGCCGCGAGCACGACCTCTCCGCTGCGATCCGTGGGGTCACACAGCCAGTCAACGATGTTGATCCGGTCGGGCGCTCCGGCGGGATACAGCTTGAACACAAGAGCCGCCTCCAGAACCCCGGCCGTGCGGTTCTCGATCACGTAGTATTGCGTGTCAGGGTGCCGCTGGTAGCGCCATCTCAGGTACTCGGCGGAGCTTAGGATGCCGTACCGAGCAGCCCCTAGAGATACTCTGGCTAGCCGCTCCCACTCATCCATGTCCACCCCGGGGGCCGCGGGGAATGGGACTTCGTCAGTGCCTGCGCTTCTCTCGCGCTTGGGGTTCCGCTTCATGGTGGGTACGAGCCAGATATCCTCATAGGGAGTCCTGTTCCGCTGCGAAGCGTGGTTCCGGG
>CAZXDD010000560.1:0-5511 GCA_964639415.1 uncultured Armatimonadia bacterium
ACCCTATCCTACACTCTTTCCCTACACGACGCTCTTCCGATCTGAGAGCGGCGAAGGTCCCGGTAAGGGAGCCGCCCTCCCCCGAGGCACTGCGCTCGGGCCTCGTGACGGCGCCGCCTTCCCAGGCGTCGAAGGTGTCCAATAGCAGCGTATGGTCGTCGAGCGTTGCGGCCAAAGGCCGATCTCCCTTGTATGGCTCGCCGGTGACCTTGATGGCGTCGTAGATGAACCCGCCGTTCTGCAGGATCAAGGAGGTCTTGTCCAAGGGCAGATCGAGCGTGCCTCGGAAGGGTGCCGCGGCCTTCTTCTCACCATCCACGTAGATGGCGAACTCATCGCCCCAGGAGAGAGTGACGACGTGCCGCTCGCCCTGCTTCCACTCGGGGGAATGGCTGCTCAGGAGCGCCGGGTACCGTCTGGCGTCGGCCGGTCCGGTGGACACATAGGCGCGCATGCCCCTGTCGTCGATGTTCCAGTAGAAGCCTACCCATCCGGCGTCGGGCCACTCCACGGCGAACATGGGCCGGTTGTACCGGGCCTGACCGGCGGAACCGGCGGCCGGGTCGAAGTTCACCGTCATCCAGATGTGCGCCGCTCCCCGCTGTGGCCGGAAGTTGCCGGCGGCGCCGTACCTCAGCTCACCGAAGTCGGCCTTCCCTGTGGTGATGCTCTTGACCGACCGGATCGTCTCGGTGAGCAGCGGCACCGTCAGGAACGGGTAGTTGATGTAGGGGTTCTCCGGTGTGCCGTGGTGGACGTGAAGAACCGTGCCGTCGGCGCGCACGTCGCCGTAGCGCCAGTTCCAGTGGTTGGGGTCGATAGGCTTGAAGGGGGTGATGAGCAGGCGGAACTTGAGCTCCAATGGCCGGCCGCGGCGGAGCACGCGGTCGCCGCTGTACGCCCGGACGCGCACGCAGTCGCCCTCCTGGGCGATGTCGCAGCCGCCCTTGCCGCCATTGTCCCAGGAGGGCGCGAAGCCCGCCTGCGAGAGATGGGTGGGCTCCCACACATCTTCCTGGGGACGCAGTTGCAGTTGCAGCCCGGCATCCACATCCCCCAGCCAGACCATGTTGTTGGCCCGCCGGTGGTGCCACTTCCAGCTCCACCGCTCCGGCCGGCAGCCCCCGCGCTTGCCCATCCCCATCATGTACGGCGCACAGTCGGCCCGCTGAGGGATGAGCAGCTCTACGTCCGACAGCCGCAGCGTGCGCCGGGGCTGCAAGGTCACGTGGTACATCAGGCAGCCGTCCGCCTCCATCCTGCAGCGCACCGTCAGGTCTGCGTCCGGGCCCTCGGCCACCGTAACGCGCTCCACAACACCGGGGGCCTGCTTGACCGTCTCCGTCCTCGGCGTCGAGAGCCGCAGCTCGCCCCTGCCGCCCGTCACGGTGAAGGCCATCGGCGCGGCGAGCACCTCGCGGCCGTTGCTGACGATGCTTTCGGGAAGCCCCAGGGGGCCAAAGCGCACGTCCCTGAGCAGGCAGGAGACCGTATCGCCCCGCACCTGCAGAGGGGTGAAGGGTGGGACGACGTCGTCGTCCAGGCCCAGCGTGGAATCCAGCCACTTGAGGCGCGACATGCGCCACAGATCGGAGACGCCGCCATCGGCCAGTAGCTCGCCTTCGACGCGCAGGGACAGCTTCACCGTCTGCGGTGCCATGCCGACCGGGGTGACGGTGAAGGCCCCCTCGTACGCGCCGGCGGCATCGGGCGGAACCTGCACGCCGATCCACAGCGGCTGCACGCGCCCCTCGGCAACATCCACTCGCTTGCTGATCGGCCGTCCGAGCCAGTCGGTCCCCGCGAGATTGGGGCAGGTGATCTTGTCGGCGGCGATCACCGCGCCTTCGGCATTGCGCAGGTCGGTTGCGTCCAGCCTGAGGTCTTCCAGCGCCGCCCGGGCCGCCCATACTCCGAGCTGGAAGCAGTACAGCTCGCCCGGCTGCGCCTCGGCCTGCAAAAGCTCCGACGGACCGCTCTGCACCCACCGCAGCGGCAGGTCGTCCGGCATGCGGATGGGATAGCGGCGGTCCTCGGCGAAGAGCAGGTACTCCGCATCCGCGGTGCGCTGTAGAAGGTCCCGGACCTCCTCGGCGGTGGCGACGATCTCCATGGGGTCGAGGCGGTCGAACTCGCTGCGCGCCTCGATGCGCAGCACCTGCGCCCTGGGCAGATTGAGCCACGCGTCGGACATCATGCCATCTGGCGGGAGACCGTTGCGCTGCAGCCAGTCGGCGGCAGCCGTGTCTGCCGGCGGATAGTAGTCGCCGGGGGCGTCGAAGTTGCTCTGTGGCGCCTGGTAAGGCAGGTAGTACACCGCATAGTCGCCGGGGACGGTCTCGGGTCGGAAGACGATGTCTCCGGCTTCGCGGGTGATCCGGGCGCGGACCACGTCCATGACCCTTTGGTTGGTGGTCAGATCGTAGACCCGGATGTCCCTGGTCTCCGGGTCGCGGTCGCGCCGGCGCCACTGGATGTGGGCCAGGACGGCGTCGGCCCCTGCGGCCACATGCACCACGGCCCGGTGGTTCCCAAAGCCGCTTTCGGGCCAGGAGCTTACTGTGTAGGGGGTTTCGGCGGCGAGGGCGAAGCCTGCGGATGACAGGACGACGGATGCAACGAGGAGTGCCTGCATCAGCGCAGTCGGTACATGGCGGGTCATGCTGTCACCTCTGCGTGTCTGGAGATGCGGCCGGGGAACCGTTAGCGGCCGAGCGTCGGCGCGTGGGTCGGGTACCGCCGCAGTTCGTTGCCATCGCCCCTGCGCAGGCTCTGAGCCGGCCCGCGGACCCTCGATGGGGCACGCGCTCCGGCCTCGGGACCCCGCCTGGATCACCGGCGGTCGCCCTTCTCGCGCACGCCCCGGGCGTCGGCGCCCCGGGCGATGCCGCGCAACTCCTGGAGCGTCGGCACAGGCACGAGCTGAATCACTGCGCCCGTGGCAATTACGCTCAGCTTCTGCCCCGGCCGCAACCCCAACCGCTCACGGACCTCCCTCGGGATCACCACGCGGAACCTGCTGGACACGGTTGTTTGGGCCATTGCTCTCACCTGGTGAGGCATCAATAGGGTCGATACCGGTATCGCACCGCCCATCCCTGCTTCCGTCAAATCGGCGGCCCCGCACGACGGGCCCGCCAAGCGGGACGTTGGCGAACGGCTCGTGGGCCGGATCGCTACGTCTCACCGGCATTCCCCGACCTATCCACCGCGATCACCCGGTACTTGCGCCGCGCATCGGCCGGGCGGGTGTCCCGGTACTCCGTGGCGATCGTGGAGGCCAACTGGTTCGCCACGGCAATGCTCGGCTCGCCCTTTTCCGAGGCGTAGACCCGATAGTAGCAGAGGTCCTCCTCGGCATTCGCCGACCAGCGCAGCACGGTGGCGTCGGCCGCGGGGTCGACTATCAGGCCCTGCACCGGCGCGGGCGGGGTGTCGTCGTACTGCATGGTATAGACGGCGATGCAATTGTGGCCGATGCGGTCCTCGATTTGCCCGCCGTGCACGGTGACGGTGCCCTCCGGGCCCTGCAAATCCCCGCAGGGGTTCTGGGGCACGTGCTCGGGGTCGTAGACGTACTTGCGCAGAACGGTTCCATCCGGTACATCCAAAGCCAGCTTCAGCGGCACCTGCGCCTCATACCGGTTGAGCACCACGACGGACCAAGCGCCGTCGCTGTGGCGCCGCACCGCTCCAGCCCGCAGCCACGGGTCATCGGTCTCGACGGCCACCGCGGTGGAGGGGCCGCCGAAGAACCGGCTCAGCAGTCCGTAGCCGTAGTACAGGTCGCGGGTGGAAAAGCCGTGCTCGCCGTGGCGGAAGAGCCCCCACTGGTTGCAGTAGGCCTTGTTGTAGTCGGGGAAGTCCATGTAGGTCCAGTAGGCCAGCGCGTACACTCCGGAGTTGAGGCAGGCGATGACGGCGTCGGTCAGTTGCAGCGCCACCAGCGGTTCTGTAGGAGTCTCGAACCACACGCAGCGGTCCTGTCTTTGGCCGTCGATGGTGCGGCCGTCCTGCCTGGCCCCGAACTCGCCGAGGATGAAGTCCTTGCCCACGCCGCGCGCGGCCGCAACCACGGAGCGCAGGCGGCCCTCGAACCATTCGTAGAATCTAGGGTCATCCGGCGGGTGATCGTTGAAGTAGTCGTGGCCGCCGTAGACGGCGGTGATCTCGTCCATGTGCTCCACGGCCCACTCGATCGTGCCCCAATTGCTCGCGGGCGCCGCGTCCGTGGCCAGCAGCCCGATGTCCAGACCTCGGGCCCTGAACTCAGCGCACAGCGCCTCGTGGTACGCCTTGAACTTCGGCAGGTCGCCCAGCAACTTGCCCCAGTCGCCCAGCGATAGCTCGTTAGTCAGGCAGAACCACTTCAGATTGTCAGCCCCTCGGTCGGTGAAGACCTGCAGCGTATCGGCCACCAGCTTCGCATACTCCCGGCGGGCCTCATCCGTGGTGGCGTCCTGAGGCCCCCAGGTGGCCATGTAGACCTCGGTCCCCGTCTCGCGCTTGAACCGCAGCAAGCACCGGGCGATGTACTCCACCTGCTCGGCATCCCAGTTCCAGGCGTGGTTCATCCTGGCGAAGGTGGGCTGCAGCTCCAGCCAGCGCTTGGCCACAACCGTGTCGAGGATCTCCTGGCTCACCGGGAACACGTGATCGAACACGTGGAAGCCCACTCCGGCGAAGCTGTCCTGAGTGACTCGATCAGCATGGACGGCGATCGTGCGGGGGGCGTCACCGAGGTCGGGCCATGGCTGCTGTCTGTTCGTGTGCACGATGCTCACCTCATCAAACCAGGCTGCTCCATGGGAGTTGAGGATCAGGCCCACCCGCGCCTTGCGCGTGGCGTCATTGGCGGTGCCGTGGATGGTCAGCTTCTCCCAGCCCGTGGACCCGTTGCCTATCGAGACCTTGCTGTGCGCGATGCCCACACGCTCGTCGGCGTCATCGAGAAACTCCAGTGCTCCGTAGGCCCCGGTGCCATCTTCGGCCGCGATCCCTGCGGTGCGCACCCAGAAACTCACCTCAAAGCCATCGCCGCGATCGACCGGACCGAAGGTGTAGTAGAGCTGCTGCCATGTCAGCTTCGCCTCGGGGGCCACGGTGATGCGGGCGCAGGCGTCGCCCGCCCCGACCTGCTCGCGCGCCACGGAGAAGTCGGCCTCTCCCCGGGTGTGCCAGCCCCGCAGACCGTCCTCGAACCCGCTTCGCAGGATCACGCGCGGTAGCTCGGCCTGCTGCGCCGAGACGGCAAGCGGCAGCGCGACGAGGGCTGCCATAGTCGCGGTCAGCACAGGCATAGTGAGACCTCCTGTGGCGGGTGGGAGTCGGTCCTGGGAGCGCGGGCGTCTCGCCCGCATGCCGTTCGTCGTTGGCGTCCGCCGGTAGGAGAGATGGGCCGGCGGCGCGGGCTCCCGTCCACGGGTTTCACCCGTGGCTATTGTCCATTGCCCCTTCGGTTGGGGCATTTGACCTCCAGGTGGGATCCGAGGCATCATTGGCCTCGGTGAA
>CAZXDD010000561.1:0-5499 GCA_964639415.1 uncultured Armatimonadia bacterium
AGGGCGGGGGTTGCCAGGAGAACGCCGGTGATCGCAAGCAGGGCCGGCAGGCGCTGGGGAGGCCTCCGGGGTGGTTGACGGCGCCGGGCATGGCCGTGGTGGTGGCGGTGGCGACAGCGGAGGCTTCGCCGCGGAGTCGGGATGACCTTCCCGGTGGTGATGGTGTGGGGGAGAAGGGGTTGCATTTCGCGGGTGCGTCTAGTATAATTGAGTGCAATGCGCTAAAGGTACTTTCGAGCATTGCTATAATGGGAGGCAAAGATGCCGTCCTACTTCTTCCGCTACGGATGCTCAAGGCCCTCGGGTGAGGACGCGGAGGCCGACTTGCTCTCGGATGAGCCGCTGCGTGCCGCGGGAGGCACTTTCGCGCCGCCGGCCGATGTGTTCGAGACCTCGGGGGGCTATCTGATACGTCTCGAGGTGGCCGGTGTGGACCCCGAGCAGATGGACATCACCACGGGGGAGGACGACCGGACGGTGACCATCGTGGGTCGGCGGATGCCGGCTCCGGCGGAGAGCACCATGCGGTGTCTGAACCTGGAGGTGCAGTACGGCGCTTTCGCCCGTCGCTTCCGGCTGCCCGCGGATGTGGATGCCTCCCGTGCCTCGGCGCGGTATGAGGCGGGTTTCCTGGTGGTGGAGTTGCCGCGGCTGCATACCCAGGTGATCCGGCGTAACGTGCAGGTGCGGCGCGAGGGCGGTTCCGAGTCGGGCCAGGCCCCGGTCTGAGACGCCATGCCGGTGGGTCGGCCGGACGCGCGCCGGCCCGCCTCCGGCGATGCCCACGGCGCCGGTGGTTTTGCGTACGCAGTTCCGTCAGTACTGGAGAGATCATGATGGTTGACATACAGGAAACCGTTCCGAAGGAGCGTCCGGTCCTTCCGCAGGCCCTCCCGGTCCTGCCCCTGCATGCGGTCACGGCCTTCCCGGGGATGGTCATCCCGGTGGTTGTCACCGAGGAGCACGAGCGTCGTGCTCTGGAGCATGCGGTGGCGGCCGACCGCCTGCTGGCCCTGGTCACGCTCAGAGACGAGGACCGTCCGGCGACGGCGGACAATCTCTACGACGTCGGGGTCGTCGCCACCGTGCACAAGATGATCCAGATGCCCGACGATTCCCGGCGTCTGGTGCTGCGCACCATCCAGCGCATCTCGGTGGTGGAGGTGGTGGCGGACAGTCCCTTCGTGATGGCTCGGGTGGCGGGTCTGGAGGACGAGGAGGGCGATCCGGCCGAGACCGACGCCCAGTTCCACGCGCTGCTGCGGAAGTTCGGCAGCATCGTGGAGCTATCGCCCTATCTTCCGGACGAGGCCTACGTGCAGGCGTTGAACCTCACCGGCAAGTCGGCGCTGGCGGACCTGGTGGCCTCGGCCATTCCGCTGGAGGTGCCGGAGCAGCAGGAGGTCCTGGCGGAGAAAGACGTCCTGGCCCGTCTGAAGCTGGTGAACGGCCACGCCCAGCGGGTGCTGACGCGTCTGGAGCTGGCGGACAAGGTGGGCACGGACGCCCGGGAGGAGATGGAGAAGAGCCAGAGGGAGTACATGCTCCGGGAGCAGCTCAAGGCCATTCGTCGCGAGCTGGGAGAGGATGAGGAGGGGCAGGAGGTCCACGAGCTGCGGGAGCGGGTGGATTCCGCCGGTCTGCCAGAGAAGGCTCTGGAGGCCGCGGAGCGCGAGCTGGGGCGTCTGGAGCACATGAACCCCGCCGCCGCCGAGTACAGCGTGATCCGCACCTATCTGGAGTGGCTCATCGAGCTGCCGTGGAGCAAGTCCTCGGAGGACCACCTCAACGTGGCCGAGGCCCAGAGCGTGCTGGACGAGGATCACTATGACCTGGAGAAGATCAAGGATCGCATTGTGGAGTACCTGGCGGTACGCAAGGTCAAGAGCGACCTGAAGGGCCCGATCTTGTGCTTCGTGGGTCCGCCGGGAGTGGGGAAGACCTCGTTGGGCCGCAGCATCGCAAGGGCTACGGGCCGGGAGTTCGTGCGCATGTCGCTGGGGGGGACCCACGATGAGGCCGAGATCCGCGGCCATCGCCGGACCTATGTGGGCGCCATGCCCGGTCGCATCATCCGCGCCATCCGCGATGCGGGCACCAATAACCCGGTGATCATGCTGGACGAGGTGGACAAGGTCGGTGCCGACTATCGCGGCGACCCCTCTTCGGCCCTGCTGGAGGTCCTCGACCCGGAGCAGAACTTCAGCTTCAGCGACAACTATCTGGAGGTGCCCTTCGATCTGTCGAAGGTGCTGTTTGTCTGTACCGCCAATGTGCTGCAGACCATCCCCGCGCCGCTCCTGGACCGCATGGAGGTGATCCAGCTTGCCGGCTACACGGAGGAGGAGAAGCTCCACATCGCCAAGCGCTATCTGGTGCCCCGGCAGCGCGAGGAGCACGGCCTGAAGGGGAAGCAGTTGCGGATCACCGACTCCGCCTTGCGGGATATCATCCGCAACTACACCCGGGAGGCGGGGGTGCGCAACCTCGAGCGGCAGATCGGTACGGTGTGTCGCAAGATCACGCGGAAGGTAGCCGAGGGTCAGGAGGCTCTGCCGACGGTGACCGCCGCCAATCTGGAGCAGTTCCTGGGGCGGCAGAAGGTGTTTCCCGAGGCCTGCGAGCGCGTGACCCAGCCGGGAGTGGTGACGGGGCTGGCCTGGACGCCGACGGGCGGAGACATCCTGTTTGTGGAGGCCACGAGGATGCCCGGCAGCAAGGGGTTCAAGCTCACCGGGCAATTGGGGGATGTGATGACCGAGTCGGCCCAGGCGGCGTTGAGCTACGTGCGGGCCAGTGCCACGAGGTTTGGGATCGCGGAGGACTTCTTCGACAGCAGCGACCTGCACGTGCACGTGCCCGGGGGCGCGGTGCCCAAGGACGGGCCTTCGGCGGGCGTGACCATCGTCACGGCTCTGGTGTCGTTGCTCACAGGGCGCACGGTGCGCTGCGATGTGGGGATGACGGGCGAGATCACGCTCAGGGGGCGGGTGCTGCCCATCGGCGGGGTGAAGGAGAAGGCTCTCGCGGCCCGCCGGGCGGGGTTGACGACGCTTATCGTCCCCCGGCGCAACGAGGGGGACGTGGCGGAGCTGACCGAGGAGCTCAGGGGCGACCTGGAGTTCATCTTCGCCGAGACCATCGACGATGTGCTGCAGGCGGCGTTAGGGCCGGAGAAGAAGGGCGGGAGGAAGAGGGCCAAGTCGGCGGAGTAGGACACAGCGGTGCAGTGGCGTTGGCCGTGAGGCGTTGCCGTTCCTGGGACCGTCGGTCGCCGCTGAGCGGGACCCGCACTGCCGTCTTCCGTGGGTCGTTTCCGTCAGTTGTTGCCGTTGCCATGAACGGCGGACGCCCAACGGCAACGGCAGTGCGGGCGAGACGCCCGCGGTCCCAGGAACGGGCAAGGGCAAGGGCTACGGCTACGGCTACGGCCGATACCGTCGCCCGCTCTCTATACCCCTAACGGGCCCTGAGATAGAACAGATTCCCCTCGTACTCGTTCTGCGTGAGTTTGCCCTCGCGGAGGAGACCCTCCACCAGGTCCCATTCGACGCCGCATCTCGCCAGCAGCTCCTGAACCGCATCCTGCCTCATCGGATGCACCGCCGTGATGCTCAGCAGATCCGCCTCCGCGTCGCCGCTGGCGGCGAAGGCGTTGCCCTCGTAGCCGGTGAGGTACTCCACGTGGGGGATGCGCGCGCTCACGATCTGATAGTACGCATTGATGACGGCCGCATCGGGGGCGTGCACCCGGCCGTCGGCGGGGGGGCGCGTGGGTATGGACAGATAGGCCGTGGCCGGCGACAGGCCGGCGAGGATCTCCGTCACCTGCCGGGCATCCTCCGGGCTGTCGTTGATCCCGGCCGCCAGCATCGTCTCCGTCACCAGGCGGCCGGAGTACTCAGCGGCGAACTGATGAAGACCCTCCAGAAGCACCGGGTATTGCAGCTCGCGATGGGGATGGTCGATGTGGCGCCAGGTCTTCTCGCGGCCGGCGTCGACCTTGACCGAGACCCAGTCGGCCCCCGACAGCTCCCGGCGCACATCCCCGCGCCACAGCAGTGATGCATTGCTGATGACGGCGATGGGCAGACCTATCTGTCGGAGCAGCTCAATCTCGCGTCCGATATTGGCATCGAGCGTCGGCTCTCCGTCGGGGACGAAGGCCAGATAGTCGATGGGCTCCGCGGCGTCTTCGGCCGCTTGTACCTTCTCGCGCACGTCGGCCAGGATCTGCTCCGGCTCGTAGAAGGCCTCCCTTTGGATCTGCATCCTGCCGCGGCGCCCGATCTGGCAATAGGCGCAGGAGTAGGTGCAGATCTTGGGGGGGATGTTGTTGACCCCGACGCTTCTTCCCAACCGTCGCGAAGGCACCGGTCCGAAGGCGATCATGCTCAAGACTCCCCGGCTCGAGGCGCACCACCATTCCTGCGCCCCAAGGTCCTATTGGTCCCAACGCCGGTGCTCCCGGCGTCGTTCCCGCGGGGCGGCTCAGGCGCCGCCACCCGGGTGTGAGGGTGCCGGGGGTTGCGCTCTGGGGCGTTCCCTGAGTAATCTGAGTGGAACGTCCGTCGCCGTCCGCGAGCGGCGGGCGGCCCCCTTGTGTTCCCGGCGTCGTCCGGAGGCGCACCGAAGCGGCAATGATGGATTGCTTCGGCACCGCGAAGCCCGGCGGCCATCATCCCCGCGGCATCTGTGGAGGTCCTCTTGTCGGCACAGCGCCTCAGCCCCTTCATCGTCGGCGTCGCCGGCCCCTCGGCCTGCGGCAAGACCACCTTCTGCCGAGCCCTGCGCGACGCTCTGGGCGCCGCGAGTTGCCTGCTCATCAGCCATGACGACTACTATCGCGATCTGGGGCAGCTTTCGCTCCAGGAGAGGGAGCGGCATAACTTCGACACCCCCGATGCACTTCAGACGGACCTGCTGGTAGAGCACCTGGAGCGGCTACGGTCGGGCGCCGCCGTTTACAAGCCGCTGTACGACTTCACGCGGCACAGGCGGCGTGAGCAGGGGGAGACCGTCTCGCCGGCGGCGGCGATCGTGGTGGAAGGAATCCTCGTCCTGGCCTGCCCGGAGCTGCGCGGGGTCTGCGACCTGCGGGTGTATATGGACACACCCGCCGACATTTGCCTGGCGCGGCGGGTGCTGCGGGATGTGGGCGAGCGCGGCCGGTCGGTGCAGTTTTGCATCGACCAGTACCTGCGCACCGTCAGGCCCATGCAGCAGGAGTGGGTCTTGCCGTCGGCGCGGTATGCTCAGGTCGTGGTGACAGCCGAGGACGATACAGATAGCGTGCGCCGTGTGCTCGAGCTGATCGCCGAGAGAGCCGGGCGCGATCACGGAGGTTTGGTCAGTGACACCCAAGCATCTGAGGCCCAGACTCCCGGCGCTGCTGGGGACGGATGAACTGGAGGCCCTCCACTGGTCGGCTCTGCGGGTTCTGCAGACCGTGGGGCTGCAGGTGGCCGATGAGGCCGAGCGGCTGGCGGCGATGGATGT
>CAZXDD010000562.1:0-5494 GCA_964639415.1 uncultured Armatimonadia bacterium
TGGAATCTCGTGACTGGAGTTCAGACGTGTGCTCTTCCGATCTGGCGCTGGCCCTGCTCCTGGCGGCCCTGGTGTCCGGGGCCATCGCCCGCCCGCTGGGGGACATGGCGCAGACAGCGGCCAGGTTCGCCGAGGGCGACTTCGAGGCCCGCGCGGAGCGCCGGGGACCGCTGGAGCTGCGCACCGTGGCCGCCAGCCTCAATCACATGGCCGCGGCCCTCTCCCGGGCGTTCTCGGAGCTCTCCGGAGAGCGGCAGCGCCTGTCGGACATCCTCGCCAGCATGGAGGAGGGCGTGCTGAGTGTAGACCGTCAGGCCTGCGTGACCCTGGCCAACGCCGGCGCCCGGCGTCTTCTGGCGAATGATGCCGAGGCACTGGAGTGCATCCCGCTGGCGGAGCTGCTACCCGATGAGGACCTCCTGGAGGGTGTTGGGCGGCTGCTGGCCGGGACGGCCCAGCGCTGCTCTACGGTCCTGCAGGACGGCGAGCGCACGCTGCGGGTAAGTGCCGCCAGGGTAGACGCCCCCGAGGGCGGCGCGGTGCTGCTGGTCACCGATGTCACCGAGGCGGAGCGCCTCGAGCGCCTGCGCCGAGAGTTCGTCGCCAACGCCTCCCACGAGCTGCGCACCCCGCTCACCTCGGTGGAGGGCTTCCTGGGCGCTCTCGCCGACGGCACGGCGGACACGGAGGAGGAGCGCCTGCGCTGCGTCCGTATCGCCCGGGAGCAGGCGCAGAGCATGCGGCGTCTGGTGGATCAGTTGCTGGATCTCTCGCGCCTACAGGCCGGGGTGCTTCCCTTCGACTACCAGGAAGTGAACCTCCCGCAGCTCGTGGCCGCGGCCATCGATGCGCTCTCACACCAGGCAGCACAACGGGGCGTCGGTCTGGCGCTGGACGGCGGGGGCCCGGATGACGAGGCGGTCGTGGCGGAGGCCGACGGCGACAGGGTGATGCAGGTCGTCGTGAACCTGCTGGCCAACGCGCTGCGCTTCTCCCCGGCCGGGTCGCGGGTCGAGGTGAGGGTGGAGCCGGCAACGGGCGATGGGCCGGTGACGGTCACTGTCCGGGACCACGGGCCGGGGATCGCCGAAGCGGACCTGCCCCTGATCTGGGATCGGTTCCACAAGGCGGACAAGGCCAGACAGCGCACGGACAGCGGCGCCGGCCTTGGGCTGGCCATCGCCCGGGAGATCGTGGTGGCGCACGGCGGCGAGGTGTCCGCGGCCAACGCCCCCGAGGGCGGCGCGGTGTTTGGCTTCACTCTGCCGAGGCGGCAACCCGCCGAACCACAGCGGGACGCAGAATCCTGTCCCTGAACAAAGCCTCGCGTACTGCTTTCAGAGCCGCCTCCGCCGCCGCGGCCTCGGCCTCCTCGAGACCCCCTCTGCCGTAGGCCGCCCGCAGATACGCGGCCACGATGGTGGACAACTCCGGGGCAACCGGTGAGGTGGCTGCGGGCAGGGACTCCAGGTACTCCAGGGGTGCCTGGGAGTCCTCGTGTGGCACCCCCCACTGCTCCATCCAGCGCAGCAACTGCCGGTAGGCGAAACGCGCCCTGGCCTCGGGCGTGGCACCCCGGCGCCCCAGGGACGTGGCGGTCCGCCGCCTGTGTCGGCTCAGCGCCAGGGCGCCAAGCAGAGCCAGTGTGGCCGCCGCCAGCGCTCGGCCTACCCCGGCATAGCGCTGCAGCGGGGCGCTCAGCCGAGCCCACAGAGGCGCCAGAGCTTCGGTGAGGGCCTCCCACAGTGCCGCCGGGCTGTACCGCTGCTGCTCATCAAGAGGCGGGGTGGGCTCGAAGGACTGCCAGCCCCGGCCCTCGATGAAGGCCTCCGCCCAGGTGTGCGCGTCCTTGGCCCGCACCTCGTACAGGCCGGAGTCGATCTGCAGCTCTCCGGGAACGAAGCCACCCACCAGTCTGGCCGGGATCCCCAGGGTCCGGCACATCACCACCATGGCCGAGGCGAAGTGCTGGCAGTAGCCGCTCTTGGCCTCGAACAGGAAGTGGTCCACGAAGTCGGCGTTCCGCGGCCGCGGCTCCGGTCGGGTGTCGTACTCGTACTGCTGGATCAGGAAGTTCTGGACATTCAGGGCGGTCTCGTACTTGTTGCGGGCTCCGGCCGCCGCCGCCGCGGCCAATTGCCCCACGCGCGCCGGCAGGTGCCGCGGCAACTGGAGGTAGGTGGCGGCGATCTCCGGCGGCAGTGGCGGGCTGCGGTCGGTTCGCGGAGCCGGTCCCTGAACCGGCACCAGCGAGACCACCTCATACGAATCGCCGGCCCGCACGTACCCCGAGCAGTGGACCACACCGGCCTCTCCCATCTGGATGCCGAAGACGGGGGCCCTCACCTCGGTGACGAGAAACAGCCCCGGCAGGGCGCTGCTCAGGTAGGTGCGCAGATGGAATCTCTGAACCACCCGAATCGCGCCCTGCTCCCGGTAGCCTGAGACTCTGGCCGGATCGGAGACCCACGCCGTTCCCTCGCGACGCACCTTGCCCTTCCTGCCGCGCGGGATCTTCCACGCGTCCCCCTCGTAGGTCGCGTACACCTGCTGGCGCCAGTTCTCACCGCGCTCGCACTCCACCAGGAAGAGCACCCTGTTGCCGTCCGGCGGCGTCCGTCCGTCCAGCTCGATCAGCGGCTCGGGGGAGTAGTCGAACCTCTCCGCTACGAGGTAACGGGCCACGTACCGGGCCAGGCGCTCATTGAGCCGCCGCCCGAAGTCGCTGGAGGCCCTGAAGTAGGAAGCGCCGGCGCTGGCCAGAGCCGCGGCGATGAGCACCACGGCCGCAATGGTCTGCCAACTGTTCACGGCGGCACCGGCGCGCGGCCCGCGCTCCCACACCACGCGACGGACCCGCTGCACCGCCCGCCCATTGGTGGCGCGCACATCGGCGTTCTCGGCGGCCAGCAGGTACACCGAGCCCAGGACGACGATGGCCGCGCCGCTGACGCCCGCAGGCGTCAGCGGCGTCACCAGCACCAGGATCACGCAGGAAACCGCCGGGATGATGGTGAGCACATGGTCGGTGAGCGTGCGGATCGAGAACCCGCGAAACGCCATGACCCAGAGGAAGAACTCCAGCAGGACCGAGTACCGCTCGGCCAGGAGGAAGTTCCGATGGAAGGTGTGAGCCAGGCCCCAGAACTGGAAGACGCCGATCGCCACCGCGGCCAGGAGGCAGGCGAAGTTCACGTGGCGTCGCCGCACCCTGCTGAAGTGGAGGAAATACGCAGCGGGGAAGGCGCACAGGATGACGATGCCCGTGACGAGGATGAACACGCGCTCCTCGATGACGGGGGCGGCCGCCAGCAGCGCGGCCATCATGATGATCCAGGTGACGATGCACAGCCTCAGCCAGCGCCCCGGACTCACGGAGGGCGCCGGGATGTCCCACAGGTCCACCTCGGGGCGGAGGATGCCGACGCGGGCCATGCGCCGGCGGATGCGTTGTCTGAGACCGGATAGTGCGCTCATGTGTTTGCTGGGAGGCCGGCCGGCTCCGGATCGTGCCTCGGGTACGACAGGGTCTCGCGCGAGGTGGCACCGGCGAGTTCACTAAGAGCCGCCGGGATGTCGTCCATCGAGCCGACCTCCACGACCCGCACGTTCCGTGCGCGCAGACGCCCGGCCAGTGCCGCCCTGGCCTCTGCGGACAAGCGTTCGGCGGGCCGGGCAGGCCCCGTTCCCGAGCCGTCGGCGAACAGGACCGTAACCTGTGCCCCACGGCCACTGATGGCAACCAGGGCTTCTTCCAGGTCGGCCTCCGCCGCCGGGGTGATGCAAAACACGCTACCCAGGCGCGGAGAGCGTCGTGCCTGGCCGAGGCAAAGCTCGGCGAAGGTCGGCCCCGTTCGGGGCGCGGCCTGGGCCAGCGCCACGACGGCACGGTCTAGATATGCCTCGCCGCGTGACGGCAGTTGCAGGTCGGCCGGGAGCCCGTGCCCGGCCAGCGTGACCTGGTACTCGCCGCGGACGAACAGAGCCAGCAGCGTCGTCGCCAGCGAGATCGCCGTCTCCGTGGGGGAGAGTGGGCCGGACACGACGTGGTTGGGCTCCCACAGGTCCAGCCAGACGGTCACCTCCGCCCCGCGCCTGTGCCGGTACTGCTTCACCACCAGCTCGCCCGTATGGGCGCTGACCTTCCAGTGCACGTGACGCAGATCGTCGCCCAGGTCAAACCGGCGCACTCCGCGGATGTCCCCGCTGCTGCGCTGGAGCAGTTGGGCCGCCCGCCGCCCCTCGGGAGAGAGCAACTCCCAGGCCACCATGCCTCCCTCCTCGTAACTCCGCGGTAGCCCCAGGAAGTTGTGGTACTCGTCGAAGCGGCGCCTGCGGTGGAAGACCCCGATCGGGTCATTGGCGATGATGGTGAGGTCTTCCACGCGGTGCACTCCCCGGGCGTGGCAGGCCAGCTTGACCTCGAACTCAGACCGCGAGTGCGGCGGCAGTGCCGGGAGCGGGAACTCGTACTCATCACTGGTGGCCGGAACCGTCGTGTTCCTCACGTACAGCCGCAGGCTCATGCCGGTACGCGAGATAGCGCCGGCATTCCGTACCGACACCACGGCGAGCACGTCCTGCCCCGCGCGGGCCCGCGTAGCCTCCAGCCGCACCTGGGGGGTGACGCCGCGGATCACCAGACGGGTCATGAAGAAGCAGGCGAAGATCACCGCCAGGCAAATGGCGGCGAACACATACATCCCCACGGCGTCATTGATGGCGCCGATCAGGTAGAAGATGGCACCGGCGCCAAGTAGCAGTTTCAGGTTTCTGGTCATGGCAAAGTGAGCCACTCGCTGGTCTCGAGGCCACCGTCACGGCCGACGGTCCTGGAGGGCACCGGGCGGCAAGGCGACGGCGGCGGGAGGGCGGCACTGCCGAGAGCTCGCCCGTCATGCGTCTTGCGGTTCATCGGCCTCAGTGGGAGCCCGGCCCGGCCTATCCGTCCCCGACGTCCCGGGAGACCACCGCCACGTCGCGGGGCCCGATGCGGAAGCTCAGCACGGCCGTGTCGCCCTCGATCCTCACCGCCGGCGGCTCCCCGGTGAGCTCGTCGGCATAGGTGGCTCCGGGGAAGTGCCGCACTCTCAGCACATCGCCGTCGTACGTCCGGAACCCGGCGTTGAGCACCGTGAAGCAGGTCTTGCCGCGCCCGTCTTGCCTCTCGGCGAAGGCATTGGCATACAGGTCGCGGACCGGCGTGGGGATGAGCGGCGTCGGGTAATCGCCGGCGAAGCACCGCCGATTGGCCCGCAGCACCCTGTGCATCCGGGAGATGTAGGCCCTGGTTTCGGGAGTGAACCAGCGATGGGCGATTCCCTCCAGCCAGATGGCCTCGCCGTTGAACAGGATGCGCTTGACGGCCCCCACGTTGCTCCCCAGCGGCCGGTCACAGGTGATGATGTTGATGGTCTTGAACTGCGGGAAGGCGAAGCGGTACAGGTTGATGTGCGTCGGCGACCACCGATCCGAGGCGCTGGAGATGTTGTAG
>CAZXDD010000563.1:0-2117 GCA_964639415.1 uncultured Armatimonadia bacterium
GTACTTCTGCGCCGCGTGCACCTCGGCATGGCTCTGCCCCGAGAAGCCGCGCAGGTCGTCCTCGCTGGTCAGGAACGGGTTGTGCTCGGGGTGGGTGCCGCAGAAGTACTGGGCGCAGCGGTGGATGTCGAGCGCACCCCACTCCAGGTCGCGCCCCGCCACGGTCAGCTTGACCGACTCGGTGCGACTGATCGCGTCGCCGGTGCAGTCGCGCGCGCACAGCATGCAGCGGTCGCACAGCGGCGGCCCCGAGTACATCTCGTCGGGCTCCAGCGGCGCGTCGGTGAGGATGCACGCCAGGCGCTGGCGCGGGCCGAACTTCGGCGACATGAACAGCTTCGACCAACCGATCTCGCCCAGGCCCGCCATCACCGCCGCCAGCCGCAGGGGCACGAAGACGTCGGGCGCGGGCCTATCGGGCGCGACCGGCATGCTGAAACCCGTGCGCTGGCCCTCCGCCCAGTACATGTCCACGCCGCTCCACGGGAAGTTGTTGGGGATCGGCACCGCCTCGTAGCCCTCGTCCTCGAGCATCCTGCAGAAGTGCCACAGCGTCATGGGCTGTAGGACGTGGTTGATCCCCGCATAGCCCATGCCTGCGTACGCCACATAGAAGGTGCCCTCCTCGATCCCCCGCAGACAGCCCCGGAAGATGCGAAACCCCATGACGATCATGGACTTGGCATCCGGGAAGATGTAGCGGGGGTCCATCTGTTTGGGCGCCCCCTCAAAGCGGTCCATCGACGCGATCCCGACGATGTCGGCGCCACAGTCTCTGGCATACTGCTTGACGTCCTCCGACTTGAGCATGGACCAAAGTCCCCTTTCGGGCTGCGTGCCTCCTGCCGCTTGACGGACGCACGACCTCCGCGGCGGTGGTACCCGAGCGCGAGCGAGGTCCACTTCGCCGCCTCTTGCTCAGTGGCCTCCTCGACCTATCCCGGGGCGACAGGGGACGGCCGCGGGGCGGCCGTGGCAACGCCCACCCACAGATTGGGTACAGGCCGCATGTGTTGCCGGACAAACCCTCACAATCATTGGCGATCTTCGTGCTTCCGGCATGAGCCGCCAGGCCGCACAAGGCGCTTCTGATGCAAAAGGTGTGTGTCCTCAGAGGAAATCGCTGGCATCGTTCAGCGTCCTGTGCTATCCTTCGTCTGTATTGCGAATGTATCTTTTATCCTAGATTCTTCTGTTATCTCAGCAATCTCGACGCCACAGAGCCTGCCTACCGCAAGGGGGTGAGAGGCCTCAAGAGGGACGGTCACACCACACCTTGAGACATTCGCCGCTGGAGACGGAGAAGTCTGCCGTTGTGCCCCCAGAGGATGGATGAGGTGGGCACTGCACCGGTCGGCAACGGCCGGAGGCGCACGACGGGAGCGGCGCCACAGAGTGGAACCGGAAGCCTCCGACGCGACGAACTGAAAACTGCGCTTCCTGCGGCCCGTGCTCTCCACTATTGCCGGCCGGCTCGCCCCCGGTGGCGTGTCCCGCGGCCCGGCCGCACCGGTCAGACACATCCAGGGGGCACCGACGCGCAGGTGTGAAGTGCAGAAACAAACGGCAGCGGCGCCAGCCGAAGCGGAAAGCGAAACCGCCGCGCCGAGTGCACTACGGGAGTGAATGGCATGACAATCCAGACTAGATCGGCATCTTTGGCCTCGCTGGCGCTGGTACTGGTGTGCGGCGTCGGCATGGCCGGGACGATCGGCGTACCCGCCGACTACGGGACGATCCAGGAGGCGATTGATGCCTCGAGCCCGGGGGATACCATCATCGTGGGCCCCGGCACGTACGGGGAGTGCATTGACTACTCCGGCAAGGCCATCACGGTTCGCAGCACCGACCCCTCCGACCCCGCGGTAGTCGCGAGCACCGTCATCAACGGCGGAGCCACGGGGTCTGTGGTCGCATTCAGCTCGGGAGAGGGGCCCGGCAGTGTCCTTGAGGGGCTGACGGTAACCAACGGCTCGGGGACGCCGAACGCCTACGGCGGCTTCGACGGGGGCGGTATCTACTGCTCGGGGGCCTCGCCTACGATCAGGAATAACGTCATCACCGGAAACGCGGCTGCAGGGACGCTGGCGTATGGTGGAGGCATTGTGAGCTCGAGC
>CAZXDD010000563.1:2127-5483 GCA_964639415.1 uncultured Armatimonadia bacterium
CCATCGAGGGCAACTCGATTGTTGGCAACACCTGCTCCGGCTTCCAGCCGGCCGGCGGGGGGCTCGCCTGCGTCGGCTCGAGCCCGACGGTGACGGACAACACGATCAGCAGCAACAGCGCCGGTGATTTTGGTGGCGGGCTCTACGCCGGCGGGGGCGGCACCTTCTCCGGCAACACCATCAGCGGCAACAGCGCCGGCTCGTGGGGTGGCGGCGTCCTACTTGCCGGCACCGCGACGCTCAGCGACAACACGATCTCACACAACAGCGCCTCCACCCGGGGCGCGGGCGTGTACATCCACATGACGCCACAGGCCACGGTCGTGGGCAACAGGATCGAGGGCAACACGGGGGCCTCGCAGGGCGGCGGCATCTGCAGCTACCAGAACAGCGCTCTCACGGTCATCCGGAATAACACCATCCTCGGCAACTCGTCGCGATCAGGGGGTTGGGGCGGCGGAGGCATTCATGCCTACTCTTCCTACGCGACCATCGAGAACAACACGATCGCAGGCAACAGCGCGGCCGGCGCATTGATAGGGGGCGCGGGGATCCTGTGCTCCGGTGGCTCGGCCCAGATCAGGAACAACATCATTGTGGGCAACCACGGCGGGGGCGGCATCCGCAACTACCAGGCCTCTCCCACGGTCACCTACAGCAACGTCTTCGGCAACCTGGACGCCAACTATGCGGGCATGACCGACCAGACGGGCAGCAACGGCAATATCAGCGCGGATCCGCTGTTTGCCGGTGGGAACGACTACCACCTGCAGTCCGAGGGTGGGCGCTGGACCGCGGGCGGCTGGGTAACGGACGGCGTCACCAGCCCCTGCGTGGACGCCGGTGATCCGGCATCCAGCGTGGGCGAGGAGCCGGCTCCCAACGGCGGCGTCCTCAACATGGGCGCCTACGGTGGGACGGAGCAGGCCTCGAAGACCTACGTCCCCCCGATGCCGGTTCTTGCCCGGCTCGTCCCGGACTGGGCGCTGGTGGGATCGCCGGCCTTGACCCTCACCGTGAACGGCAGCGACTTCGTCGCGGGCTCCGTGGTGCGCTGGGGGGGTGCGGACCGGGCGACGACCTACGTTTCGGACACGCAGTTGACCGCCGCCATCCCCGCCTCCGACTTGGCCACGGCGGGTGAGGTGGCCGTCACGGTCTCCAACCCGGCGGGCGAATCCAATGCACTGCCCTTCGACGTGAAGTCCGACCCGACGGTGGTCTGGGTCGATGACGACTGGGCGGGCACGACCGTGGGCACCGAGGTGGAGCCCGGGTGGATCTTCGGCTACAACGCCTTCGACAGCATGGTGACCGCCACCGCGGCGGTGAGTCCCAACGGCACGGTCCATGTGGCGGCCGGCACCTATGTCGGGTACCTCGTGGTCGACAAGCCTGTGACGTACCTGGGCGCCAATGCGGGTGTTCACCCGGCCGTCGGCAAGCACCCGTCGGCGACCGTGGGCACCCGTGGCCCGGAGAGCATTCTCACCAACAGCTACTATGCCCTGAAGCCGCAGGCGGACGACATCACCGTGGACGGCTTCCTGTTCACCGGTACGGCCGGCCGCATCGTGGACACCTATGCCGATGCCGACAACTTCCATCTGACCAACTGCATCTTCGACAACAGCTCCACGGCAACCACGCAGGGGATCGTCCAGTTCGGCGGCGGCAGCCACGTCAACATGCTGCTGGATTTCAACCTGTTCCAGGATCAGGGGCAGCATACCATCTACCTCGGCGGTGGCCCGTACACCGGCCTGACGGTTCGCCACAACAACTTCACCGGCACGGGGAACGGCATCTTCCAGGCCTCCCAACCCATCTCGGGCTTCTCTCTGACTGAGAACACCTTCACCGGCGGTGAGACCGGGATCAATATGGGGAAGCTGGACAACCCGACCATCACCGGCAACGAGTTCGAGGCCATGAGCTTCTGCGGTGTGCAGGTGGGCACCCAGGGCGGCACCATCAGTGGCAACGACTTCCACGACTTCACCGGCTATGTCTCGGGGCCCACCACGTATGGCTTCGGTGTGGACCTGTTCGGCGGCCAGTGGGGGACGTGGACCTGCGACGGTCTGCAGGTGACCGGTAATACCTTCACCAACAGCCCGCAGGGGATCAGCATCCGTGGCGGCGTGGACGGCGCCAATGTCACCGGCAATACCATCACCGACTGCGGCACCGGCATCTGGGGCCGGGCGTCGGGTGGCATCGCGGCCCTGGGCGCCAACACCGTGGCGGGCAATGACATCCTCGGCAGCGGAGCCTGTGGCGTGCTTTTGGACGGCGTCACCGGGCCCGACTGGGACCTGGGCGGCACCGAGATCGCGGCGGGGATTGCCGAGTTCATCCGGCTGACGAGTTGCCCCATCAACGTGGACGCCATGGGCGTGACCTTCGGCGGTGCGGCGAACGGCGCCGAGATCGAGGCCAAGGTCTGGCACCGGTACGACGATCCGGCCCTGGGCCTGGTCTCGTACCCCGATTCGCGCACGGACACCGCGATCGCCGTGACGAACGCCGCCGGCAAGCGCGGGCAGACCGTGCAGTTGCAGGCCAAGCTCACCGCGGGCGGCGCCAACCTGGCCGGCATGTCTCTGGCTTTCTGGCTGGATGGTACCGAGCTGGGCGGCGCCGTCACCGACGCCGCGGGTATCGCCCGTCTGACCTACACCATCGACGCGGCCGCCACCGTCGGCGGCCACGATCTGCTCGCCCTCTTCGGCGGCGACGCCACCTACAAACCCGCTCTGGGTGAAGGCACGCTCACCGTGGAGCCCGCGACCGCTACGGGCATTTCGCTCACGCTGGATGTCAACCCGGTGGATGCCGGCGGCCTTGTTACCGCGACCGTCATGGGTGACAACGGCGTGGACTACACCGCCGTGGCCGGCTACGCCATCCAGCCCGGCGCCGGCGGCTCCTGGGCGGGCAACGTCTACACCTCCTCCAAGGCCGGCACCTGGACGGTTCAGGCCACCTACGGCCCGCTGGGGGATACCGCGGAGCTCGAGGTGACCAGCGGCGCGGTGGCGAGCGTCGCCATCTCGCCTGCCGATGCCACCATCGCCGTGGGCGACACCCTTACCTACACCGTGGAGGCCAGCGACGCCCAGGGCAACACCTGGACACCGACCGTCGCGGCCGCCGCCTGGACCGCGAACGGCACTTTGACCGGCACCTTCGATGATGCCAACACCTTCACCGCTACCGGCGCCGGCACCGGCACCGTCTCCTGCGAGGTGGACGGCATCGTCGGCAATGCGGCGGCCCTCACCGTCAATGCCGCAGGTGGCGCGGGCCTGATCCTGGCCTGGGACAAGGACGACCAGAACTTCTACCTGTGC
>CAZXDD010000564.1:0-5480 GCA_964639415.1 uncultured Armatimonadia bacterium
TCGCCGGGAATGTCGTTGCCAGAGCGTCCGCTCGCGGCAAGAGCGGCTCGAGGAATCTCCCGGCGTTCAGCGAGCTTCTTCGCTATCTCGCTGCGCGAGATAGACGCTCAGAATGACATCAAACGGACCGGCCGGACTTCTCGGCCGCACCTCCAGTTCCCGGCCGAAGGCTGGGCTGCGGCCCCGGAGTTTGCTTCAGACGTCAGGAAGCGCGCCCATATGGCAGTCTAGATGACCTTCTCGGCTCGGAGCTTCTGAACCAGGGCGTGTGCGGCCTGGGGCGGCTCGCCCTCGATACGCTCGGCCTTGCGGCCGCGCGTGGGCGTGAACACGCGCACCACATTCGTGGGCGATCCCGCCAGACCGCAGCGGGCGGGGTCGGCCCCGATATCCTCCGCCGTCAGAGTGGGAATCTCTGCCTTGCGGGCCTTCATGACTCCCTTAAGGCCCGCGTGGCGCGGCTCGTTGATCTGCTTGACGACGGTGAGCAGGCAGGGCAGCGGCGCGTCGACGATCTCGAAGCGGTCGTCCAAGAGCCGCTTGACTTTGGCCCTCTTGCCCTCGACCTCGATGCCGATGGCGTAGGTGACCTGGGGGATACCGAGGTGCTCGGCCAGTCCCGGGCCGACCTGGGCGGTATCGCCGTCGAAGGCCTGCTTGCCGCAGACGATCATGTCGTAGGCGTCCAGGTGCTTGACGGCCCTGGCCAGGGTGTAGCTGGTGGCCAGCGTATCGCTGCCGGCGAAGGCCCGATCGCTGAGCAAGAAGACCTTGTCCGCGCCCATCGCCAGGGCCTGACGCAGCGCCTCGGCGGCCTGCGGCGGCCCCATGGTGATGACGGTGACCTCGCCACCATGGGCCTCCCGGAGCTGCAAAGCGGCCTCGATGGCGTTCTCATCAAAGGGGTTGATGATACTGGGCACACCCTCGCGAACCAGGGTGTTGGTCTCCGGATCGATGCGGACCTCGGTGGTGTCGGGCACCTGCTTGATTGGGACGATGATATTCATGGTGATGGCCCCGGCGAGGCCCGCTTTAGGGCCGCGGGCGATGGGTGGTTGGTGCGACCGGGTCTGGGGGCCGGCTCTCGGGCCGGCCCCGCCACGCGGCTTCTACCTGCCGGAAATGGCTTCCCTCAGCAGGTTGATGGCGATGACGTTGCGCTGAATCTCCGAGGTGCCCTCGACGATCTCAAACAGCTTGGCCTCGCGCATGTAGCGCTCGACGTCGTATTCCTTGGTATAGCCGTGGCCACCGTGGATCTGCACCGCGAGGGATGCCACCCGCGAGCAGGCCTCGGAGCCGTAGAGCTTGGCCATGGCGGCGATCTTGGAGAACTCCAGCCCGTTGTCCTTCATCCACGCTGCCTTGTGGGCCAAGAGTCGCGCGCACTCGATGTCGGTGGCCATGTTGGCCAGGTGGTGCTGGATGGCCTGGAACTCGCTGATCTTCTGGCCGAACTGCTCGCGCACCAGGGCATACTGGACGGCGGCCTCGTACGCGGCCTGGGCCAGGCCCACGGCTCCGACGGCCATGCCGATGCGGCCCACGTCGAGAAGGTCCATGGCCACGCGGAAGCCCCGGCCCTCCTTGTACAGCAGGTTCTCCACGGGCACCTCGGCGTCCTCGAAGATCAGCTCGGTGTTCGACAGCGAGTTGTAGGCCATCTTCTTCTCGTTCTTGCCGATCGAGAAGCCCGGGAAGCCTTTTTCGAGGATGAAGGCGGAAAGGCCGCGGGTGCCGCGGTCGGGGCGGGTGCTGGCCACGACCACGTAGATCTCCGCATCGCCACCATTGGTGATGAAGATCTTGGAGCCGTTGAGGATGTACTTGTCGCCCCGGAGTTCGGCCCGGGCCTGCACCGAACCGGCGTCGGAGCCGACATTGGGCTCGGTCAGGCCCATGGCGCCGATGCTTTCGCCCGAGGCGAGGCGGGCGAGGTACCTGTCCTTTTGCTCGTCATTGCCGAAGGCCAAGATGGGGTACAAGGCCAGCATGTGGGCGCCGTAGATGGCTCCGGTGGTGGTGCAGGCGCAACTGAGCATCTCGCCGATGACACCCCACTCCAGAAAGCCCATGCCCATGCCGCCGTACTGCTCGGGCACCGGGATGCCGAACAGGTCGCAGTCGCGCATGACCTGCACGTTGTCCCACGGGTACTCGCCGGCCTCGTCGGTCTCACGGGCCTTCTCCCTGAAGTCCTTGCAGATCTCGGCTACGGCATCAAAGATGTCTTGCTGCTCTTCGGTGAACGCAAAATGCATGCAGGCCGCCTCCGTCGCGTCATAGCGCAGGGATATGGGTGCAGCAGAGCCTGTCGGTGAAGTCCTTTGGCACTCTCGGATACGCGCAGGCGGGAGCCGTCCCGTGGGTAAGCGCGTCTTGACAGCGGCGGTAACACATTCACAAGACTATGACGACACCGGTCCTACGCATTCCGAGCCATGGCAACGAGGCACTCAGGCGGCCCAGCTTGCTCAGCCGACAGGCTCAGCTCAGCACCATCGGAACACCGCGGAGGCCAGACTGAAGCCCGCACCGAAGCCGACCATCAGCACGATGTCTCCGGGGTTGAGGCCGGTGTTCCGCTTGTACTCGTCCAGGGCGAGGCCGATGGTGGCGGCGGACGTGTTGCCGTACCTGTCGAGGTTGATGACCATGTGCTCGTAGGGGATGTCCAGGCGCTTGGCGGCGGCGTCGATGATGCGGATATTGGCCTGGTGCATGACCATGACGTCCACGTCCTCGGGAGCGACACCGGCCTTGCTCAGGGCCTGTGAGGCGATCTCGGGGCAGCCGCGGACGGCCAGTTTGAACACCTCGTGGCCGACCATGCGGATGCAGTCGTCGTGGGCGGCGAGCAGTTCGGGAGTGAGCCGTTGGCGCGAGCCGCCCGCAGGGATCATCAAGAGCCGACCGGCATCGCCCTGAGTATCGGCGGCGAAGGACAGCAGGCCATCGCCGGGGGCGCAGGGGCTCAAGACCGCCGCCCCGGCACCATCGCCGAACAGGACGCAGGTGGCGCGGTCGGTCCAGTCGGTGATGCTCGTCAGGGTCTCCGCGCCGATGACCAGGGCATGGTTGATGCACCCCGTCTGTATGAACTGCGCCCCGGTGGCGAGGGCCTGAATCCAGCCGGTGCAGCCGCTGACGAGGTCGAAGGTGTTGACACCGCGCACTCCAAGCTTGTCCTGGACGATCGAAGCGGTCGCCGGAAAGATGGTATCGGGGGTGACGGTCGCGACGATGATCAAGCCGATGTCCTCGGCGTTGACATTGGCGTCATCCAGGGCCCTGCGGGCCGCCTCGTAGGCCAGGTCTGAGGTGACCTGGTCCTCGGCCACCACACGGCGCTCGCGGATGCCGGTATGCTCCACAATCCACTCATCGTTGGTGTCAACGATGTTGCAGAGGTCCTCGTTGGTCAGCACTTTCTCGGGGACATAGGCACCCAGCCCGGCGATCCGGGCTCCACGGATTTCCATGAGCGCAACGTTCCTCGTTCATCTCCGAAGAGTGGCGGATTGGTCTGGTGGTGGGGAGCGGCCGGGCTCTACAACAGAGGCGCGGCCGCAAACCCCGCCTTCGCCGGGAATGTCATTCTGAGCGCGTCCGCTCCCGAAGGGAGTAGCTCGAGGAATCTCCTGAGATTCAGCGAGATCCTTCGCTGTCTCGCTGCGCGAGATGGACGCTCAGGATGACATGAGCCGGGGCAGCCGGACTTCTCGGCTGAGCTTCCAGGCCGGGCGCCCCGTGGCCGTCGACGGCCGGACCGTCTTGAGCGATGCGGTCCCCAGAGCCGGGTGGCGGCTCCCCACCCACATCGTCGAGCGGCCCGTGCCGGGTTACCCGCAAACCCAGACCGCGGGTCCCCGGACAGGCCGGACACCCGCGGTCGAATTAGCGCCGGGACTCACGTCTCCACGACCTCCGGCTTCAGCAGACCGGCACAGGCCTGGCGGACATGCTCCACCACATTGGCCGCCGCGGACCGCTCGGCCAGCAGGAGGGCACTCTTGATGGCGTTGGCGTCGGACTTGCCGTGGCTGACGATGCAGATTCCGTTGACCCCCAGCAGCAGGGCCCCACCATAGCGACCGTAGTCGAGCTGGTCTTTGACGTCACGGATCGCCCCGTGCATGCACAGGGCACCGAACTTGGCCGGGAGGCTGCGGGCGATACCCCGCTTGAGCATGCTCACCAGCATGACGGCGACGCCCTCCATCACCTTCAAGGCCACGTTGCCCGCGAAGCCGTCGCAGACGACGACATCCACCTCTGTCCGGGGCTCGCCACTCTCGTCGATGTAGCCGAAGAGCTGATCGCCCTCGACATTGCCGATGAAGTTGATAGGGGCCTCGGAGAGCAGGGGCATTGCCGCCTGCGTCAGCTCGTTGCCCTTGTGCGCCTCGGTGCCGATGCTCAGAATCCCGACCCGGGGACTCTCGATCCCCAGGACATGCTGCGCGTACAGACTGCCCATGATGCCGAACTGCTGCAGGTAGACCGGCTTGCAGTCGGCATTGGCGCCGGCGTCCAGCAGGACGCGGGGGCCGGCGATGGTGGGCAGAGCCATGGCGATGGCAGGGCGATGGATGCCGGGGATGGTCTTGAGGCGGTTGGCGCACAGGGCCATGAACGCGCCGCTGTTGCCGGCCGAGACGCATGCCTGTGCCTCGCCGCTGAGCACCATCTCCACGGTGCGCGCCACGGAGGAGTCGGGCTTGCCGCGCAGAGCGGTGCGCGGGCTGTCCTCCATGCCGACGACCTCGGAGGCATGACGGATGACGCAGCCGTCACTGCCTCCGGCCGCGTCGAGAATGGACTGTATCTGGGTCTCGGCACCCACCAGCGCGACTCGGGACTCGAGGGTTCCGGCGGCGAGCACGGCTCCCCTGACCGCCTGTTCGGGCGCGAAATCTCCGCCCATCGCGTCTAGAGCGATGATCATGGACTGCTCCTGGGATGGGCCTCCTGTTTGATCCTCGAGCGCCTGAGGCGCCGTGGATCCAGGGGCCCGGCAGAAAGCATGATGAGACTACTCGCGCTCCCGCTTTTCCTTCTCAAGTTCCACTGTGTGATCCACCTTGCGCCCCTGGTAATACCCGCACTTGAAGCAGGCATTGTGCGCGGGGATCATCGCGTGGCAGTTGCTGCATTCGGTGAGTGTAGGCAGGCTCAGCCCGTGGTGGGTGCGCCGCTTGCGCTGACGGGCCTTGGAATGTCGTCTTTTCGGTAGTGCCATTGGAACCTTCTCCTGTCCGTACGGACAGCAGCAAAGCTGTGCAGGTGACCGCCACAGCGGCATGCAGCGCCCAAGGGCCCCCCATACTGCGCGCCGGGTCACAATCGCCCGCTGCCCCGTCAACTATGGCGCCACATGCGCCGGGATGAAGCGTAACGTCCACGACCACGTCAAAACGCACGCCGCAGCCAGATCGGAAGAGCGTCGTGTAGGGAAAGAGTGTAGGATAGGGTGT
>CAZXDD010000565.1:0-5474 GCA_964639415.1 uncultured Armatimonadia bacterium
CGGCGATCTGCAGGCCTGCGACCGCGCGGGGTGCGGCTATGGCCGCCCGACGGAGGACATCGTGGCCACGATCGCGGCGCTACAGGGCATCCCGGCCATCTTCGGCGCGCTGCTGCAGCCATACGACACGACCCTCACCACCCCGCAGATTCCGGTCCTCAAGGCCCGCATCCTCCGCCGCTGCCTGGACGCCACCGGCGGGGTGCTGCTGTATGACCGCCTGCCCATGGACGGCCGCACCTGGCTGGCGATCGCGGAGACCTCGCGACTGGTGGCCACGTACGAGGACCTCTTCCTGACGGGACAGCGCAGGGCCGTTGAGGGCCGAGACGCGGGCTCGGTGCAGGTGCTCACCGACGGTACCCGATCATTGGTCTGCGTCATGAACCATCAGAGCAAGCCGGCGGAGTTCGCCCTGCGCCTGCCGGCGGAGCTGGGTGGTGGCGAGGAGTTCTACTCCGGGGAGACGGTCACGGCGGGACAGGAAGTCAGCGGGGAGCTGGAGCCGGGCGAGGCGGTGGTGTACGTTCTGGGCAGATAGGCGGCCGGGGCCGTCCCGCCGGTGTCGGTCGTCCCCCGGGCGGCATGGCGCGGTACGGGCCCGCGCCCCGCGCCGTTGTAGGGCGGCGACCTGTGCGCCGCCGCCGGCGACGGCCAACGCCGGACCCGCAGGGAGGTCCTGCTCTGAGCCCGGCGAACTGGCCCCCGTTGGCCGGCCCCACAGGCTCCGCAAACCACGAAGGAGGACCAGCGCCTTGTCTCCCGACCCCATCCCCGGCCTCATCGCCGGCGTCGACGCCGCGGCCATCAGCCGCGATCTGCACTACCTGTGCCACGATCCACTGCCGTACCGGAAGCTGAACTACACCCTCCCGGGGCACGAGAAGAGCACGCTGGACGAGGCCGATGACTACATCTGCCAGAAGCTGGCCAAGGCCGGCTACGCGGTGGAGAAGGAGCCCGTGCAGGTGCAGGCTTTCCGGCGCGATGAGAGCAAGCCGCTGCACGCGCAGTACTCCCCTCCCCACCCGGAGGACCCGTGGTACACGGCGCACAACGTCTACGGCAAGAAGACCGGCTCGGAGGTGCCTGAGGAGATCATCGTCATCATCTCCCACAAGGACTCACAGAGCTGGATCGACTCCCCGGGCGCCAATGACAACACCATCGGCACGGTGGGGAACATGGCGGTGGCCGGGGCCCTCGCCGGGTATCGGTCGCGACGGACGCTGTGGTTCATCTACTGCAATGAGGAGCACACGCCCTGGACCAGCGTGAACGCCGCCGAGGGTGCGCGGGACCGGGGCGACAAGATCGTGGCGGTCATCAACATGGACGGCATCGGCGTCAAGTCCGCCGAGGACCGTTTGGCCCGCCGCATGACCAATGTGATCTGCTTCACCGAGCCGGAGGGTGAACCCTTCGCCGACCTGTTCGGTGAGGTGAATGAGGCCTATGGCCTCGGGCTTCAGCACAGCAAGTGCAGGCGCTCGGGCCCTGGGGATGACGACGGCTCTTTCGTCAAAGCCGGGTTCCCCATGGCCGTGCTGGTGATCGGCTCCTACCCCTACGGCGACCCCAACTACCACAGCCCGCAGGATACGGCGGACCTGGTGGACGTGGACAACGCGGCTCTGACGGTGAAGGCCACCGTGGCGGCGATAGTGACGCTGGACCAGAGGCCCTGAGCGCCGTGCGGGTGCCGGGAGGAAGACGGGGGAGCAGGGGGGGCGGAAAGCAGACCGGCAGTCGGATAGCGAGAACGCCGTCAGGAGGAGCACGAGCATGGAGACTTTGAACCGCTTCCCGCAGATGCAGCAGGAGTACCTGATGCGACGCCTGCGCGAGATCGAGGCGGCCGCCGATGCCCGCAAGTTCTCGATGCGCACCAGGAAGGACGCCCTGGCCTACCAGGCGGACCTGCGCAAGAAGCTCCGCAAGGTCTTCGGGCCGCTGCCGCGCAAAACCGCCCTGAACCCGGTGGTCACCGGGGAGATCGAGCGGGAGGCCTACCGGATCGAGAAGGTGCTGTTCGAGAGCCGTCCGGGCTTCCCCGTCACGGCGCTCCTGTACCTCCCCAAAGGCCGGCAGTTTCCGCTGCCGGGCGTGGTGGCCCCCTGCGGCCACAGCGGCAACGGGAAGGCCGAGGTGGCGTACCAGTCGTACTGCCAAGGACTGGCGACCAAGGGCTACGTCGTCCTGCAGTATGACCCGCTGAGCCAGGGCGAGCGCATCCAGTATCCCGACGGCAAGGGCGGCTCGGTCATGGCCGGCTGCTGCGCCGAGCACAACCACATGGGCCGCCAGCAGTTGCTCAACGGCGAGTTCTTCGGCACCTGGCGGGTCTGGGACGGCATCCGCGCCTGCGACTATCTGCTCTCGCGGCCGGAGGTGGACCCCACGCATCTGGGGCTCACCGGCAACTCCGGCGGCGGCACGCTGACCACGCTGATCCTGGCCAACGACCAGCGGTTCACCATGGCCGGCCCCGGCTGCTATGTGACCACCTGGCGCCGCAATGGCGCGCCCGAGCCGCCCGCGGCCGCCGCGCCGCAGCCGCCCTCCGCCCTCCAGCTCGGCCTGGACAGCGCCGACCTCTACGGCCTCCACGCCCCCAGACCCCGGCTCCTGCTCACCCAGGAGCTGGACTACTTCGACCAGCGCGGCTCTTTGGAGGCCTTCGCGCGCCTGAAGCATCTCTACAAGCTGCTGGGAGCCGAGGACAATGTGGCCATGTTCACCGGCCCGGACCACCACGGCTACCGCCAGCCCCTCCGGGAGGCGATGTACGGCTTCTTCAACCGTGCCTGTGGCAAGGGGAGGGAGGGCGCCGCGGAGCCGGAGAGCACCGTCGAGCCCGACGAGGACCTGTGGGTCACCAAGTCCGGTCAGGTCTCTGATATGGGCGTGAAGCGTGTCTTTGACTTCACCCGCGAGCAGGCCCTTGCCTTGGCGGAGAAGCGCGGCAAGGTCACGGGAGAGGCGCTGGTCAAGGCGGTCGGCCGGGCACTCAACCTCCCCAGGCGAGAGGGCGTTCCGGAGTACCGGATCCTGCGGCAGCTCGGGCGCCGCGAGGGGTACCCGCGGCCGTTCGCCACGAACTTCGTGGTGGAGACCGAGCCGGGCATCCAGGCCGTGGTCTACAAGCTGGAGGACGACGCTTTGGCCTCTCGCCCGCCCCGTGGCAGGGAAGCCGTGCTCTACATCCCCCATGTGTCCTCGGACGAGGACCTGCGCGGCGACGCCCTGGTGGCCAAACTGAACGCGGCGGCTCCGGCCTTCTTCGCCGCCGATGTGCGTGGGATCGGTGAGTCACGCCCCAATACCTGCGGGGTCAACCAGTACTTCAACATCTACGGCAGCGACTACTTCTACGCCTCCTTCGACCTGATGCTGGGCGAGCCCACAGTGGGCCGGCGGGTGCACGACATCCTCCGGGTGCTGGACTGGATGGGGGACTACGGCTATCAGAGGGTGCATCTGGCTGCCCGCGGCTGGGGGAGCATTCCTGCCACCTTCGTCGCGCTTTTGGATGCGCGGGTGAAGCAACTCACACTCAAGAACGCACCAATTGCCTTCACCCAGTGGGCGACGGAGGAGTTCATGAACTGGCCGCTGTCCTCGGTCGTCCCGTGGGCGCTGAAGAGCTTCGACCTGCCCGACTGCTACCGCGCGCTGGGGCGCAAGAAGCTCCGGATCGTGGAGCCGTGGAACGCGCAGATGGAGCCCATGGCCAAGAAGTCGGCCCTGGCGGCCTTCAAGCAGTACGGCCTGAAGCCGGAGTGGCTGGGGTAGGGAGAGCGAACGGCAAACGTCAGACCACGGAGACACGGAGAGCACGGAGTTCCACGGAGAGCGGCAGACGGCGGAAAGAGGCCAACAGCGGGAGGCGGACAACGGCGGCGGGGTACGGGCCCCCGCCCTACAGACCCCCGCTGACATCCGCTCCCGTCCCCGCCGAGGTCGGCTCGTCCCGGGACAGGTACGGCAGGGGCTCGATCCGGTAGCGGTACTGGGGTCTGAGCCGACGGATGAGAACCTGCCGCGGGCCGCGGGAGTGCCGCACGAACCAGGCAAAGGGGTTCTTGCCGTAGCGTGCCTGCTTCCAGCGCTTGAGTTTCGTGAAGTCGTACACCATGCCGTCTGTCCCGACGATGCCCACATGCCAGCAGGAGTCTTCCTGCGGCTCGTACCACGGTGAGTGCCGGACGCTCACGATGTCGCCGGGCTGGACCACCATCTCGGGCGTCCAGTACACCGCCTGCATGACGTGTGACGACTCGTGGACGTGCTTTTCCGATCCCCGGTTGAACCGGGCCCCGGCCCCAAGCCCCTCATCGACAATGCAGGCCACGAAGTCTGAGCAGTCATTGCCCCACTGCCCCGGTGTCAGACCAAGCACGAACTTGCCCATGGGCTGCGAGCGGTGAAACTCCACGGCGACGCGGCCGATCGCCCAGTTGAGGGGCTTCTCGCCGGGGTGGTTGGCGAGGAACCGCTGTCGCGCCCAGGTCTCGTACGCGATCTCCCGGACCGGGGGCAGGGGGCGCCGCGGCTCCCTGCGCGCCCACAGCCACAGGACGCCCGCAAGCGCGGCGAGACCCAGAAGGACAAGTGCGGAGTGAAACCTCAGAGAGCGTGGCATCGCTGTTGGGTGGGTAGGGAGTTGACGTGGCCGGCGCGGTTGGCGGGCCCATCCGAACAGACGGGCCAGAGGGAGAGTCCCCCTGGCCCGTTTCTATTGCGTTGGGAATGACACTCGCCCGCCCGGGAGGGCCGGCGGATCATCAGCCCTCCTCGGCGTACTCGACGCCCAGGAGCGCCAGCGCCGAGTCCACGAGCTGCTCGGACTCATCGTACTCGCCCTGCCAGAAGGCGGCCCGGCTCTTGGCGACCAGCGCATCGATGGGCTGAGCGGTGCCCGGGTCCTCCTGCATCAGAGCCGAGAGCGGCTTGCGCGCCAATTCCAGCTTCTGGCGGATCCGGTTCTTCTGGGGCACCTTGGCGTAGTTGGGGTCTCCGGCCTTGGCGGTGGGCAGATTGCGGGCGGCGGGTCCGGGGATGATGGCGGGCTTCGGCGCGCCGGTAGCTGCCGTGGGCGCCGTCGGCGCGGGCGTCCTGGGACCACCACCGACGGCCGGGGTCGGTCGCGGAGCCGGACCGGGTGTCACGGCGGCCACCGCGGGGCCACCGGCGGTACCGGCCACCTTCCCGGTGATGAAAGGCGTCAGGTCGGCGATGAGGTGCTGCACGATCGCATCGCGCTGGGCCGCGTACTCCTCCTCCGGCAGCTTGCGCACGGTGTCGAAGGCATCGCGCACCAGCAAAGTCGGCGCCGCGATGGCTCTGCCCGCGGGCGGCGTCTCCACCGCGACGGGCTCGACGGTCGGGACCGCGGCCACGGGACTGACGGGGGCGACCGGAGGCAGATCGGAAGAGCACACGTCTGAACTCCAGTCACCGCTCATTATCTC
>CAZXDD010000566.1:0-5440 GCA_964639415.1 uncultured Armatimonadia bacterium
CAAGGCCCGGGTCGGTGGCCGCCGGGAGCCTCCCCGGCCGTCGCACGAACGCCTCACGCCCCACCTCCAGCGAGACGATCAACTCGCCTTCCTTCAGCGGCACGGTGCCCGTGACGCGCAGTGTCCCGCCCTGTGGTTGAGCCTGCAGTTGCACGCCGCCCAGCGGGCGTCGCAGGCGCAGGGCCGGGTCGCCCAGGAGGTTGTAGTGGCGCACCACGTCACGCCGCATGCCCGGGAGCGAGTCGGCGCCCTGCACCGTGGCGCCGAGGGTGTCCGCCTGCTGCCTGGCGGTCGACTGATCCTGCAGCGTCTCGCGCTTGGCCAGAGCCAGCATTTCGCCGACGGTCTCGGCCTCCGTCTCGAAGGTGGCGTTCAGGATCGCCTGGGCCAGGACGGCGTTGCCATATGGCTGGCAGACCCGGGAGGCCCCCAGGTAGGCCACCGGGCCGCGGGGTAGCTTCATCACCTGTTCGCCCAGGCTGTCGCCTTTGGGCCAGTCGATCCTACCCGTATGACAGGCGATGGCGACCATCAGCGGAGCGCCGCCCTCGATGTCCACCTGAGCCAGGTCGGCGGCCTCCAGGATTGGGTACGTCTGTCCCTGCCACTTGAGGTCATCGCAGCCGGTGGGCGTGCCGTGCCCGGCATAGACGTACAGTAGCGCCCCCTCACCGAGCAGCCTCAGGGCATTGGAGTTGAACTCCGGCGGGTAGGTGCAGTGAAGCGAGTCCGGCCTGGCATCGGCAACCTCCACGTCATACGATGCGGGAACGCCGGCGGAGACCAGCTTGATGAACAGGCCCGTGATGACGGCATCGACGAAGGGGTCAAAGCCGGGGTTCCCGGTGACGAATGACAGCTTCCGCTGCCACGGGCCCGGGGCCGTCTCGGTCTCGTAGGCGATGGTCTTTCCCACCATCGCCGCGAGCTCCTCGGGCGTGTCCGCCGGGAGCCGGCCCACGTACAGGACGGGCTCCTCCTGCCCCAATGCGCTGTAGAGGTGATCCGTGGCCAGCTCGCGCTCGCTAAGGAACCGGTCGCTGAAGTACCCGCCCGGCTCCACCGACATGGGGACGATCAGGTCTTCCGGGCCGACGGCATCGCCCACCAGCAGCACGAACCGCAGGCCCCAGTCGCCGGCTGCGTGGGTCAGGAACGCCACGATGTCGGCCGGGGCAAGACGGTCGCGGCCCATGGCGGCGACCAGCGACTGCGTGGTGACCAGCGCCGTCGCCAGGCCCTGCTGTCGCCGGAGCTGCAGCAGCGGTTCGCAGGGCTCCGCCAGCGCCTCGGGCGCGATGATCAGGTAGTCCACTCGTCCGGGGCCCATGGGGTCGGTGCTCGGGTCGGCACAGGCGGGACAGCAGAGCGCGAGCAAGACGGCGATGGCGGCGATCGCCACGCGGCGCCCGGCGAGGCAATCGCGACGGTCTGCCCGTGTGTCTGTCCTGCCCCGGTCTGGTTGCACGTCCGGCCGATGGCTACGGCCCATGGGGTTCTCCAATTCTGTAGTCGAATGCTACCTTCCGCCCCTGGCCCTGTCAGGCCCCCCGGGGGCGGGACGCCTACGCAGGACGGGGCCGCTCCGGAGCGGCTCAGCGGCCGCGAGCACGATGCGCCGTGGCCGTCCAGGCCTAGATGTGCGGCCGAGAGCCTCGCCTGCGCCGCGAATGTCATGGCCAGAGCGTCCGCTCCCGGCAAGAGCAACTCGAGGAATCTGCTGGCGTACAGCGCGATCCTTCGCTATCTCGCCGCGCGAGATGGACGCTCAGAATGGGGTCTTGACGGCAGAACCGGCTTCTCGGGCGCGCTTCTAGAACGCCAGTGCGCAGCCGTCGCACCGGGGGTCTGAACCCGCGGTGAGGACACCGTCGCTATCTACCCGGATCACCTGTGCGCGCCCTCCCTGGCTGTACGGGCCGAGGGTGGTGAGCCGATGCCCCCTGGCGGTCAGGCCTCGGAAGACGTCCTCAGGCGCTCTGGCCTCCAGCCCGACACTGAGCCCCTCGTTTCGCGACCAGCGAGGCATCTCCACGGCCTGCTGAGGGTCGAGATCGAAATCCAGGACGCCTGCGAGCACCTGCAGGTTCGTCTGCACCTGGATATCTCCGCCCGGTGTGCCGCCCACGATGTACGGCCGGCCGTCGGAGAAGACCATGTACGTGTTGAGAGTGTGGACCGTCTTCTTCCCCGGCTCCAGGTAGTTCACGTGTTCGGGGTCCAGGGAAAAGCCACAGGCGCGGTTGTTCAGGAGCACGCCGGTATCGCCGGCCACAACCCCGCAGCCGAAGCCGTGGAACACGCTCTGGATGTAGCTGATGGCGTTGCCCGCTCCGTCCACGCAGCACATATAGGTGGTATCGTCGGCCGTCGGCGGGTCGCCCGCGGGAGGCGGGAAGGAGGCGGCTTTGGCCGTGTCGATGAGGGCGGCGCGGTCGGCGGCGTAGCGGTCGGAGAGCAGCCCGGCGGGGAGGGCATGGTAGCGCGGGTCGGTGGTGTAGCGGTTCTTGTCGGCATGGGCAAGCTTGTTGGCCTCGATGCACAGATGCAGCGCCTCGGCCGAGAGTAGCCCCATGCCGCGAAGGTCGAAGACCTCCGCCAGCTTCATGGATTGCAGCAGGATGTGTCCCTGGCTCACCGGCTGCTGCTCGAAGACCTCGTACCCGCGATAGCTCACCCGCAATGGCTCCAGCGCCAGGGCCCGGTGGGCGGCGAGGTCGCCCTCGCTGATGACTCCCCCGTTGTCCTGCCAGAAGGCGGCGATGCGCCCGGCGATCTCTCCCTCGTAGAAGGCCCGAAAACCCTCGTGAGCCATGGTCCTGAGCGTTGCGGCCACACCCGGCTGGCGCAGGACCTCGCCCCTCCGAGGAGGCCTGCCCTGCGGCATGAAGCTTGCCATGCTCGAGGGGAATGCGGAGAGCCGGCTCAGCGAGGCATGGAGCGCCGCCGCCAGGTCTCGGGAGACGGGGGCACCCTCCTCGGCGTAGTGGATGGCCTCGGCGAGTATCTGCGCCGGCGTCCAGGTCCCGAAGGACGAGAGCGCCAGGTCCCAGCCCGCTACCTGTCCCGGGATGGTTGACGACAGGAACCCGGACTCGGGGATACCTCCCGAGAACATCTCGGCCCGGAGGCCTCGGGGTGCCGCGCCGGAGGAGTTGATCGCAGTCAGCGTCTGTCGCCGTGCATCCCACAGGAGCATGAAGCAGTCGCCACCCAGGTGGCTGCAGTGGGGCTCGACCACATTGAGTACGGCGGCGGCGGCGATGGCGGCGTCCACGCAGTTGCCCCCGCGGCGCAGGACACTCATTCCCGTCTCGGTGGCAAGGTAGCTTGAGGTTGCGACGGCGCCGCGCCGACCGCTAACCGGCGCGCGGGTGGTGAACGAGACAGGCATGGCTCCCTCCTTGCGGTTCGGTGCCGACAGTCAGAACAGAGACCCTCCTGCCTTCGCCGCCCTGTCGGGCACTCCCTCCCCCGGACGCCGTCTGCTCCGCCCTCCGTCATCCGCCACGGCCCTCCTCATCGCTGCGTCCTCCATCGTCTCGGGACACCCGTGGGTCAGGGGGAGGGAACCGGGGGCCATCGGGGGAAGCTGCCGGACGGAGTATCCTCGGAGTACGACAGTCGCGATGGAGGCGAATGAAGCATGGCCGCAGGGAACCGCAGCGTGCTGGTAGTGCTCGACAGCAGGCGCCGCGTCGCGCGCATCGGCGCCGACGGCAGCGTGTTTGCCGCTCTCGACCATTTCGGAGTGGCCTGGGAGGTGCTGGAGTGCGGCGACTACATGGGGAGCCCACCGGGGCATCTGCAGGCCCGGGCGGCGTATGTACTGGCCCACGACGGAGCGGGTGCGGGCCTGACCGACGCACAGGCCCAGACCATCGCCGCCGAGGTGGCGGCGGGCGCCGGGTTTGTCAGCTTCGACAGGGAGATAGACTCATGGCCGCAGGCCCTGGCCGCCCTGGCCCCGGCGACGGGGCCGGCCGAGGAGGTGGCGGCCCTCGAGTTCACCGATGACGGAGGCTTCATCGCCTTCGGTCACGAGCAGGACGAGCGGATCGAGTTTGACATGCCGCTTTCGGCGCGCACACTTCGCATTCAGGCGCCTTGGCGCCCGCTGCTGCGGACCCCCGGAGGCGCCTGCGCGGCGGCCACGGGCACCGCCGGGCAGGGCCGTGTAGTGGTCTTCGGCTGCGGCGAGCGGCTCTGGGCCGACGAGGTCTTCGGCCACGTGCGCGGTGTGGATGGACTGATGTGGCGGGCCCTGGTGTGGGTCGCCCGCAAGCCCTTTCCCATGCGCTGCATCCCGCCCTTCGTCAGCGCCCGCATGGACGACTGCAACGGCACCTACGGGGCCTTCGCCTACGTGGAGGCCATGAACCGCCACGGCATCCGCCCGAACCTGGGCCTGTTCATCGACGAGATGGGCCCCACGGACTGGACGGCCGCCAAGCGCCTCTACGACAGCGGCGGGGCCGACTTCTCCATGCACGCCTTCCGCGATGACTTCTACGTCGCACTGCCCAACTACAGGCCCTACGCCGTCCTGCCCGACAAGCCGGACCTGTCCCAGGGCGGCAAGCAGACGCTGTTCGAGGGACTGTCTGTCTGCCATGTCAGCGGCCGGGACCTTCCCGACGAGACCATCCTGCGCAACTTCCGGCGCATGGATGAGGCCTTCTCTCGCGCCGGCATCAGGCACAGCCGCATCGTGAACGCTCACTTCGGCGAGATCGCCAACCGGGCGGTGCCGCTGTTCCTGGAACGCGGCGCGGACATGCCCTCCAACAACAGCGCCGTGGGCCAGCTCTACGGCAATCAGCCCCCGTACCGGCCACGCCCGTACGGCATCCGCGGCCTCACCGGGCGCCACGGCCTCGTCATCGACCGCTGCCCACAACACCCCGGCATGACCTTCATCAACATGTCCCAGTCCCACCTGGGAGCCACCCACATGGCGGGTGACATCCTCAGCGGTCTGGTACCCTTCATTGGCGAAGCCGACAGCCCCATGCTCCCCGAGGCCATCGACCGCGGCAGCGCCAATGTCAAGTTTGGCCTGGATGCGTTGGCCTTCGGCATCATCATGACCCATGAGGAGCGCATCAACGTCATCAGCCCCGAGGACTGGCGGACGGTGATCGACGGGATCATGCGCGGCCTCGAGGGCTGGGACCTGGAATGCACGGGGCGAGAGCACGTCAGCATCATCACCAGGCGGCTGCTTGATTCCCGCTTGGTGCGCGCCGAGCTTACCGCCGACGGGCTCGAGTGCGAGCTTTGCGGCGTCACCGATGGCCCTTCGCCATTGACGGTGTGGGAGAACGAGGGTGACGGCTGCGTGCGGAGGGTTGAGGAGGTGGAGAGGCTCGAGGGCTTCGGGCGGGTGGTGGTGTAGGGTAGAGGCGGGGTAGAGGCGGGGTAGAGGCAGGGTAGAGGC
>CAZXDD010000567.1:0-5437 GCA_964639415.1 uncultured Armatimonadia bacterium
CACCCGTCCCGACACCGCTCCCGGAGGCCTCCCATGCCCCGCCGTCTGCCAGTGTCCCTCTTGCCTGCCCTCATCCTCTGCGGCGTGCCCGCCTCCGCTCAGGACGATGCCCCGGCGCTGCCCGGCGCGACGCTCTCCGTCGACTCTACCTTCCCCGGTTACTCGTCGACGGTGCTCTCTGATGGTAGCTGGATCGCGCCCGGGCAGGAGACCACGCAGGACACCGGCAGCCCGGATCGCCTGGGCAACCACGGGAACACCTGGGTCTCCTCGGCGACGGAGGGTGTGGAGCACTGGGTGCGACTGGACTGGCCTGCGGCGGTGGAGGTCGAACGGGTGGCCATCTGGTGGGCGGGCGACGCGTGGTTCCCGCGGGCCTTCCGCATCGAGACCCTCAGCGACGAGTCCTGGGTTCCGGTGACGGCCGTCGGCAAGTGGTTCTCGGCCACGGAGCGCCGCAGCGTCTTCACCTTCGCTCCGCTGCGGACCCAGGCCCTGCGCCTGGTCCAGCACCCCAACGGCAGCGGAGAGCGGGGTCTCATGGCCTGCCAGGAGGTATCCGCCTTCGCTCCCGACGGCTCGGAGCCCGGGGTAGAGGGCGCTCAGGAGCTCTCCAGCCAGGAGCTGCGGGCTATTGAGCCCCTGGAGCTGGAGCCCAATATCGCCCGCCTACACCTGCGCCAGCCGGGGAGCGTCCAGGCGGTGGCATGGGACGACGGGCGGACAAGAGCGCTGCCCGGCCTCAACGACGACGACCTGCAGACGGCCGTCGAGGCCGATACCTGTGGGTTCCTGTGGCCGATCCAGCATGTGATCGACGGGGTCACACTGCACTTTCGTGACGGCTTGCCCGCGGCGGATGCCGTGGCCTTCGTGGCCGGCAATGACGACGACTGGTTCGTCCCCGACGGCCTGCGGGTGGAGGCCGCGGCCGATACCGGCGAACTGCGCCTGAGCTTCGAGCCCACCGCCTGCGACCGCGTGCGTTTCCCGGGCCTTGGCGGCCTGACCGAGGCCCGGGTGCACCGTTACATCCCCGCCGACCCGCACACCTGGCCGGAGCGACTGGTCAAGGACAACCTGCTGGAAGAGGAGCTGCTGGCCTCCGGGCGCGAGGTCTCCTACGAGCAGCTCTGCCGCTACGCTCTTTCCATGCGGCCGGCCCATGCCCTCTTGGGGCTCAAGGACGCGCCGAGCGAGGTGGGTGTCTCGTGGGACGGCAAGCTCGTCTCGGACCGCCCGCTCAGCTTCGCCTTCGGGGAGCACAAGGCAGGCCTGGAGCGCTTTCCCGACACGGTGCGTCGCGTGCTGATCGACGGCTGGCTGCCGGGAACGGTGGTCACCGGACAGATGGGGGATCTGCGCATCACCCAGACCGCCTTCATCTCCTTCGCCGCCGCGGGCCTCAAGGCTCCTGCGCTGTTTGCCCGCACTGAGGTGCACAACCAGGGCGCCGCGGCTCTCGACTGCCCTCTGTGGGTGACGGTGCGCTGCCCCTCTGCTGCGGGACTGACCTTCGCCGACGGACGCCTCCAGGAGGGAGACAGGTGTGTCCTGGCGGTGCTTGGGGGCGCCGGAGGGCACTTGGGAAACGGGGAGGTGCGTATCGATCTGCACCTGCCTCCCGGTTCCACGGCAATGGTGGACCTGGCCCAGCCCCATGACGTCGGCCGGGGCTTTGCCGAGCCCGCGGCCTACAGCGCGGCGAGCTTCGACGCGGCTCTCGGAGACCTGCGGGCCTATTGGGACGACCTTCTGACTCCGGCGATGGAGCTCTCGGTACCCGAGGAGCGGCTCAACCGCATGTACAAAGCGGTGCTCACGCAGCTCTTCATCAATGCCGATGGCGACGTGATGCCCTACGGCTCGGCGCCCTCGGTGTACGACGGCAACCTGTACGGGATAGAGGAGAGCTTCGCCATGCTGGCGCTGGCCTTCTGCGGCTTCGGCGACGACGCTCAGCGCTATCTGGACGGCACCTACCTCACCCCCGAGTTTCTCAGGAAGGTCGATGAGTACAGGGTCTACGCGGATCGGCACCAGCAGTACCGCAATGGGCTGCAGCCGCACTACGCGGTGAGCGCCTATCGGTTCAGTCGCGACGAGGCCTGGATCCGCAGGCACCTCCCGCTGCTTAGGGACTGCGCGGAATGGACCATGCAGCAGCGGCGCCGGACGATGGTGGAGGAGGGTGGCGAGAAGCCGCTGCACTGGGGCCTGCTGCCCAAGTGGTCCTATGGCGGGGACATCTCGGAGCTGCAGTGCTATGCGCTGTACGCCAACTTCGCCTGCTGGCGCGGGATGCGGGACACCGGCTGGTTGCTGGGGGAGCTGGGCGATGCCGAGGGCGAGCGCCGCTACCTGGCCGACGCCGCGACATATCGCGAGGTGCTGGACGGCGTGGTTGCGGCCTCGTACCGCAGGGACCACGAACCGCCGTTTCTGCCCCTGCGGCTGTACGCCGATGAGCCTGTGGGCGATGATTACTACCAGCTCTTCGCCGGAGTGCTGCTGGACCTGATGCCCTTCGCGCTCGACGGAGAAGCGCTGGGCAACATCACCGACTACCTCGAGGAAGCCAACCTCACCTTCTGCCGCATGGCGCGGTTCCGCAGGGACGTGGGGCCCGGCGGCCTGGACGGTCTGTACGGTCTGGGCTATGTACTCACCAGGCTGCATCAGGACAAGATCGACGAGTTCCTGCTGGGCCTGTACGGCTACCTGGCGTTCAACATGGACCGGGACACCTTCGCTTCCCGCGAGACGAACCTGATCTACTCCAGCGATCTGCACGTGCGCTCCAAGTACAAGGTCCCGGATATGAGCGACCCGATCCCCTGCTCGGCCGCGGTGGCCCTGCACTATCTGCGGAACGCGCTGGTCAGCGAGGAGATCGCCGGTCCCGGTCTTCCCACCGGCAATCTGCTCCTGCTGGCGGGAGCGCCGCGGGCGTGGTTCGCCGACGGGCAGAGGATCGATCTGGGCGGGGCCCCCACGCACTTTGGGGAGGTGTCCCTGCACGTGCATTCGGACGTCGCCGCGGATCGCATCACGGCCCGCGTTGTGCCGCCCGGGCGGGACCCGTGGGGCGCCATCAAGCTCCGCCTGCGGCATCCCGAGGGCAGGCGAATGGTGGCGGCAGAGGTCAACGGCGAGAAGTGGACGCAAGTGGATGCCGAGCGCGAGATGGTGTTGCTGAAGCCCGGTGCGCAGGCGTACGAGGTTATCGTGCAATATCGGTAGGGGGTTCGGGGGAGCTGGCTCCCCCGGCGGGGTTCGGGGCAGAGCCCCGGGGTGTGGCCGTTCGCCGGGCCTGTCCGGGATGTTCACAGCGAGTAGCCGCAGGCGGGGAGGGCCGGGGTGGGGGCCCTGGTGTTGGCGCCGTCAGCCGTCGTCGTTCCCCCCCCTCCTCCCGTCGCCCGCAGTGTCTACGGGCGTGAGAGGGGGGCTGGGGGGTGAGGCGGTCGTTCTCCGTTGCCGTCACCCCCCCGCCCCCACAAACGGTACCGGGGCCCGGGTCAGAGTCCCGAGATGTGTCCCGGAGCCGCCGGCGTCAGTCTTCCACGTGAGGCGATCGTGAATGACAAAGCTCAGAGTAGGAGCCGCGAAGGCCGATATCTCGCCCCCGCTACACATCCCGTACCTGGGAGGTGAGCCACGGTACGGCGAGTTCGCGGGCATCCACGATCCGCTCTACGCTCGCGCGACGGTGCTCTCCTGCGGCGGGCAGTCTGTGGGCATCCTCAGTGCCGACGCCCTCGGGCTCTCCACCGACCTGCTGGGACCCGGCAGGGACTTCATCGCCGAGGTACGCCGGCGGGTCGCCGCCGAGACAGACCTGGACCCAGACGGCATTCTGCTGGCGGCCACCCATGCCCACTCCACTCCGGACACCTACGGAATCCTCCGTCTGTGGGAGAAGCCCGAGTGTCGGGCCTGGTTCGAGGTGTTCGCCGGCCACCTGGCCTGGACGCTGATCCGCGCCTGGCGCGATCTCACTCCCGCACGGCTCGGCCTCGGACAGACGCGGGTGCCCGGCGTCGGCGCCAACCGTCGCCTGCGCGACGAGCAGGGCCGCATCTGCTCCAGGGGCCGCATGCCGGAGGATGCCACGATCATCGACGAGGGCTGCTGCGACGACTCGCTGCTCGTCCTGCTGGTCCGACGCGAGGGCGCCGCTCCGGTGGTGATCGCCAACTTCGCCTGTCACCCGGTGACGGTGCAGGTCCAGCCCATGATGTCCGCGGACTATCCGGGCTTCGCCTGCGCCCTGGTGGAGCAGGTCCTGGGGTCCGATAGCCTGTGCCTGTTTGTGCAGGGCGCCGCGGGTGACATCAACCCGGTGAACGACGCTTCCGGCGAGTTCGATGATGTGGCGAGCTTCGGCGCCATGGTCGGAGGAGGCATCCTGCAGGGAGTTGGGCAGGCGCGGCTGGCCACCGGAGCCGAAGAGGTGGTGCTTGATGCGGCGCGGCGGGTGGTGCCGATTGCGGCCAGACAGGCGCCGGACGTGGACACGGCCCGCGCCGCGCGCGAGGAGGCGGTGGCCGCTCTGGCGCGGGTCAGTCGCGGCGCCCCGGAGTTCCCGCGTCTGTATGGGGTCGCGCGCGCGGCCGATGAGACCTACCGGCTCGCCCAGTTCGGGAGCGACCCCCTCGCGGCCGAGGTGCAGGCCCTGCGCCTGGGCGATGTGGGCATCGCAACCTTCCCCGGCGAGCTGTTCTGCGGCCTGGGTCTCCGGGTAAAGGAGCGCTCCCCGGCGCCGCTGACCGTGATCGCCGCCTGTGCCAACGGCTGTCTGGGCTATCTGCACCCCGAGGAGGCCTGGGAGCACGGCGGCTACGAGGTGGGGATGGGCGCCTGGTGTCGGGTGGCCGCGGGTGGGTCGGAGAAGCTGGCGGCGGCGGCCGAGGACCTCATGAGGGTGCTTTTCGCGCGATGACACCACCCGGGCAGGCCGCCTCGAGGGCCGGTGCCAACGCGGACCCCGGCTACAGCGTCGTCGGGCCGGAGCACGGGCTCCCCATCGTCTTCGTCCACGGTATCCGGATGAACCGCGGCATGTGGGAGCCGCAGATGACTGCGCTCCAGGATGAGTTCCGCGCGGTCGCCATGGACCTTCCCGGGCACGGGGTGTGCAGGGGGAGCGCCTTCAGTCTCGAGCTCTGCTGCGAGCACCTGGCGCGGGCAATCCGTGAGGCGGCCGGCGGGCGGGCGCTGCTGGTGGGGCTATCCATGGGGGGCTATGTGAGCATGGCCTTCGGCGCCCGCTACCCCGAGATGCTCCACGGACTCGTACTCTCCGGTGCAAGCGCACAGCCCACGGGACCATGGGTCTGGGCGTATCGCGCGGGCGGCGTGGCGGCCGGCGTGCTGCCCGAAGGCCTGCTATCGGCGGCCAATGCGGCATGGCTGAGGCTGCAGTTCGGGCCCATCG
>CAZXDD010000568.1:0-5437 GCA_964639415.1 uncultured Armatimonadia bacterium
ACACTCTTTCCCTACACGACGCTCTTCCGATCTGGCCCGGTCGCCTCCGGGCCGGCCGCCGTTGCCGTCGCGGGTGGCACCGCCCTCGGGCCGCGCGCCGGCCTGGTCTCCGCTCGGCCGACCGGTACCACCGCCGTCCGGAGTGCCCTGGCTTCCGCCGCCAACGTCCGGGCGATCGGAGCCCTCGGGCGGGCTCCCGCTATCTGCTTCCGGTGCCACCGGCGGCGGAGGCGCATCCACCACCGGCCTGCCTGCAGCGGCCACGCAGGCGGCGAGCGCTCCGTCATCCACGGCATCCAGCACATCCGCGGCCCAGTCAGGGAGCGCGACTCCGGCGTCTCTGGCCAAGGACCGGGCGGTCGCCCCCAGTAGCGCGATGTCCCGCGCCCGGGCAAGCGCGGCGGCGCCGGCCGCGCCCGCGACGAGCGGCTCCAGCGCTCCCCAGCGCTGGACCTCGACGGCGCCGACACCGCCGGCCGCGCCGCTCTCCAGCACGCACTCCTCGGCTCCGTCCGTCAAGCGCACCCGACGCACGAGATCCTCGCCCCCGGAGTAGATGACCTCCATCACCCCACCCCAGGCGTCCCAGACCCGCTGCACGCGACCTGCGGCATCGCGCTCCACACCCACCGGGGAGGGAACGTGCATCTGCACCGTGGTGCGACTATAGCCGTGGGGCACGTACCTGACCAGAGCCCCGCCGGGGTGGAGGTTCCAGCAGGCATCCGGCAGGGCCACGTCGTCCTCACTGCGGGAGGGATTGCCGGTGCGCACCGCCAGGCGCTCGAGCTGGGCGAAGCTCGTGGTGGGCTTAGTCAGGAGGCTGCGCAGCTTATCCTGAGCATCGAAGAGGGCCCGCTGGGCGGGACTGAGCTGCTTGCGGAGCTCGCGTTTGAGCGAGTCGGGCAGGGCGCCCCAGGGTCCGCCGCTGAGCCCGGCGACCTCCTGCGGTGTCAGGAGCTTGTCGGCTCCGGCCCGTGCGCTGCCCGTGGCCTTGGACAGATCGCTGCGGGCCAGTACCGCCCACAGCAGCGCCTGAGCCTCCTGGCGTGTGGCTTCGGGCGTCGAGGCGTAGCGCCGGACGATGGTCCGCAGAAGCTCGGCGCGCGAACCTCTGTAGGGGCCGTGCAGATAGCCCTCGGTGCGCTTGCCGGGACCGTGGGTCCCGGCGTGGAGGCAAAAGGAGTCCAGCTCCAGCTCGTACGTCCCCGGCTCCAGCAGGAAGCCACCCTCCGCCGAGTGCACCGGCGCCCAGGGCTCCGAGAGGTCCGCCGGCTCCCAGCCGTCCAGCAGCGGCAGCCGCGGGAGGCCGTCGGCGAGCGCGGTCGCAAGCGGCGGCTCCTCCTTCAGGAGGTCGGCAACCGAGGGCAGGGGAACTTCAGGGAGCCCGACGCCCTCGATCTTGACTTTCGGCAGACGGACGCCGGGCAACTGGCACCAGGCAGAGGTCGAGCAGAGGACGAGTACACACAGAACGGCGAGCAGTAGGCGGCGACAGGCATGCATGGGTGTGTGGCAAGACCTCCGGTAGAGAGCCTTCGTGATGCACAAGTGGTGCCGTCGCGTCAGAGGAGGAACCGTCCGCGAGAGGAGCGTCGGCCTTCCGGGGCATTCGGCGAGCAGAGCATAGCAGTTTGGGCGGCGGATGTCATGCAAACAGAGCGGACGGCAGGGGACAGGCAGGGCCGAGCGCCGGGGGAGGCCTCAGCTATGGCGCCTCAGCACGCGGTCGGCGTCGGCGGCAAGCAGCAGCCTGTCCGCCGGCTCTCTGGGGCAGTCCATGGGCAGGCCCGTATTCCGCACCAGCGCGCGCACCGTCTCGTCCGTCCCGGTATCGGCCAGGATGTCCGCCCCGATCTCCGCATGCCGGGCCTGCACGTACATCCGGTGTCGGAGCGTCCCAGGGCGGGCATCGCCGAATCTGGCGCTGAGACGCTCCAGGGCGTTGGGCGCCACCTTCGCGATCAGCGTCCAGATGGTGCGGAAGACGATGCCCAGGTCGGCCTGAGTCTTGCCGATGTCATGAAGCAGGGCACCCCGCACCACGTCGCGACCGTCCAGCTCGGGGAAGTCGGCCAGTGAGAGCAGGGATGTGCGGGCCACGCGGATGGAGTGCACCTGGTCTTGCACACTGAGCCGCCAGAACAGTTGGCACTCGGCGGGGCTCAGGTACTCGGAGGCGAAGGCGGCGTCCTCCGGACTAACCGTCAGGTCCCTGCGGAGGAAGGTGAGGCCCTTGCGGATATTGCGGATCAGACCCAAGGTGTGTCGGTGCTCCGATCTAGAGGCTCAGGATAGGCGGCGGGCAGAGTGCGGGGCCGCCCTCGCACAGCGTACTGCACAGACGGCGGCCCCGGCAATAGGGTCCCGGTGATCCGGGCCCTAAGCCAGTCTCTTGCGCCAGTAGTCGATGCCGCCCAACTGAATGGGGACGTGGATGATCGTCACGGTGTCTTGTCCCAGGGCCTCCTCGATCGCCGGGGAGAGCTGGGCTCCGTCCTCAATGTATACTCCTCTGGCGCCCAGAGACTCGGCGACCTTGTCGAAGCGGATGTCGCCCAGCTTGCTGCCACAACGGCAGTCCTCGTCGAAGCACTCGGCCACGATTCCCCAGGCCGCGTCGCTGGCGACCACGGCGACGAAGGGCGTCTGAGCCCGGAGTGCCGTCTCGATGTCGCCCAGGGTGAACCCGGCCGAGCCGTCTCCGCTCAGCAGCAGCAGGGGCCTGTCGGGCCGGGCTTTCCTCGCCGCGATGGCGCCCGGGATGCCCCAGCCCACTACCCCGCTCACGCCGCAGGTGTGCCAGAACTCCGGGTGCCTGTTCCACAGCACCATGTGCGCCCAGCGACCGATGTTGCCGCCATCCAGCAGGAAGGTGATGTCCCGGTCGAGGAAGGGCTTGATGGACCTGACCACACACATGGCGGGCAGCGGCGTCTCCAGCCCGCACAGCCTGTCATCCCACTCGCCCACGAACCTTGCCCGCGCATCCACAACGCGAGAGAGCCAGTCGGCATTTGTGCCCTCCGGCATGGCCTCGAGAAGCTGCGTCAAGAAGGAGCGCGGGTCGGCGAGGATGGGCAGCGTGGCCGGACCCTTGGCGAGCTCACCGGGTTCCAGGTCCACGCGGATGAAGTGGGCGCCGGGCGCGCAGACCGGCGGCCGACCGTAGCCCAGGCGGAAGTCCACGCGGCCGCCCAGGACCATGAGCACATCGGCCTCGGCCACCAGGGGGAAGGCGCCGTTGCACTCCGCCGTGCTGGGGCCCACGTACTGGGGCCAGGACTCGCCGATGCAGCAGCGGTCCCACATCAGGGAGAACAGGGGGATGTCGGTGGCCTCGACGAAGGCCCTAAGCGGCGCCTCGGCATCGGCATAGAAGCAGCCGCTGCCGGCGACGATGACGGGAGTTCGGGCCTCGTGCAGCATTTCGGCGGCCTTGGCGACGAGGTCTTTGGCCGCGGGTGTGGCGGGGCTCACCTTGCTCAGAGCGGGCTTGTGTGCCAGGCCATACGGCTCCGGCACCGGCCCGTCCATGACGTCTCCGGTGATGGACAGATGCACCGGCCCGGGCCGGCCGCTGAGGGCGATCTGGATGGCCTTGTCGGCCTCGAACTCCAGTTGATCCGCGCGCTCGATGAGCCGGGCGTACTTGGTGACCGGCCGCACGATGTCGATCTGGTCCAACTCCTGAAAGTGTCCGAGGCCCCGGGTGTCGCCCTCTGAGCAGCCGGAGATAAGCAGCATCGGGCGCCCGTCCCACCAGGCGTTGGTGAGGCCGGTCACCGCATTGGTATGCCCCGGACCGGCACTGACCGCGACGACGCCGAGGGTCCCGGTCATCGCGCCCCAGGTGTCGGCCATGTACGACGCCGTCTGCTCGTTCCGCACATCCACGATCTGCACGCCCTTGTCCAGACACGCCTGCATGAAGGCATTCAGACCGTTCCCGCACAGCACCGCCACATGCCGCACACCCCGGGCCTTGAGAAGATCCACCAGTAGTTCCGCACCATTCATCGAGGACTGCTCCTTTGCTCGGCGACCGCCCGACGTCGGTCGTTGGTCGCACACCATCGTGCCGTGCATACTTCTCTGCGCGGCTCGAGCAGCCCTTCCGCCCCGCGGGTGCGGACACGGGTCGGGCTCGACGCCGCCGGGCCTCCCTCCCCCGCCGCGTCGCACCACCGTCCACAGCTCCCTTGTGGCCTCCACAAACCAGGCGGACCCCGGCCTGCGCAGGGGAGAGCCCCAACGCGGACCGGGGTCCGCACGCAGCCCCGGAACCTGCTTTGGACGTCAAGAACTGCGCCCACACAGGCCCCGATGAGGTGCGGCCGAAAGCCCCGCCTCCGCCGGGAATGTCATTGCCAGAGCGTCCGCTCCCGGCAAGAGCCGCACGAGGAGTCCCCCGGCAGATGGCGAGGCTCTTCGCTATCTCGCTGCGCGAGATGGGCGCTCAGAATGACACCTTGACGGCAAAGCCGGCTTCTCGGCAAGGCATCTAGACCGCCACTTCCTTGCCCTCTTGCCCGCTCTTGTAGATCGCGTCGAGGATGCGCTGTGTGATCAGGGCCTGCTCGCCGGGTACCGGGGAGGGCTTCTTCTTCAGGATCGCCTCGACGAACTGGCGAATCTCCTCGGTGTGTCCGGCCTTCTCCGGATACTGGAAGATCTCATTGCTCACATTCTCCAGGACGCCCTTGCGCTCCCGGATCATGGCGGTGGGCTCGAGCTGGCAGCCGCCCTTGTCGCCGCAGAGGATCACATTGTGCGAGCCGGACACCAGATTCAGCGCCCAACTGCACTCGAGGATCACCGTGGCGCCGTTCGCGAAGCGGATCAGACTGAAGGCCGCGTCGTCGGGGACGGTGTACTGCTCCGGCGCGAAGGGCATCAGGGGCGACTTCTTGCTGGCCAGCTTGTTGTAGACGCCGGCGGAGACCGAGACCGGCTCGGGGAAGCCCATGAGGTACAAGGTCAGGTCCAAGACGTGGACGCCGATGTCGTAGATCGGGCCACCCTCGGAGAGCTCCTTCGTCACGAACCCCAGGCGCCCCGGCACGCCACGAACCCGCAGGTACTGCGCCTTGCCGAAGTAGATCTCTCCAAGCTCGCCGCCGTCCACCCAGGCCTTCATCTGCGCGGCGCCCTTGGTAAATCGCAGCGTCTGCCCGACCATGAACAGCTTCTGGGCCCTCTTGCCCGCCTCGATCATCGACCGGCACTGGTCGGCGCTGATGGCCACGGGCTTTTCCACCAGTACGTGGCAACCCTTGGCGAAGGCGTCGATGGTCGGTCGGTAGTGCCAGGAGTTCGGGGTGCAGATGGCCACCGCGTCGAAGTCGACTTTCTTGTACATCTCCTTGTAGTCAGAGAAGCACATCTCGAGATCGGAAGAGCACACGTCTGAACTCCAGTCACGAGATTCCATCTC
>CAZXDD010000569.1:0-5433 GCA_964639415.1 uncultured Armatimonadia bacterium
GCGAAGCTCCGCCTCAAACCGACGAGCACGGCGCGGAGGTTGCTCCGGGGGCGGCGACACGGCCCGGCGGCGAGCCTTCCGGCTCGCCGAGTCGGGCAGGAAGGCCCGATCCCGCCTTGCGGGACGTTCACGAACGGCGTGATCGCGACCCCAGAACTTGGTTCATCTGTGCAGAAGTCGGTGCATATAGGCGTCTAGAAGCGCGGTTCGGGCCTCGGCTGGGGCTGTGCTCCGTGGATGTCATCCTGAGGGTCCGGTTCGCGCAGCGAGATAGCGAAGGATCTCACTGGATGCCGGGAGATTCCTCGTGCTACTCCCTCCGGGAGGGGCCGCTCTCAGAGCGGGCAGGGAGTCTCGCGCCATGTTAATTTCCGTTAATGTTAAGTAGAGCCGACCTTCATTGCGCGCTATTGAGGTATAATGCTAGGCGCATACCGTTCATCCGCGCACACTGTATCGCGTCGCGGAGGGGCCAATCTCCAGTCGCAGAGGGGCGTGAACCATGAGACGTCGCGGTTTCACACTGATTGAGCTGTTGGTTGTTATCGCGATCATCGCGATCCTGGCGGCCATCCTGTTCCCTGTCTTCGCCAGAGCCCGCGAGAAGGCGCGACAGGCGTCGTGTCAGAGCAACCTGAAGCAACTCGAGCTCGGAGCCATCATGTACGCCACCGACTATGACCAGCGGAACATGTACTCCGGTCTCGGAGCCCCCGGCGTTGCCGCTACCCCCACCGGTCCCTACGATGGCGGTGGCACCACGCGCTGGTGGTGGTTCGACGTGCTCCAGCCCTACATCAAGAACCGGCAGATCATCATCTGCCCCAGCGATGACGGCGTCACGAGCTGCTGCGGCTTCCCGAACCGGTCCTATCAGCCGAACACCAACATGGCGGGCGTTGCCGAGGCCTCGGTTCAGAACCCGGCCGGCACCATCCATATCATCGAATCGAAGCTCAACTACCAGGCCGTCAACACCGACCCCGGTAGCTACATCAACCAGAAGTTCCACAACAACGGCTGGAACATCGCCTTCGCCGATGGCCACGTGAAGTGGATGACCATCGACGGCGAGAACCTGTCCTGGAACGGGAGCACGTATCCGGGTCTGGCCAACCACTGGTGGACTTTGGCCGCCGACTAGGCCTCGTCCCGCAGTGGGTCTCCGTATCCCATGACCAAGGCCCCCACCCATCGGGTGGGGGCCTGTCGCGTTCTAGAGGCGCGGCCGAAGACCCCGCTTCGCCGGGAATGTCATTCTGAGAGCGTCCGCTCCCGAAGGGAGCAGCTCGAAGAATCTCCTGGCGTTCAGCGAGATTCCTCGCCCAAGCGTCGCAAGCTCGAGCTTGCGACGCCGACGCTCCAGAATGACAGGAACCGGGCCGGCCGGACTTCTCGGCCGCGCTTCTAGAGCCCTGGGCCGCGCGGCCTCCCGAGCGCGGCCCCGAGGCCCCGGCACCACGGCGCTGTGGCATGCCCCACGTCTTCGACCGAATCGGTCTCAGCCGGGAAGGAGTTCACCATTTGGCTCCGAACAAGGCCACTGGTGATGGCACGATAGGAGGAGGGTGACCCCCGATGAGGATCGGTATGTGGGTGGTCGGGCTGAGTCTGGTTGTGGCGATGGGTGGTGCCTATGCGGCGGGCTTCGAGGGTACGGTGGTAACGTTGGCCGACGATACCTCAATGCTGGTGAAGCTGAACGTGCCGCACACGGAGATGAAGGAAGCTCTTGGCGCCGGCGGGTTCGCCGAGCCGGGCGGCCTGCTGGACGGACCGGGGTTGCGCATCCAGTATTACGACAACGACCTGCTGCTGCTGCTGCCTGTCCGGGAGGCCACCGAGGTGGAGGTCGCGGGCCGGCGGTCGCGGGTGATGGCCGCCCTGGTGCTCTTCCCAAAGCCCGACGGTTTGGAGCATCGCTGGCCCCTTGTGAACCAGGCCGACCGCGGGGTGTACTATCTGGTGACCGGTGAGTACGGAGGGCACCCCTCGGGCTTCATGGTGACCGTCGCACGGCCCCACAAGGCCGTCCCGATACGCACGCGCCTCCCCCAGTGGGGCAGCGTGCCGGGGGCCATGATCGGGCAGGGCGAAGTCCACCCGTATGTCACCCAGATCGGACGAGGTTGCGTGTTCGGAGTGGGGCTGGTGGCCGGAGGGCGGATCGTGACCTGTGACCTGGTGCGGTAGACCTGCAGGTGCCGCCGGATAGTCCGCGTTCGCATGGGAGTGTCATCCTCAGAGCGTCTGCTCGCGGCAAGAGCAGCTCGGGGAATCTCCCGGCATTCAGTGAGTTTCCTCGCTATCCCGCTAAGCGAGATGGACGCTCAGAATGACAGGAGCCGGGCCCGCCGGACTTCTCGGCCGCGCCTCGAGACCGTCTTGCGGCGCCGAGGGACAGCGCCGGGTCAGACCGGCCTGCGGACCGGCATCAGGAACTCGATGCCGTCGTGGTCGGAGCAATACGTCGGTCCGAAGACATCAAGGTGCAGGCCCACATCGGTGTTGAACTCCCGCCCGAGCCGCTCGATGAGGGCATAGGGGTTATCGCGCCAGAAGCGTCCGTACTGGGCCGCGAAATCCTCCAGGGCGAACGCGACCCACTCGGACGCGCCGATGTGGATGGTGTGGAGACGGTCCGTGCCTCCAGGGACGCCGGCGGCCAGCGGCTCATCGGCCACGGCCATGGTGTAGCGGTACCAGCCTTCGGGGCACTCGTGGTCGTGGGAGGCCACGCCGTAGATGCTCCCGTCCTCGCCGGCAAGGCGGCGCAGCTCATCCCACCGCCCATCGCGCCGCACGCCCTCGTACAGGGCCCCGCCGGACTGGACGATCTGGGTGAACCCCGCGAGGTCGAAGGCCGCCAGCGCAAGGGATCTCGTCGGGTACGCGATGGCGTGTCCGCCCTCGTGGCTGTCGGACATGCGCGGGTGCACCTCCAGGATGGCGGGTCGTCCTCCGCCGCCGGGCCGTGACGACCTGCTCCGACGCCACAGGTCGACAGGCCCGTATGGGTCGGTCCGCAGTGCGTGTGCCTTGTGCCGTCGCCCGACGCAGGCGGCGGCCTGTGGCGCAGCATATCACCGAACGGGAGGAACCGGCAATGTCGGACACCGTGCCTGTCGTGGTGACGATCAGCCGGCAACTGGGCAGCGGGGCCGCCTTCGTCGGCCGGCGGCTCGCAGCCCGGTTCGGGATGGCGTACCTCGACCGCGAGCTGCTACAGCGGGCCGCGCAGGAGCTCGCCGTGCCCGAGGACGAGCTGGAGGGCCGCGAGGAGACGGTGACCACCTTCTGGCAGAGCTTCGTGGCGACCTACGCCTGTGGCTGTCCCGAGGCCATCTACGTGCCGCCCACTTACCGGCCCACCGATCTCGAGCTGTTCGCGGCGGTGGCGCGCATCGTCAGGCAGGTGGCGCACGCCGAGAGTGCGGTGATCGTCGGACGCGGTGGCGTTCACGTCCTGCGCGAGCATCCGCGGCATGTGAGCGTCTTTTTGCACGCCGCTCTTGCCTTCCGGGTGCAGCGCGTGGCGGAGGTCTACCAGGTGTCGCCGCAGGAGGCCCGGGCGATGGTCGAGGCCTGCGACAAGGATCGGGCCCGGTACCATCGCAAGGTGGCCGACAGTGACTGGAGCGATGCCCGGCAGTACAGCCTGTGCCTGGACACCGGCATGCTGGGGGTGGACGCAACGGTGGAGGTCATCGCGTCGTACTTGGGGCTGCGTTTCGGGGTCTCGCCGACCGGGTAGAAGCCCGGCCGAGAAGTCTGCCCGGTGCGTTTCATGTCATTCTGAGCGTCTACCTCGCGCAGCGAGATAGCGAAGGATCTCGCTGAATGCCGGGAGGTTCTTCGAGCTGCTCCCTCCGGGAGCGGACGCTCTCAGAATGACATTCCCGGCGAAGGTGGGGTTTCCAGCCGGGCTTACAGGACAGTGGGGCTCCCGGCCACTGCAGACAGCCACGGCCCCGCCATCTTGGGCGGACTTGATCTGTTCATACTGGCGGAGAGGGAGGGATTCGAACCCCCGGTGCTTTCGCACAACGGTTTTCAAGACCGCCGCCATCGACCACTCGGCCACCTCTCCGCACCCTCCAGTATAGCCAATCGCCGCCGAGACAGTCAATACGGGCAAGGGGCGCACGGACTTCCCCTGAGGGTGATTGAGGCGTGCTGCGCGGTCTTCGTGTCACGGCTCAGGCCAACGTCGCTGGGCCCTGCCCCGCGGGCCGGCTACGTTCGTTGCGGCAGGCAGGAGGCCGCTGCGGACGGGGCGAACCGATGACAGCGGTACCGCCCGGTGTCCTGCGCTTCCCATGGAGGTCTTCCCATGCCGCTGTGCATCCACTGCGTTCCTGTGGCCCTATGGGCTCTGGTCTCAGCGCCCGCTCTTTCGCAAGAGCCGGCGGCCCCCGTTGGCTTCTTTGACACCTTCTCCGCCGAGACCCTCGGCTGGCGGCCCCAGGGCCAGGGGCTGAAGGCCACGCTCCAGCCCAGCGATCTGGACGAGGACCAGATGCTCAAGCTGGACAACTCCGCCTCCGACTCCCAGGCCTTCGTGGGCATTGCAGTCGGTGAGCCCGGCGCGCTCATGGCCTTCTCCCTGATGGCCCGGGCGGAGGCGGGAACCACGGCGCGCGTGGGTCTGCACCGCTACCAGGGCGCGATCCACTGGGAGGAGGTGGAGGACCACTGGCGGCGGGTGTCCTGGGAGGCCGGGGCGCACGAGACGGTGGCGATGTGGTATGTCGCCGTGGGTCCCGGCTCGGTGGCGTATGTGGATGCCGTCACGATCGCGCCGATAGAGCTTTCCGAGGCCGAGCGGGTCGCGCGACTGGCGGCGATCAGGGCCGCCTCGGCACAAAGCGCTCTGGAGGCCTACCGGGCACTGGACCTTGTCGACCCGGCGCCCGGCAGTAGTGTCACCGTGGGAGGGAGCTTCCCGGTGGGCTTCTACACGGTGCGGCCGGTGGCGGGCCGCGAGCTTGGGCTCGAGGGTATCTTCCGCGAGCTTGCCGAAGCGAAGGTCAACTTGCTGCACAACTCCGACTTCGAGGACTGGCCGGAGCACACCCCGCATTACCAGCGGCTCAACAGCGACGAGACCGCCCGCGAGTACCTGGACCTGGCCCACTCCCACGGCCTGCAGGTCCTCATGGGCTTCGACCGCATGATGGTGGTGAAGGGCGATGTCACCGGTCTGCAGCGTAGGGCAAGGGCGCTCACCGACCACCCGGGGCTGTTCGGCTGGTACCTCATCGATGAGCCGAACCTGCACGGCGCCGGCCCTGAGGTGACTTTGGCGGCGCGCGAGGCCGTGCGGGACGCCGGCGACGAGCATCCGCTGGCCGCCGCCCTCTGCGATGCGGCCACCATCGACGGCTAGATCGGAAGAGCACACGTCTGAACTCCAGTCACGAGATTCCATCT
>CAZXDD010000570.1:0-5402 GCA_964639415.1 uncultured Armatimonadia bacterium
CGGCAATTGCCCGCGCACCACCTGACGGTCCAGACGCTACGGGGCCCCGTGATCGCCTCCCGGCGGACAGAAGACCGTGATGGGGTGCTGCGAGGGTGCGAGACTGCCGACCAGCACTCCACTTCTTCGGCACCCACCGAGGAACTCCCTGCGTGCATCCCGAAACAGACCACTGATCCCCCCGGGGAGTGCCTCTTTGGAGTGCGCGAATACGAACAAATATTCGATTGAAGCAAGCAGAGGGTGGGTATACTGGTTCGGTACGGCGCCGGCCCATCCCCCTGTAGATGCCAAAGGAGACCAACAGGTATGATCGCATCCGTCCTGTGCGCTGCTCTCGTCGCGATTGGCGGTGCCGCGCAGTCCGAGGTCCGCAGCATGGCCCCCTCAGACGTCGAGCGGCAGATGGGCGCCCCGTTCTACTCCGGGGCGATCCTGCCCACCCCCAGGCAGGTCGACTACAGTGAGGGCGCTCTGCCACTGATCGACGGGCCCGGCGGACAATGGCGCTGCGGGCTGCAGCTTCCGGACGACGAGGGCCTTTGTGAGTTGATGCTGCGCCTGCTGCACCGCCGCGTAGACCCGTACCTGGAGCAGTTCCCGACGGTGCCGGGGAGTCCCTCGGCGGGCGAAGGGCCGGTGCTGCGCTTCGCACTGGGCTCGGAGCTCGCCGCCTCGGACCTCGCCGAGCAGATCGGCAGGGCCGCCGAGCTTGGCGACCTGAAGCCCCAGGGGTACATCCTGAGCATCACTGCCCAAGGGGGCCTTTGCATCGGCGCCGACCGGACGGGATTGCTCAACGGCCTGGCCTCGGTGCTGCAGCTCCTGCGGGTGGAGGGCGAGACGCTGGCCGTGGCCTGCGCTCAGGTGGTGGACTGGCCCACCTTCCGGACTCGCTATACCGCCGAGTACCACCTCCCGGGTGAGGAGTTCTTCGACTTCATGATGCTGCAGAAGATCAACGGCTTTGGCGCCTGCTATCCGGGCATGCGGTGGTCGGGCCTGACCGAGGGCCATCGCAAGGGCCTGCAGGGGATCGGTGAGTACATCCGGCGCTACGGCACGATGCACTTCATGGTCCAGTTCCACGTGGGTGGCCGCGGGGGCGAGCGGCCTTTGGATTGCGGCGATCCGGCGGACGTAGAGACCTTACTGACCACCATCCGCCAGACCCTGGAACTGACGCCCACGCAGCATGTGATGATCTGCTATGACGACGTCGTGCCGAAGCTGCAGCCCGAAGAGGAGCGGCAGTTCGACCGCCCGGCCCAGGCCCACGGCGCCTTGATGGAGCAGGTCTACCGGGCGGTGAAGGCCCTCAGCCCCGAAACGGTGGTCTCCTTCTGCAGCCCCTACTACCAGGGGCGCCGCCACCGCAGGTGGCGCGAGGAAAACCCGCTACTCGCCGAGACACTGCAGTACATGGAGGACCTCAAGGCCTGGGAGAACCGGGACATCCGCCTGGTCTGGACAGGGCCGGTGACAGAGAGCAAGGCCATCGTCCCGGAGGACATCACGCACTATCTGGGCCTCGTCGGCGAGGACCGCAAGCTCACCTACTGGGACAATACCTGGCACTATCACCAGCCGCTGCGCAACTTCCACTCCCAGTACCCCGAGGGGTTCGTCGACTCCTGCGCCGACGAGACCAGCTACATCAACGTCAATGGAGTAAGGCCCATCGGTCGGTTCTTCTCGGTAACGGCCAACGACTACTACTGGAACCCCGAGGGCTTCGACACCTACCATTCGCGCCGGCACGCGGTGGCCCAGTTCATGGGTCCTGAGGCGGTACCCGTGGCGGAGGACTTCTACAGGCTCCGCGGGGACGACTACTTCGTGTTCTTCACCCGGGATGTGGACATGGTGGCCCTCAAGGAGGTCCTCGACCGGCTCAAGGCGACGAGCCTGACTCCGGAGCTGCCGGACCAGTGCCTGGCGGTGTACGAGGGCATGGTCAGGGAGAGAGAGAAGGCGAGGGGGCAGTAGAGGAGTGGGGCGAGTGCAAAGCCGCGAGAGGCGAACGCTCGCCTCTCCCAGGCCGACCCGATCCGGAGGATCGACCGGGTCCGGGAGAGTCGGGCGCCCCAGCGGACCGCGCGGGTGACGGGGGCTTCTTTGTGCTTGCGCCAGACAAAGCCGTTAACGCATCACGAACGGCGCTCTCTGTCCCAGGCTGGGTGGGTTTCCCCCTCACCCTCCGCTCCAGCCCTCCGGGCCGTCTCGGAGACCTCTCCCGGACGCTCGCTACACTCGCTGGGAGAGGTGGACGACGGCGCCTCCCCCCGCGCGGGCATCATAGAAGGGGACCGGCACCAAGCCCGGCCGAAGGACGACCCTGACGGGACTAGCGGCCGGCGGGCCTGGGCCGCAGCCGGCGCGGTGGCTCTCAACGGTGTGTACCCACGGCCGGGAGAGTGCTCGGAAAGCGACAACGACGGCCGTTTTGCCGCTCCCGTCCCGAGCCGCTCGCACAGGACGACATGCGGCGGCTGCATAGAGCTTGGCCGAACCACCGGAGTCGGCACCGTTTGCCCCGCCAACGGTGCGGGAACACTCATCTCGTCCTGGAAACGTCGGTCCCGAGGGGCGGCTCCGGCCGCCCCCGGGCAGACACGTGGAGGCATCATGTCCCGCTCAACCGTTGAGCCGTGGCTTTGCCTGTGTCTGGGCTTCCTTCTTGTCGTCCCGATCCTCGGCTGTCAGGCAGATGGCGCCGGCGGCGATGAAGACGCCGCACAGGCCCCCACCTTCTACGTCTCCCCCACCGGCAGCAATGACAACCCCGGCACCCGCGAGCTCCCCTGGGCCACACCCGGCTTCGGCTCCAAGCAACTGAGACCCGGCAACACACTGGTCATCCTGCCCGGCGAGTACCTCATGACCCACTACTATGACGACATGGTCACCCCGGAGGTCTCCGGTACCGCCGAGGCGTGGATCACCATTCGCGGGGAGGCGGCCGCGCCGCCCATCATCCGCGGGCGTGGGAGTCTGATGGCCGCCGTGGACATCGGCGGCAGGAGCTACATCCGCCTGGAGAACCTGGTCTTGACCGGCCACATCGACGAGCCGTACACCGGTGGCCTGCGCGAGGGCATTGATGCCGGCGGCTCCAGCGGGACCGGGGTCTCCCACGTCGTCCTGGAGAACATCGAGGTCCACCGCGTGGAGGAGTGTGCCATCAACTTCGGCGGCAACATCAGCGACGTCCGGATGGAACGGCTGCGGCTCCATCACACCGGCGGCACCGGGATCAGCGCCCCGGGCGCCGAGGGCGGCAACGGCTGGGAGCGCGTTCTGCTCACCGACTCCTACGTAGGCTATGCAGGCCACTTCTGGCAGGGGGAGGACCGGCTCTCCGAGTGGGACCGCCCCGACGGAATCGGCATGGAGCCCTCCGCCGGACCACTGGAGATCGCCAACTGCCTGTTCGCGCACAACCGTGGCGATGGGGTGGACTCAAAGTGCCGCCAGACCTACGTGCACGACACGATCATCGCCAACAACTATGCCGACAGCCTCAAGTTCTGGGGCGACGGCAGCAGGGCCGAGAACGTCCTGATCTACGGAGATGGCGATGGCGAAGCGGATAATGGGCCGTGGGCCAGTATCGTGGTCCACGCCGAGCAGCCGGGGAGCTTCGAGTTCGTGAACGTCACCGTGGATGACAGCGCCACCCGAAGCAACTACCCGGTCTACATGCAGTACGGCGAGACAGTGCCGGTGACCGTGACCCTGCGCAACTGCATCATCGCCCACGGCTCGAACGTCATCTACATGGAGGACAGCGTCACCCTCGACGCCCGGCACTGCCTGTTTGCTCGCACGGGTGATGCCGGCCGGCCGGTCATCCACGCCAACGGCCGGGACTACCTGCCTGCGGAGGTCGGCCTGCTCGGGGCCGGCAACCTCAGCGCGGAGCCCCAGTTCGTCTCCCGGGCCTGGGGCACCGAGGGCGACTATCACCTCCGGCCCGGCAGCCCGGCGGTAGATGCCGGAACCGCCACCGGCGCCCCCGCGGCGGACCTCGAGGGCACAGCACGCCCTCAGGGCGCGGGCGTCGACATGGGGGCCTATGAGAGGTAGGCCGCGTCCGCGGGCACCGGACGGCGCCGGGGGCGCGCGCTCCGCGATCCCTGAACCCCACGCGCTCACAGACCCACTCCCCCAACAGGGCGGCCCGAGGACCAGGGATGCGCCCCCGGCCTTCCGACTGCCCGGAGGTTTTCCGTCCACAACAGCGAAAGGACCGGCGCCGCAGAACCCCCAACCGCCTTTGCCGACAGGAGGACTGACCCGCCATGCCACAGGCCAAGAAGAAGGGCGCCCCGAAGCCGAAGCTCACGCCCAGGGAGCAGACGCGAGAGTGGTTCAAAGAGGTCAAGTTCGGGATGTTCATCCACTGGGGCGTCTACGCGCTACTGGGCAAAGGCGAGTGGATCCGCACCGTCGACCAGATCCCGCAAGACGAGTACGCCAAGCTCCCGCCGAAGTTCAATCCCACCAAGTTCGATCCCGGAAAGTGGGCCGACATCGCCAGACGCGCCGGGATGAAGTACATGGTGATGACCACCAAGCACCACGACGGGTTTTGCATGTTCGATGCGAGCAACACCGACTGGAAGGTGACGAATACCCCGTACGGTAAGGACGTCATCGCCGAACTGACCGAGGCCTTCGAGGCGGCCGACATCCGGGTCGGCTTCTACTACTCCATCATGGACTGGCACCACGAGGACTATCTGCCACGCCTCGAATGGGAGGCCGAGAGCCGTCCGGCCGAGGGCCATGATGTGATGGACTACATCGCCTACATGCGAGAGCATATCGAGCAGCTCATGACACAGTACCGCCCCGCCCCCTTCGTCCTGTGGTACGACGGAGGCTGGATGAACAAGCCCGAGGAGCTGTCGGGCACGGAGACCAACGCGAAGGCCCGCAAGCTCAAGCCCGACATCCTCATCAACGATCGGCACTTCACCAAAGAGGACCTCGTCACCCCCGAGCAGCGCATCCCGCCCACGGGGATCTTCGACGAGGACGGCAACCCGGCCCTGTGGGAAGCCTGCATCACGATGACCTCGCACTGGTGGGGCTACGACAAGGACGAGAAGGTTTACAAGACCGCCGAGTACCTGATCCGGATGCTGGTGGACATCGTGTCCAAGGGCGGGAACCTGCTCCTGAACATCGGCCCCAAGCCGGACGGGACGATCCAAAAGGAGTTCGTCGACCGCCTCGAGGCCATCGGCAAGTGGATGGACAAGTACTCCGAGGCCATCTACGGCACCACCGCCAGCCCGTTCAACCTGCTGCCGTTCTACGGCCGGGTGACCACCAAGGGCGACCGGCTAGATCGGAAGAGCGTCGTGTAGGGAAAGAGTGTAGGATAGGGTGTA
>CAZXDD010000571.1:0-5398 GCA_964639415.1 uncultured Armatimonadia bacterium
AAGCCGAGCGGATGCGCCTGCAGGAGCTGGCCAAGGTCGGGGCGCTGCTCTCCACCGGCCGGCGGGTCCAGTTCCCCACCGGGGCCACAGCCCAGGTACGTCTTCCGGCACAGGCCGGGGTCGTCGAGGTGGTGTCGGCCTCCCGCCTGCCCAGCATCGCCGGGGTGAGCCGCAAGTACCGCGGCTCCAGAGGCGTCCTGGGGCGCTACGGCCCCCGCTCATGGGAGAGCGACCCTGCGCTGGAGCTGAGGCCGGGCATCACGGACGAGACGGCCGAGGGTCTCGCACAGGCGGTCAAGTACCTGGTGTTGACCCCGGAATCCACGGTCCGCGAGACCGAGGCCGCCGACTGGGCCGAGCTGTGCCTGTGGCGCGGCCGGCTCAACAGTGGCGACCTCGCCTGGGAGGACGCCCAGCAGCGGCTCGCGGGCCTTCCCGAGGGACCCCAGCGCCTGTACTTCCAGGGCATATTGGCACTGGCCCGGGGGCTGGACCATGGGGACTTGGCCTCGGGGATCGAGCAACTGGATGCGCTGGTGGGCTCAAGCGGCATGGCGCTGCCGCCGCTCCTGGCCCGCGACCGCGCCCTGGCCTACACCCGGCTGGCCCTGCAAAGCGCCGCGGATCACGCACGGGAGACGGCCCTGGAGGCGATCGCGGGGGCCGCCGAGGCACTGTGGGACTACGGGCCGGGACTGCGGCAGTTGGCGGACGGCGCCCACGAGCTGGGAGATACCGCCACCGCCGCCGGGCTCTACCACAGGGCCGCCCAACGCCTGGCACCCATCGACCGCGAGGTCACACACATCGCCAGTTTCGTCTACCGCTGCGGGCAGCCATGGGGCCGGCGGTCCGCCCGGCGGCTTGCCGAGACCCTCGGCGCGGAACTGAAGGCCGCAAGGACCACTGCGGCCGGGGACTGGATCGATGCTTCCCGGGCCCTGCTGGAATCGGGAGTACCGGACCGGGCCGAGAAGGCGGCCGCCACGGCAACGACTCTGGCCTCCGACGACGCCCGGGCCTGGCTGCAGTTGGGGCGCGCCCTGCAGGCTCAGGGCAAGCCGGCCCTCGAGGCGTACCGAACCGCGGCTCGCCTGTGCCCGGAGACCGCCGAGGCCTGGTACGCAATGGGGAGGATCTACTGGGAGCAGGGACGGCGCGAGCGAGCCGTTCGGGATTTCACAAGGGCCGCCGAGGCCGCCCCCGGCAGCGAGCTCTACCTCCGAGCGGCGCTGCTTGGCAATGCGTGGGCACAGGCGCAGCAAGACCCCGGCGCCGGCGAAGCGGCGGCCGTCATGTTCTATCTCGACCGGCTGCAGTCCACGCCGGGGCAGATGCAGACCGCCGCCGAGCTGGCCGCGGCGGCACCGCAGACCGAGTGGACCAGGTGGGTCCTGGGCTGTACCGAGACGGACTCGGAGAAGGCCGTGGAGCATCTCTCGGCGGCCGCCGACCTCTCCCCCACCGAGCCCTTCCTCGCCGCCGAGATCGCCGCATTCGAGCTTCGCGAGAGCGGCCCGGATGAGGCCGCGGAAGCCGCCCGGCAGGCCCGCAGGATCGATGTCGGGGCCTTCGCCACCCCCTCCGGTCTGCCCCCGGAGTATCAGGACCTGCTCCGGCAGTTGCGGCGCAGGGCGCTGATGACCGTGGAGGCGGTGCTGGCGGCGGCGCAGGGCGCCGGTTAGCCGCGACGCCCCGCGGACGCAACGACGAAGGACGCGAAGCGCACCGGCGGCCGCCCTCCATGCGACCGGGCTCTACTCACCGGCCACGGCTCGACACAGAGGTGATTGGACTGAAGGACCGGCTGAGCCTCGGCTCCCTGATCGTCGTGGCTTGTGTGGCCGCCGCGCTGGCCGGCGGCTGCTCCCGCGGCCCACAGCCCGAGACGCGGATCCCGGCGGCGGCCCTGCGTCCCACACCCCAGGACACCCTTCCTCACATGCAGTTCGCAAGGTTCCGGCAGGTGTACATCCGAGAGCCAGGCCATGGATCCTGCATCTGGGTCGGGCTGCGCGAGGGGAGCGCCGAAGGGGCCGAGCCCAACTGCAACGTGATAATGACATGGGCGGCGGGCATCTGTCTCGCGCCGGTGAACTGGGGACCGTTAGGGGCGCCCGGTGCCATACGTCCCGCCCCCGATGCCATTGAGCCCGGCACTCCCTCCGGACGAGCGATCGGTGACCATGCGCTTCACTTCCGGACCCCGGACGATCCGCGCTTGGGGGTTGCGAGCCTCGAGGTGGCCCGGGGGCCTGCGACAGCGCGTGTGCATGCCACCGTGCACGGGGGCACCGAGGCCGCGGCGGTCTCTGTCGCCGAACAGCTTGCCCAGGAGTTCTGTGAACGCGTGGACCGGGCTCTCGAGTACATCGGGGCACAAAACCACCGCCTGAAGCTGAACGGGGCCACGGTCTGGTGCCGGCAGGTGCCGGGCGGTGCCCTGGTGGGGGACGTGAAGGCCTTCTGTGACGCCCTCGATGGCGAGGTGGTGGCCTCGACGGACGGGGTAACGGTCGTTTTACATGCCGAAGGACACGATGTCTGGCTGGATGTGGGGTTGACCACGGCCGAAATCGGGAAGGCTACGACCACGCTGAGCTTCCCGACACTGCAGTGGGGGGATGAGAGCCACATCGCGGATCTGTCGGGCCTGGCGAGGCTTGTGGGAGCGGGACTGAGGCAGTGAAGGGTCGCGCCGGGGGCCTGGGGCATCGACAGAGGAGAGACGGGCACATCCACGGGCGACGCCGTCCGTCCCTCGACGCCCTCATGGGGCGAAGGAGAACTACCGTCCGGCGAGGAATTCCCGCTTCATGCGCATCAGTCTCCCACGTGCCATGACTCTCTGCCTGCCCCTTTGCCTTGTGCTCGTACACGGCTGCGCCCGTGATGTCACCGAGGTCGGTGGCCGCAAGGTCGTGCGAGTCTGGCACGTCTGGGGCGGCACGATGGCCGAGGGCTTCACGCGCATCTGTGATGAGTACCAAAGACAGCACCCCGAGATCCTGCTCAGGCCGGTGTTCGCAGCCAATGACCTGGCCACGAACCAGAAGTTCTTCACCGCCGTGGCGGCCCACAAGCCCCCCGAGGTCATCTTCGTCGACGGCCCCCAGGTCGCCCCGTGGGCGGAGTGGGGAGCTCTCAGCCCTCTGACCGAGCTGTGCCAGGAGGCCGGCATCGGCCGGGACGACTACTTCGACCCGTGCTGGCGTCAGACCGTGTACCGCGACCAGGTCTGGGCCCTGACATTCTGCGCCGACCCCAACTTCGGCTTCGTCTGGAGCAAGCAGGCCTTCGCCGAGGCGGGTCTGGATCCCGAACGACCGCCGCAGACCATTGAGGAGCTGGACCGCTACGCGGATCTGCTCACCAGGCATGAGGGCTCCGAGATCGTGCGCATCGGCCTGATCCCGTGGTCGCAGTACGGAGCCGCGAACTCGATGTTCACCTGGGGCTGGGCCTTCGGCGGTGACTTCTACGACTACGACAAGGACCTCGTCACCGCGGACGACCCCGGCGTCGTGCGGGCCCTGGAGTGGATGGCCTCCTATGCGGACAAGTACGGGGCCGACAAGGTCGCGGGGCTCGAGCGCGGCTTCGGGGCCGCGGAGCAGAACCCCTTCATCACCGGCAAGGTGGCCATGATGTGCCTGCACATCGGCGGCATCGCCGACCTCGCCCGCTATGCACCCGACCTTGACTACGGTGTTACCTTCATCCCCGCGCCGCCGGACGGCGAGCAGCGCAGTTCATGGGTAGGCGGATGGTGCATGGGACTGCCGGCCGCCGCGGCCAATCGGCGGGAGGCCTGGGAGTTCGTGCGCTGGCTGTGCGCCGACGACGAGGGTACGGCCCTGGTCGGAGAGCAGACCGGGCTGTTTCCAGGCTACAAGGCTTCCCCGTACCTGGAAAAGGTCCGCCACAAGAAGCACTACGACAAGTTCCTCCGGATCCTGCAGGAGTGCCGTCACCAGCGGCCCGTCATGCCCATCCAGGCCCGGTACATGCGCGAGCTAGGTCGCGCCGTGGACGCAGCCGTCTACGCCGAGACGACCCCGAAGTCCGCGGTCGCCAAGTCGGCCCTTGACAAGGCGCGCCGCGCCACCCAGGACGAGCTGGACATCATCCTCGGCGACAGGGGGGGCACGCCTTGATGACCCACAGCCAACCCGACCCTCGGCGCCGACGTCTCTGGCTGGGCCTGGCCTTCTGCTCTCCGGTGATCGTGGGGCTCTGCATCTTCACTCTCTACCCGGTGCTGGCGTCACTTGGCTACAGTTTCACCCGCTACAGCGTCATGCGTCCGCCCCAGTGGATCGGCGCCGCCAACTACCAGCATCTCCTGCGGGATGAGCTGTTCTTCAAGTCATTGGCCAACACAGCCTACTACGCCGCTCTGGCGGTGCCGCTGGGCATCGTGGTGGCGCTGGGTCTGGCTTTCCTGCTGAACCTGAAGGTCCGCGGCCAGGCTCTCTACCGCACCTTCTTCTTCGTCCCCACGATTGTCCCGCTGGTGGCTTCCTCCGTGCTGTGGATCTGGCTGTTCAACCCGCAAAACGGCGCCATCAATGCGCTCCTGCGGCCGGTCCTGTCGGCCTGGGGCCTCGAGCCGCCGGGATGGTTCGCCTCACCCGACTGGTCCAAGCCCGCCATCGTCCTGTGGAGTCTGTGGGGTGTCGGCGGATCGATGGTCATCTTCCTGGCGGCGTTGCAGGATGTGCCGGCGGAGCTGTACGAGGCCGCTCAGGTGGATGGCGCCCGCACCTGGCACCGCATCCGGCATATCACGCTCCCCTTCATCAGCCCGCAGATTCTCTTCGTGCTCATCATGGGCCTGATCGGGGCCTTCCAGTTCTTCACCCCGGCCTACGTGATGACGGGCGGCACCGGCGGTCCTGTGGATTCGACACTCTTTTACTCTCTGTACCTGTTCAATGTGGCTTTCGCGGACTTCAAGATGGGTTACGCCTGCGCATTGGCCTGGATCTTGTTCCTCCTGATCCTGTGCTGCACGGCTCTGATCTTCAAGACGTCCGCACGCCATGTGTACTATGCCGGTGAGGAGAGGGGGTGAGCCGGGAAGCAGAGAAACAGACCCGAACCGACCTGACTGCACCCATGACAGCCACACGGATTCGCGAGAAAGCCGCGCAACCATACGCAGGTGCGATGCACCCAGGCCCTACGGAGGCGATAAGATTGAGGACACGTGGATTCACGCTCATCGAACTGCTCGTCGTGATCGCCATTATCGCGATTCTGGCGGCGATACTGTTCCCGGTTTTCGCACGCGCGCGGGAGAAGGCCCGCCAGGCCTCTTGTCTTTCCAATGTCAAACAGCTCGGTCTTGGTGTGCAGATGTACGTGCAGGACTATGACGAGTGCCTGCCCATCG
>CAZXDD010000572.1:0-5392 GCA_964639415.1 uncultured Armatimonadia bacterium
ATAGTGGTCGCCTCCCGGGTGAGCGATGGTTACCGGATCGCTTTGCGAGACAATGTTCGCCGTGTCCGGCCCATGCCCTCCGCCCCCCGAGTTGTCGGCCTCGGAGGTACCGGCCCCTGCCGGGGAGAACACCGACGGTAACTGTGCTACCGTATCATACCAGACGACAGGGAGCCGGATGTGAAGCCAATACTGGGGCTTGCGCTGCTGTGCCTGCTCTCGTTCTCTCCCGCCATGGCCCAGGGCAACCTGGTAGTCAATGGCGACATGGAGCTCGACGACGACGGTGACGGTGTGCCGGACAACTGGCAGGCGGCCGGCGATGCCGAGACCGTCACCCAGCGTCTGACCCGGGATACCGGGCGTGGCGGCGGCTTCAGTGCGCGACTGGACTGCACCCGCCTGGTGCCGGAGAACCCCGCCAGTCACGCGATGATCTGCCAGATGGGGCATATCGCGGTGGAGAAGGGCAAGTGGTACCGGTTCTCCTTTTGGGCCAGACACAGCGGTCTTGAGGGCGTGCCGGTGCTAATCTCCCTGGTCGACACCAGGTCCTGGAGCTCCGTCGGGCTCAGCGATGCCTTCGCGCCGGCGGATGACTGGGGGCTGCATGAGTTTGTGTTCGAGGCCGTCGCCGACGGCCAGGAGCGCATGCGCCTGCAGCTTTGCTACCTGTCCACAGGGACACTGTGGATCGACGATGTCAGTCTCGTTCCCGGCGACGGCCGCCGTGAGCCGACCCTGGTGTGGCCGGACCTGGGCGGCCGCAACCTTCTCCCCAATGGCGGCTTCGAGTGTGGCACCGACGGCTGGGGAAGCGCGGCGAGGTACACCACCTCCGGCTGGCACATGCCGATGAACCGTCTCTTCGGCGAGCTGGAGTATGGCTCGGCGTCCGAGGGCGACACTTGCCTGAAGGTCGCCATGGCCCCCGGAACCACGCCGGTGGCGTACTTCGACTGCATGGAGGCCATGCGCTCGCCCGCCCGGGCGGTGCTCACGGGGAACATGGGCTGGGTCCCCACCTCTGAGGGACAGGACTACTGCCTGTCGGCGTACCTGCGTGCCGACGCGGAAGACTGCCCGGCTAGGCTGGTCATCCAGCCCTTTGGCGGTGCGCCGGTGGAGCGGGAGGTCCGCGTCGGCACCCGGTGGGCGCGGTACGAGCTCTGTGCCCCGGTGCCTGCGGCCTGGTGCTCCGTGCTGGTGGGCCCCGACCTGAGGGGCACGGACCGCGACACCTGCACCCTGTGGCTGGATGCCCTTCAGTTCGAGCAGGGCAAGGAACCCTCGGCCTTCGTGCCACGGTCGCCGGTCGAGGCAGGGATGACCACGCACAGGCGCGGCAATATCTTCTACGAGGGAGATGACGCCTGCGTCGAGCTGACCTCTCACAATCGGGGCGCCGGGCCCGCCGAGGTCGTGCTCTCCGTGATCGACTTTGACGATCGGGAGGTCGCCACGCATCGTGTCCGCGTGCCCGCCGGGGAAGGCCCGACCACCCAGATGGTGGACCTGGGGTTGACGAAACGTGGGTTCTACCGCGTGCACCTGAGCCTCAACGGGGTACGGCAGGGCCGCGGGATGCGGATGGCCATCATCCCCCGGTACGGCCGGGAGGATTCCATCTTCGGGATGAACCACGCCTATCCGTGGGACCACCTGCTGGCCAGTTGCGTGGACGCGGGCCTGCTGTGGGTGCGGGACTGGTCGCTCAAGTGGCATGATGTGCAAAGACAGCCGGGGCCCTTTGACTTCTCGGAGGCCGACCACCACATCAACCGCCCATTGACCTTCGGACAACCCGTGCTGGGTCTGCTGCCGTTCCCCGCGAGCAACTGGTCCTCGGCGGCGCCGGACAGTGTTCCGGCCGGCGACGGCTACCCGGCCCTGGGTGGGCGTACCGCCTACGCTCCCCGCAGCGACCGGGAGTTCTCGGATTACGTGCGGGCCACCGTGGCGCACTATCGCGGGCGCATCGCATGGTGGCAGGTGTTCAACGAGCCCTTGTACACGAACCATGCGCTGCCTGAGACCCACGGCTACAGCGGGCGCGACTACGGCCGTCTGGTGAAGCTGTTCTCGCAGGCCGCGAGGGCCGCCGATCCGGACTGCAAGATCCTCGCCGGCATCGGCGGCTGGCCCGACGGTGTGGGCAGGTACTTCGCCGAGATGTTCGAGACCGGGGCGCTTTCGTCCATCGACGCGGTGGATGTCCACACCTATCCGGGCCTGGCGGGCCCGGAGAGTCGGGAGCCGGGGCTCCACCAGCTCCGGTCGCTGATGGAGCAGCACGGCGGGGTGAAGCCGATCTGGCTCACCGAGCACGGCTATTACGCCGACGATGATGTGGAGGTCATCCCGGCGCGGCACGGTGGTTTCGACATCCCTCTGCCCGACGAAAGAACCCAGGCCATCTACTCCATGCGCTTCAATGTGATCCTGCTGGCCAACGGCGTGGAGCGCATCCTGTACCACGCGGGCACCTGCCCGGGGCTCAACGGCGACAACCGGGAGGGCACGTTCTTCGAGTACGGCGGGGCGCCGCGGAGGATCTACGCCGCCGTGGCGGCCTTTGCCGAGCTGTTTCCACCCGGCTGCAGGGCCGTCGGAGAGCTGGACTGGGGGCCTGGGCTCAAAGCCTACCTGTTTGAGACCCCGGCCGGCCCGGTGCTCGCCGCCTGGCGACCGAGAGGCGAGGCGGGGTTGAGGGCAAGCTGGGACGCGCCGGGGGTCCGCGCCAGGGACATCATGGGCAATGTGCTGGACCAGGAGGCCGTCGCGCTGACAGAGGCCCCGGTGTTCATCACCGGCAGGGGAATGACGCCCGAGGCGTTGCGAGACGCGATGAGGCCGGTGCGGGAGTAGCTCTCCGCAAGGCCGCGCTGGTTGCCCTTCGTGACGGGCTCCGCGGCCGGAGGTTGCGGTGGGCAAGCAGGGCGCCGGGACGCCGACCGCCCTCAGACGACAGGCGATGGCCGCCGAAGCGCCGAAGCGCCGATGCGCCGAAGCGCCGATGCGCCGATGCAAACTGTCTTTACATCGGTCCGAGAGGCTGCTATAATCGCAGGCCTACGAACGAAGGACCGGGCGCTTAGTTCAGGGGGAGAACGCCACCTTGACACGGTGGAGGTCAGTGGTTCAAATCCACTAGCGCCCACCATTGAGTTTGGGAAAGCCGCGTCCATAACGGACGCGGCTTTGTTGCAAGAGCCGATGGTTGTCGCGCGGGAGACGGAGGAGCTTCCCGCGATGGCTGTGTGGGGCTTCAGGCCCCGACCTACGCGGTGCGACGGCCCACGGGAAGGGGCGAACGGCGCACCCCTCGCATGGATGGCCTCAGCGGGCCTTTGGCCCGCAACGTTGCATTGCACATACACCGCAAAGGAGGTAGTCCCCATGAGTATCGTCAAGCTGACGCTGCCGGACGGATCCATCAAAGAGTGTGAGAGGGGGACTACCGTCCTGCGGGTCGCCGAATCGATCGGCAAGAGGCTGGCGAAGGCCGCCGTCGCAGGCAAGCTGGACGGGAAGCTGGTAGACCTCAGCACACCGATCGAGCAGGACGCCGAGCTGGCCATCTGCACCTTCGACAGCCCCGAGGGAAAGCACGTCTACTGGCACTCGGCCTCGCACGTCATGGCCGATGCGGTGCTGCGCCTGTTCTCCAAGAGCAAGCTCACCATCGGCCCGGCCATCGACGACGGCTTCTACTACGACTTCGATACAGACGTGACCTTCAGCGACGAGAACCTGGCCAGCATCGAGGCCGAGATGCAAAGGATCGTCGACGCGGCGGTGCCCTTCGTCCGCCGCGAGGTCTCCGTCCAGGAGGCCCGAGAGCTGTTCAAGGACAACCCGTACAAACTGGAGTTGATCGAGGGCATCGCCGAAGAGGGTGGGCCCATCAGTCTGTACGAGCACGACGGGTTCATGGACCTGTGCGCCGGTCCGCACCTGCCGGACACGGGCGCTCTGAAGGCCTTCAAGCTCACCTCCGTTGCCGGGGCGTACTGGCGCGGAGATGAGAACAACCCCATGCTGCAGAGGATCTACGGCACGGCCTATCCGGAGGCCAAGCTCCTCCAGCAGCATCTGGACCTGATCGAGGAGGCCAAGCGCCGCGACCACCGCAAGCTCGGGCGCGAGCTGGACCTGTTCAGCTTCCACGAGGAGGCCGGGGCCGGGCTGCCGTACTATCACCCCAAGGGCGCCATGCTCCGCCAGCAGGTGCTGGACTTCTCCATCGCCGAGCACGTCAAGCGCGGCTACCAGCTCCTGCGCACGCCCCATCTGATCAAGAGCGACATCTGGTACACCTCCGGCCATCGCCAGCAGGGGTACCCGATGTACTTCACCGAGGTAGACGAGCAGGAATACGGCATCAAGCCCATGAACTGCCCGGGCCACATCCTGATCTACAAGACGCATACCCGCAGCTACCGCGACCTGCCGATCCGCTACTTCGAGCTGGGCACCGTCTACCGCCACGAGCGGGCGGGGGTGCTCCACGGGCTCATGCGCGTGCGCGGCTTCACGCAGGATGATGCGCACATCTTCTGCCGCGAAGACCAGCTCCTGGATGAGCTCACCGGTGTCATCGACTTTGCGGCCTTCATGATGCGCACCTTTGGCTTCCCGGAGTACAAGGTCTACCTGGCCACCAGGCCCGAGAAGTCCGTGGGCACGGACGCCCAGTGGGAGCTGGCCACCGGCAAGCTGGTGGAGGCCCTGGAGGCCAACGAACTGGACTACGAGGAGGATCCGGGCGGCGGGGCCTTCTACGGGCCGAAGATCGATATCAAGGTCAAGGACGCCATCGGCCGGCTGTGGCAGTGTCCCACGATCCAGTGCGACTTCACCCAGCCCGAGCGCTTCGACATCACCTATGTGGGCGAGGACGGCCAGCCGCATCGGCCGGTCATGGTGCATCGCGTGGTACTCGCCGGCATCGAGCGCTTCCTGGGCGTACTGATCGAGAACTACGCCGGCGCCTTCCCGCTGTGGCTGGCTCCGGTGCAGGTCTCGGTCCTGCCCATCACCGACCGCCACCTGCCCTATGCCGAGCAGGTAACCGCGCGTCTGCAGGCTGAGGGCATTCGCGTGGAGCTGGACCGCTTCGGCGGCACGCTGGGCAACAAGATCCGCAATGCCGAGATGCAGAAGGTCCCCTGCATGTTCATCGTCGGGGACAAGGAGCAGGAGGCCGGGGCGGTAGCCGTCCGCGACCGCGAGAAAGGCGACCTTGGCTCCCAGCCGCTGGAAGACGTGATCGCGACGATCAAGGCCGAGAGCGTGCCTGGCTCCTCCGCGTAGGTCCGGCGGCCCAAGGCGGTTGCCGCATGCCGAGCCGTCCGCCGGGCACCATTCAAGATCGGAAGAGCACACGTCT
>CAZXDD010000573.1:0-364 GCA_964639415.1 uncultured Armatimonadia bacterium
ACACCCTATCCTACACTCTTTCCCTACACGACGCTCTTCCGATCTCTGGCGTGCAAAGGCCCGCGGTCCTTGTCGGCAGAGCCGCACTCCTCCTGGTACTGGGCCCATACCTCCTCCACTTGCTCCCAGGTGTCTGTGAAGAAGCGCAAATAGCCTTCCTGCGTCAGACGCAGGCTCGCGTTGGCCTCGCCGCCCACGGGGATCAGGTGCATGTCCAGATCCGGGCTGCGCCCCTCCACCGGCCGCGGCTTCATCGACAGCAGCAGGCGCAGGAAGTCCGGGTAGCCGTCGGCATTGAGCCGCGTCAGCACGCAGTTGATGTGGATGACCGGGTGCGAGACACCCAGGAGCGCCTTGGCGAGCT
>CAZXDD010000573.1:374-2654 GCA_964639415.1 uncultured Armatimonadia bacterium
CGTCCCGTCCGGCGACAGATGCTGTCCTGTACCTGAGCCAGGTGGGTGTCCAGCGAGACGTGCATGCGTCCCAGGCCGGCGCTCACCAGCCCCAGGGCCACCTGCGGGGTGAGCTGCAGCGCATTGGTGTTGAGGTTGCAGGCTGCGCCGATGCCTGTGGCGAAGCGGATCAGCCCGGCGGACCCCCAGAGGTCCTCCCCCAGCAGCAGCGGCTCGCCGCCGGTGAGGTACAGGTACGGCCCATCCCCATCCTGGTCGGCGGCCCCCTCGATCACCCGTCGCCAGTCGTCGGTGCCCATCCGCTGCGAGACAGGACGCTGATTGCAGTAGACGCAGCGGGGGGACATGTCACAGGCCGAGGTGAGGTTCAGGCCCAGGAACGACAGCCGCAGCGGGACCTCTCGCGGCCACGTGTCGGGCCACGTGCCCAGCGTCTGCAGCAGGCGCTCCTCGTCTCGCTCGCCGGAGGCGATCATCTCCCGCACGCGCGGCCCGTTGATGGCCTTGAGCTGATCCACGGGCGTTGAGAAGACGTTCGCGGTGGGCGGGGGAGTGAGCAGGGCCTCCCGGGCGGCCTCGATGGCGCCGCGAGCGAGGGCCGCCCGCCATGTGGCGGAGTTCAGCGCCGCCCGCAGGGTGGCGGCGTGCTGGTCATGGAAGTCGGAGAATGGCACCTGGCGTCCTCCCAGCGGGCCTCGTCTGTACTGCACCTATCCGAGCCGCAGTTGGCCCACACCGTCCTGGGCCGCGATCAGCTCGTCTTCCCACGTCATGCCGTCGCTATCGGGGATGCGGCCCTCGCGGTCCATGGCCTCGAGCACGCCGGCCATTCCCTGCTCCAGTGAGACCGCCGGGACGAACTGCGGCACATCCCGGAACAGCTTCTCCGAGCTGTAGGTGACGTTGTGTGCGAAGATGTCCCTGCAGATGTCGATGCCCGGGCTGGCGGCGGCCAGGAGCGTCCGCAACGGGACGCCGACCAGCTCCACCTCGCGGCCGATCACCCGCATGGCGCAGCGGTGGTAGTCGGCCCATGTGGTGAACCCACGCCGGGTCATGTTGTACACCTGGCCGATGCAGTGGGGTTTGCCCAGGACGCCCACGAAGCACAGGGCGGCGTCGTCCACGTGCAGGAACTGGTGGAGGGCGAGACCGTCGCCGCAGACGACGATGGGCTTGCCCTTGCGGATCCTGTCGATCCAGGCGAACTCCGAGGCGATCTGACGCAGCAGGCCCATGGCCGGACCGTAGGTGGTGGAGGGTTTGATGATCGTGACCGGGAACCCTTCTCTGTAGTGGGCACCGAGAAGAACGGCGTCGGCGTCCACCTTGCCCCGGCCATAGGGAGTTATGGGGCGCAGAGGATGGTCTTCGGTGGCCGGCAGCCAATCGTACTCCACCCCGTAGGTGCAGACGGTGGAGCAGTGGACAAACTGCCCCACCCCGCGGAAGGCCCGCAGGCTGCTCTCGGCGTCCTCGGCCGTGAAGCTGATCATGTCGATGGCGGCATCGAAGCGTTCGGCCTGCATGGCCTGCTCGAAGGCCGCGCGGTCCCTGCGGTCGCCGCAGATAGCCCGCACGCCCTCGGGCGCTTCGCAGCGCTGCCCCCTGTTGAAGCAGGTCACCTCGTGCCCGCACTCCAGCAGCCGGCGCACGATGCCGGTACTGATGTTCCCGGTGCCTCCGACGACGCAGACCCTCATGGTTCTTCTGCCTCCTTGGACCTGTCGAGACTCCATTGTATTCACCGCCGCCCACTCAGTCGCCTCTGCTCCTGCATTCCTTGCTTTGGCCGTGCGCCCGCAATGGGCCGCTTTTCCCGCTCTCTCGCCGTTCTCAGCCGTTCTCTACGTCTCCGTGGTGAATCTCTTCCCACGCTCTCGCGCCCGCGGAAGGGCGCCATCGGTTATCCGTCGAACTCCCCTGCCATGGCGAGAATCTCTTTGTCCTCCCTGCGCTCACCCGTCATCTTCCGCGGGGATGCCACCCGGGCCTACCGCGACCCGGCCGTGGTGTATCAAGACGGCGTGTTCCGTTTGTTCTTCACGCTGGTGCTCACCGAGACCGACGGGCGCCCGTATTCATACACGGCGGTGAGCCGGAGCGAGGACCTGCTGCGGTGGACTGAGCCCCGCATCCTCACTCCGCGAGACCGGGCGCTGAACTACTCCAGTCCCGGCAATGTGATCCGGTTTGAGGACGAGTGGGTGCTCTGTCTGCAGACCTATCCGCGCCCCCATGGCGAGAAATACGGCAATGAAAACGCCCGGCTGTACGCTA
>CAZXDD010000573.1:2664-5376 GCA_964639415.1 uncultured Armatimonadia bacterium
CTATGCGGAGCCCCGACCTGGAGCACTGGGGACAGCCGGAACTCCTGCGGGTGAAGGGGCCCGACGTCCCGGAGCAGCAGATGGGGCGGATGATCGACCCCTATCTGCTTGCAGACAAGGACGAGCCCGGCAAGTGGTGGTGCTTCTACAAGCAAAACGGTGTGAGCCTTTCATGGTCGTACGACCTGCGGCACTGGACGTACCGCGGCCGGGCGGCGGCGGGAGAGAACGTCTGTGTGGTGGTGGATGGCGGGCAGTACGTCTTGTTCCACTCGCCGGAGAACGGGATCGGAGTCAAGCGTTCGCCGGACCTGGTGACCTGGACCGACGAGGGGCAGCGTGTGCTGGGGCAGGCCGACTGGCCCTGGGCCCAGGGCCGGCTGACGGCGGGCTTCGTCCTCGACCTGCGGAACGACAGGGGTGTGGGCAAGGCGCTGCTGTTCTTCCACGGCAGCGGCCCGGAGGACGAGCGGACGATGTTCGACACCCACGCCAGTCTGGGACTGGCATGGAGCGACGATCTGAGACACTGGGAGTGGCCGGGGGGATGAGAGGATGGCCCCCGGCGTTGGTTCGAGGGATGTCTTCCGGTCGGCGCCACGGCCGGTGGAGACTCCCGATGCACGCCCGGCGAGCTTCCCCTCACCCGCGCCGATACGTCCGGCGCGACCTCTCCCGGGCGCTCGCACACGACGCGAGCTGGGAGAGGTGACGGCGGCGGCCATTCCACGCGTCTTCCGGTCCCTCCCACACGACGCGAGCCGCCGAGAGGTGACGGCGGCGCCACCGCCCACACCGCCACATGAAAGCGAGATGAGCCCGATGAGATGCACCCGCCACAGGATGATGCGATGGAGCTTGTTGGCGTTCGGCGCGCTACTGCTGTCCGCCGCTCTCCCCTTGCCGGCACAGGAAGCCGAAACCGAGACTCAGGAGCAGCGTGATGCCCGCATGGCCTGGTGGCGCGAGGCGCGCTTTGGCATGTTCATCCACTGGGGCCTGTACGCCGTACCCGCCGGGACTTGGGAAGGCAAGCAGATCGGCGGCATCGGCGAGTGGATCATGCACCATGCGAAGATCCCCGTGGCCGACTACGCCGCCCTGACCCGGGAGTTCAACCCGGTGAAGTTCGATGCCGACGAATGGGTCTCTTTGGCCAAGGCGGCCGGCATGAAGTACATCATCATCACCTCCAAGCACCACGACGGCTTCGCCATGTTCGATTCGGACGCCACCGACTACAACATCCACGATGCCACGCCCTTCAAGCGTGACCCACTCAAGGAGCTGGCCGCGGCCTGCGAGCGCCGGGGGATCAGGCTGGGGTTCTACTACTCCCAGGCCCAGGATTGGCACCATCCCGGCGGCGCGGCGGCCGGGGGCCACTGGGACCCGGCGCAGGACGGCGACATGGATGCCTATGTCCGCGACATCGCCGTCCCCCAGGTGCGCGAGCTGCTCACCAACTACGGAAAGATCGCCGTCCTGTGGTGGGACACGCCGGTGGACATGACCCGCGAGCAGGCGGACACGCTGGTGCCCCTGCTCGCCTTGCAGCCCGGAATCATCACCAATAACCGTCTCGGCGTCTACCCGGGCGATACCGACACGCCCGAGCAGTTCATCCCCGCCACCGGCATGGGAGACCGTGACTGGGAAACCTGCATGACGATCAACGACACCTGGGGCTACAAGTCCTATGACAGCAACTGGAAGCCCGCCGCCACCCTCGTCCGCAATCTCATCGACATCGCGTCCAAGGGCGGCAACTACCTGCTCAATGTGGGCCCCACGGCCGAGGGCGTCATCCCTGAGCCCAGCGTGGAGCGTCTGAAGGCGGTAGGGGAGTGGATGGCGGTGAACGGTGAGGCGATCTACGCCACCACGGCGAGCCCCTTCAGGCAGCTCGGGTTCGGCCGCTGCACCCGCAAGGGCGACACGCTGTATCTGCACGTGTTCGACCGCCCGGAGGACGGCAGGCTCGTGCTGCCGCTGAGTAGCAAGGTGGTTGGCGCCCATCTGCTCGTGGCTCCCGACCGGGCGCTGGCCGTGGAGAGCTCCCCGCAGGGCGTGACCATCGCCCTGCCCGAGACACTCCCCGACCCGGTTGCCACCGTGGTCGTGGTGCAACTGGACGGCGAGCCCGAGGTGATCTTGGTCCCGGTGCGGCAGGGCGAGGGCGGAGCGCTCAAACTCTCGGCAGTCGACGCCGAGATCGTCGGCGGCGGCGCTCGGCTCGAAGGTGAGGGCGAGCCCAATGTGGGCTACTGGACCAATGCCTCCGACTACGTCACCTGGAATGCCGAGATCCAAAGGCCCGGGGTGTTCGAGATCACGGCGGCCATCGCCTGCGAGCCCGGCTCCGAGGGGAGCGTCTACGCCGTGGGCATCGCTGAGCAGTCCTGGTGGGGCAAGGTGGAGTCCACCAAGAGCTGGAAGGACTATACCACGGTCACGCTGGGAACGGTACATATCGCTCAGGCCGGGAAGATCACCGTCACCGTCAAGCCGGTGCGCAAGCCGGGCATGGCGGTGATGAACCTGCGCTCGGTGACGCTGACGCCGGTGGAACCTTAGGTCGGGGTTGGGGAGTCGCTGCCCGACGGCACGGATGACGCCTCCGACGCCGGCTTTCCCGGCAGACGGCCAACGTCGCGGGGCTCTGCCCAGATCGGAAGAGCACACGTCTGAACTCCAGTCACCGCTCATTAT
>CAZXDD010000574.1:0-5357 GCA_964639415.1 uncultured Armatimonadia bacterium
GGGGGCGGGCCAACAACGAACGGCGGCGGCGCACAGGTCGCCGCCCTACAACGGCGCACGGCTCGGGGCGCCGCCGCTTTGTAGGGCGCGGGCCTGTACCGCGCCAAGGGGGCGGGCCAACAACGAACGGCGGCGGCGCACAGGTCGCCGCCCTACAACGGCAACGGCGCCTCACCGCCGGACACGGAGGCTTTCGCAGATGCTTCTACTCGACAGTAAGGTTGATGTGCTGGTGATCGGCGGTGGCACCGCCGGGACCATCGCCGCCCTTCAGGCCGCGCGCCTCGGGGCAAGAACCCTGCTCCTGGAGATGGGCGGCCAACTGGGGGGTACCATGACCACCGGCGGCGTCGCCTTCCCCGGCCTCTTCGATGCCTGGGGCAAGCAGGTCATCGCCGGGATCGGCTGGGAGCTGGTGAAGGCTACTGTGGAGCTGGACGGAGGCGAGCTGCCGGACTTCTCCCGGGTGCCCGAGCACCACTACGAGAATCAAGTCCGCATCAACCCCGGCCTCTACGCGGCCCTGGCCGAGCAGGCCTGCCTGGCGGCGGAGGTCGAGTTGTGCTACTACGAGATGCCCTTGGAGGTCGAGAGGACCGACGGCGGCTGGCGGGTGCAGACGGTGGGTAAGGCCATGCGACGTGACATTGAGTGCCGCCAGCTCATCGACTGCACCGGGGGGGCGGACGTGGTGGGGATGCTCGGTCTGCCCCGGCAGCGGGAGGACACGATCCAGCCCGGCACCTTCGGCTTCAGCCTCGTCGGGATCAACCTGTCCGCGGCCGACCCGCAACTCACCGCGCACCGGTACCAGGACGCCGTAACCAAAGGCACTCTCTGGGCCGAGGACTACTACCACGACTTCGGGCGCTTCGCCGCGCTCCTCCACGGAGCGTTCGGGCTCTGCCATGTGATGGATGCCGACGACTCCACCTCCCCCGCCGCCACGGCGAGCAACATCGCCGGTCGCGAATCGATGCTCCGCACGCTGCGCTTTGCCCGCACTCTGCCGGGCTGCGAAAACGCCCGGGTGCAGCGGGTGATGGGCGGCACGTCGGTACGCGAGACCTACCGCATCGTGGGCGAGACCCAGGTCACGGTGGAGGACTACCGCGCCGGCAGACGCTACCCGGACGCCATCTGCTACGCCTTCTACCCGCTGGACCTGCATGACGAGCAGGGGGTGTCCCCGGAGCCGCTGAGGCCGGGAGTGGTCCCCACCATTCCCTTCGGCGCCCTGGTACCGAAGGGGACAGAGAACCTGCTGGTTGCAGGGCGCTGCGTGGCCAGCGACCGCCTGGCCAACTCTGCCCTTCGCGTGCAGGCGCCGTGCATGGCCATGGGCCAGGCCGCGGGAGCCGCGGCCGCCCTGGCCGCCGGCACGGGAACCGCCCCCACGGCTCTGGCGCTTGAGAACATCAAAGCCGCACTGGAGGACCACGGGGCCATCGTGCCCTGAGCGGTACACCACGGCCGGTGTCTGTGTCACCTCAGGCGCGCCGACCTATCTCATCTCACAGGAGGACGAGCATGCCGCTGCATGAAGACCCCCACGTGTTGTCCGAGCAGACACTGGACCTTGAGAGGGCCCGCATGTCGCTACGCGAGGAGCTGGAGGCCATCGACTGGTACTCCGAGCGCATCGATGCCACCGGCGACAAGGTGCTCAAGGAGATCCTCGACCACAACCGGGCCGAGGAGAAAGAGCATGCCGCCATGCTCTACAAGTGGATCTGCGAAAACGACCCCGAGCAGGCCAAGGAAGCCGAGGAGCTCGAGGGCAAGAAGGTCAAGGACGTCCTGGCTGAGCACGAGTAGCGGGCGGAGAGGACGGCGGGGAGAACGGCTCACCACGGAGACACGGAGAGCACGGAGTTCCACGGAGAACGGCTCACCACAGAGAACGGCGAGTGAGGCGAGGACGGCGTTGTTCACGAACTCTGCCGCCGGTGCCTCTCTCCTGCCGTTCTCCTGCCGTTCTCCGCGTCTCTGCGTCTCCGTGTCTCTGTGGTCTGCCGTCCCGCCCCCGTGGCGCATCGCTGTGGAAGGCGCAAGGAGGACAGCTATGCTTCATCTCGGTATCTTCGGCATGCTGACGCTCATCCCCGCCGGCACGGCCGAGGCCGTGGAGACCCTCAAGCTTGACGAGATCCACCTGCGCGACCCCTTCATCCTGCCCGTGCCCGAGGAGGGGCTGTATTATCTGTACGGCACCGGCTGGCGCCTGCCGGGCGGGCCGGGGTTCATGGTCTACAAGAGCCCGGACCTGGTCACCTGGGAAGGACCCTACGCCGCTTTCGAGGCCCCCGAGGGGTTTGCGAGCGAGAACTACTGGGCTCCCGAGGTCCATGCGTACCGGGGCAGGCACTACATGCTGTGCACCTTCAAGCCCCGGGGCGAGGGCGGCTATCGGCACACCCGGATCCTGGTCTCCGACAGACCCGAAGGGCCCTACGGCTTCCTCACCGATGGCCCGGCCACGCCGGAGGACTGGTTCTGCCTGGATGGAACGCTGTATGTGGATGAGGCCGGCAGTCCGTGGATGGTGTTTTGCCATGAGTGGGTGCAGGTGGTGGATGGCGAGATCTGCGCACAGCGCCTGACGGAGGATCTCAAACAGGCCGTGGGCGAGCCGATCCTGCTCTTCCGCGCCTCCGAGGCCCCGTGGGGGCACAGCAATACGGGCACCGAGCGTAAGGGCGGTGTCACCGACGGCCCGTTCTTGCACCGGACGGCGGAAGGCGATCTGCTCATGCTGTGGTCGAGCTTCGGAGCAGGAGGCTACAAGCTGGCTGTGGCCCACTCGCAGTCGGGCACGATCGAGGGGCCGTGGGTACAGGAGCCCGAGCCGATCTTCGGCGATGACGGCGGGCACGGCATGCTGTTCCGGCGCTTCGACGGACGGCTCATGACCACATTCCACCAGCCCAACCGCGGCCCGCTGGAGCGCCCCCGGCTGTTCGAGGTCCATGAGGAGGGCGGCAGTCTGCGCCTGGAGCAATGGCGGCCCTAGCAGCGCGGCCGAGAAGTCCGGCCGGTCCGTTTCGTGTCATTCTGAGCGTCCATCTCGCGCAGCGAGATAGCGAAGAATCTCGTCGAATGCCGGGAGATGCCTCGAGCTGCTCTTGCCGGCAGCGGACGCCCCGAAAATGACATTCCCGGCGAAGGCCGGGCCTTGAGCCGCGTCTCCAGGTGTGGGGTCCGGCGCGTGAAGCCATTGGCGGGGGCCTCCTCGCCGGGTTGCCCACTTGCGCGTGGAACCCTCGGACGCATCGGGTGTCAAGCGAATCGGTGGGGGATCACAGGCACACGGGGACCGGCCATGACCGTGGGCAGCGGACGCAGTGGGCTCTCCATCTGGCTTTCCGGCTCGCTGTTTGTGGCGCTGCTGCTTGCTGCCGTCTCGGGCCTGGTGCACCTGTGGCGCTGCGGGCATTTCTCTCCCCGGCACTCCTTCACCGCCGAGCTCGGCGCCGGGCGTCGCCTGGCGATCGAGTACCGGCCACTCCCCCGGCCGGCGGCGCATCTCCGTGTCTGTCTGGTACTCTCCTCACCGACTACCGGTACACTTCAGTCGGCCGTAGTGCGCCGCGGCCGCTTGCCGCACACGGTGGAGTTCCGCAGGCTGCGCGGCGGACGGGTGTGGGTCGTTGTGGCAAGCGGTGGCTCCGAACGCACCGTGGAGTGTGCGCTGAGTGTGCGCGGGGGGCAGGTGTGGTACGCCGGGTGCCCCGAGGGGCTGCCGGGATGGGCCGACAGCGATGGCGGGGAGCTGCTGGCCCGCTGGGTGCTGCTCTGCGACGGCCGGCCGCCGGTGTACCTCAACTGGGACGGCAGGGCCCGGGGCACGCTGCTCGCCCACAGTCCACGGGTCCGGGGAGAGGCCCATTCCCTCTGCCTGCGCAGCGCAGACAGCCGCTACCGCGACGCTGCCGCGGTACCCACCTCCCACGGTGCCGTGCTCCTCAGTCGTGAGGCGTCGGGCAGGTCCGAGCCGCTCGCGGAGCTGGACAGCTCCCGCCGTATTCTGGTGGATGCCGACGGCTACCGATGGCTCTATGGGCCCGCCGAGGACGACCCGGTCACCCGCTCTCCGCGACCGGCGGCCCGGTAACCGCGCAGAGCCGCCGGTGCTCGGCTGTCTCCCCGCCGTTTCCCCCCCCGTTTCCCCGCCGGTTACCCGCCCTTTCCCCCCCGTTTCCCCGCCGTTTCCCCCGCCGTTTCCCCCGCCTCTCCCCCGCCTCTCCCCGGGCATTGCACAGCCCCGGCAATTGCGGTAGAATGCCCCTTACAGCAGTGCGTAGCGGGTAGTTTTCCGGAGGCGAAAGGATATGTCCGAGAACACCGAGCAGTCAACGTGGAGAACCAAGGTGGGGCTTGCGGAGATGCTCCGCGGTGGCGTCATCATGGACGTGACCACCCCGGAGCAGGCGAAGATCGCTGAGGACGCCGGCGCCGTCTCGGTCATGGCGCTGGAGCGCGTGCCGGCCGACATCCGGGCCGAGGGCGGCGTGGCTCGCATGGCCGACCTCAGTGTCATCGAGAACATCATGAAATGCGTGACGATCCCGGTCATGGCCAAGTGCCGCATCGGGCATTTCGCGGAGGCCCAGGTGCTGGAGGCCATCGGTGTGGACTTCATCGACGAGAGCGAAGTCCTTACCCCGGCGGATGAGAGCTACCACGTTTGGAAGCACGACTTCAAGGTGCCCTTCGTGTGCGGCTGCACCAATCTCTCCGAGGCGCTGCGGCGCATCGTGGAGGGCGCCGCGATGATCCGCACCAAGGGCGAGGCCGGGAGCGGCAACATCGTGGAGGCCACGCGGCACATGCGCACGGTTATTCAGGGCATCGAGCGGCTCAAGGGCCTGCGCGATGATGAGCTGATGACCGAGGCCAAGAACATGGGGGCGCCCTTTGAGATGGTGCGTCAGGTGAGCGAGGAGGGCAAGCTCCCGGTGCCGAACTTCTCGGCCGGCGGCATCGCCACTCCCGCCGACGCGGCTTTGATGATGCAACTGGGTGCCGAGACGGTGTTCGTCGGTAGCGGCATCTTCAAGAGCGAGGACCCGGCCGCCCGGGCCAAGGCCATCGTGCACGCCACCACGTACTTCGAGGACCCGGTAGAGGTCGCCAAGGCCTGCCGCGGTCTGGAGGGTGCCGCCATGGCCGGCATCGACATCCGCACCCTCGACGAGACCCAGAAGATGGCCAACCGCGGCTGGTAGAGCCGTTGGGTCAGGCGAACTGGACCGCCCAAATGGCTCGGCGCTACATCCCCGTCCCACGGGCCCCGGTATTCGCCGGGGCTCGTCGTCTTCCTGCGCAAGACTTGCCCGGAGGGCTGCATCGCCCTA
>CAZXDD010000575.1:0-5356 GCA_964639415.1 uncultured Armatimonadia bacterium
CCGGTTCCTGTCATTCTGAGCGTCCATCTCGCGCAGCGAGATAGCGAAGAATCTCGCTGAACGCCAGGAGATTCTTCGAGTTGCTCTTGCCGGGAGCGGACGCTCTCAGAATGACATTCCCGGCGAAGGTGGGGTTTCCGGCCGGACCTCTAGAGGTAAAGCTGCCGCAAGACCGGCCGAGGAATCTGGTGCGGATTGTGTAGACACCCGCCCGGGGTGGGTACAACTGACCTGAGTAACTGCCTGAGGCCGCACACCCGCGGCTGTCCGCCGCTCGCGGTGGACGGAGGAGAGTGATCCCACAGTGGCAACCTTTGAGTATGTGGCCAGGGACAAGACGGGCAAGGAAGTCACCGGCACCGTGGAGGCCGCCAGCAAGGACGCGCTGGCCAAGCAGCTCCGGGAGCAGGGCCTGATCACCTCCAAGGTCCAGGAGAAGAAGGCCCAGGGCGTCGTGAAGAAGAAGACGGGTAAGCGCCTGTTCGGCAACAAGGTAAACCTCCGCCATCTTTCCATCTTCTGCCGCCAGTTCGCCACCATGATCAATGCCGGCGTCTCGCTGGTCAGATGCCTGGACGTTCTGGAGCAGCAGACCGATAGCGCACGGCTCAAGGAGATCATCCGCGACATCAGCGCCGAGGTCGAAGGCGGCGCTACGCTCTCCCGCTCGATGGCCAAGTTCCCCACCGTCTTCAGCAACCTGGCCGTCGGTCTGGTACGCGCCGGCGAGGTCGGTGGCGTGTTGGACGAGACGCTGGACCGTCTCGCAGGCTTCCTGGAAAGCGACATGGAACTGCGCCGGAAGGTCAAGTCGGCCATGACCTACCCCGTGCTGGTCATGATCGTCGCCGTGGGCATCGTGGTCTTCCTGGTGACCTTCATCCTCCCCAAGTTCCTGGACCTCTTCACCGAGCTGGGCCTGCAGGAAGACAGCTTCCCGCTCCCCACGCTCATCCTGATGCGTGTCAGTAACTTCATGACCAGCAAGTGGTACTTGACCATCGGCATCACGGTGGGTCTGGTCATCGCGATCAACCGGATCAAAGCCACCAAGACCGGTAAACGGTATTACGACATGGTCAAGCTGCGGGTGCCGGTCTTCGGCAGCCTCAACCACAAGATCGCCATCGCCCGTTTCGCCCGCACGCTGTCGACGCTGATGTCCTCGGGTGTCCCGATCCTCCAGGCCATGGAGACCGTGGCGGGCACCGTGGACAACGACATCATCGCCGACGCCATCTTGCTCTCACGTGCCAGCATCCGTGAGGGTGATACCATCGCCGACCCGCTGGCGAGCTCCAAGATGTTCCCGCCCATGGTGGTGCAGATGATCACCATCGGTGAGGAGACCGGTCAGCTCGACCAGATGCTTGAGAAGGTCGCCGACTTCTACGAGGGCGAGGTCGAGGCCGCCTTGGAATCGCTGACCTCCGCTCTGGAACCCGTGCTGATCGTGTTCCTCGGCGTGGTGGTCGGTTTCATCGTTGTTGCCATGTTCCTGCCGCTGGTGTCGATCATCTCGGGTCTGTCGCAGTAGGGTCGGCGTCGGCTGTGGGAGTGCGGCGTGTCTGTTCCGTCGGCCGGGGCTCAGGCCTCGGCCGACGGTTGTCGTTGGCCCAATTGACAGGTCATGCACGAGTCGTGCACGCAGGCAAGAGCACGCACCGCGAGGGGAGAGCGCGGCCGCACGTGGCCCGCCGGGCATGGCTGTCCACCTGAACACCCCGGAGGTTTGGCTGCATGTCTCTCAGGCTTGACGGTGCCTATCTGATCAGTATCTGTGTGATGATGATTGGGTTTGGTGTGTGTTTGATGGGCTCGACGGCTCTGGACTGGCTGTTCGCGGCGGCATGACGGGCGCGTCGGGCGGGAGCCCGCCGGAGACCAACGGATGCGACTGCCGACGCCCCGACGCGGCCAAAGGCCAAGCAGCGGGGGGCCCGCCGCATTGCTCGGGATACTCGGGGGCAGAGCGCCTCGGCCTCTCGGGATAGGGGCGCTCGGGGGAGCGCGGCTTCCGACCGCAACTGCAGGTCTGCCCACACAACAACAGCGGCGCGGGGCCGCCCGTCTGGTCTGAGGCGGACGCGGGGCTCGGGCCGGTGGCCGTGCTTTCGGAGCCCCGATGATCTACCTTCCCGACAACCCTCTGCCGTGGGTCCTCGTCTTCCTGACCGGGGCCGTCATCGGCAGCTTCCTCAATGTGGTCATCTACCGGTGGCCCCAGCGGGAGTCGGTGGTCTCTCCCCCCTCGCACTGCATGAGTTGTGGCGCCCGTCTGGGCGTCATCGACCTGATCCCCGTCCTGAGCTATCTGATCCTTCGCGGCCGCTGCCGTCACTGCAAACGAGGCTACAGCCCGCGCTACGCCCTGGTGGAACTGGTCACCGGGCTGCTTCTGGTGGGCTGTGTGCAGAGCTTCTCGCTCTCCTGGTACGCCGCGGCGATCTTCGTCTGTTGCTGCTGTCTGCTCCTGGTGTTCTTCATCGACCTGGACCACATGGTCATCCCCGATGAGCTGCCGATAGCGATCGGCCTGCTCGGGGTCGGCATCAATATCTACCAGTGGGCACACTTCGGAGCCGTAGGCCCGGAGCCGGCGGCGGCCACATACGCGGTGCGGATTGTGCAGCAGGTGGGAGACGTCGGCCGCGGCGTGGCCCTGCCCGTATCGCTGATCGGAATCGCCGTGGGCGGTGGGGCGTTTCTGCTCGTATCTGCCGTTTTCGAGCGCTTCTACGGCAAGCCCGTGCTGGGATTTGGCGATGTCAAGCTGGCCGCGGGCATGGGCGCCGTGCTCGGCCCGGGAGTGTTGTTCGCCGCCTGGTTCCTGATCTCGGTGGTGATCGGAGCGGTGGTGGGCCTGGCGCTGATGGCCCTGCGCGTCCGCGGTCGGCAGGACTACATCCCCTTCGGGCCCATGCTGGCGGCGGGCGGCGTGGTCCTGCTCTTGTTCCCCGAAGTGGGGGCTATCGTGGTGTCGCTGTACGGGAGCTAGCCGAGGCTCCCCGCCACCCTCCCGACCGGAGGCACACAGCGCTCGGGGCGGGCAACGGCCGTGGTGCAGAACGGCTAACGGCGCCGCTCCCTGCGTGTCCCGCGAGCGGGACACGCTTTCCCTCTCCTTCGCAAACACCGCTCAGGAGAGGGCTACGGCGAACGGCGAACGGCGAACGGCCGTGATGCGCGATGCGTGGCGCGGAACGGGCAACGGCCGACGGCCTCTTTCCGTCGTCGGTTGGGTGGGCTCTCCCCTCACCCGCAAGCGCCCCCAGGGGTCGCCAGACTCTCCCGGACGCTCGCTGCGCTCGCTGGGAGAGGTAGAGCGGCCAACGGCGAGCGGCTGCGCCGCTCAACAAGCAGGCTCCGAGCACCAGGAACCGCGCCGATACCGCTTTGCGGCGGTGTCTCTGACGCTCGACCCACCTTTCCGCGACTCGCTGGGGGTCCGGAACCCACTCAATGCGCGCGCAAGTCGCGCGGCACAAATCTGCGTTCGGCGAGCAAGCGCTCAGGGCTCAGAGTCGGCCTGAATGGTTCGTTTCTGTCATATTTTCTGGGTCAAAAGCAAGACTTGCACTGTTTACAGTTTCCATGAACTGGGATAGTGTAAAGCATTGCCCAATGGGTGTGGCAACACGGCGCCCCTCCGGGGGTGCCGCGGAAGTTGATCTCCGAGATGTAAACTGGTCGAGGGAGCGCGTTGGCCGCAGGTTTAGTACGTCGGCACAACGGGTACAAAAAGCTTAGCCCGGGGGCCGGGGTGTGGCACCCTGATGCTCAGGGAGCCCGGCCGGCTCACCACCAAGGGGGTAGCCGAATGTCGAGAAAGTGTGTGCGAGGCCGAGGATTCACGCTGATCGAGTTGCTTGTTGTTATCGCGATCATCGCGGTGTTGGCGGGCATCCTCTTCCCCGTGATCCGCGGCGTGCGCGAGAAGGCCCGGCAGGCCAAGTGCATGGCCAATCTGATGGCCCTGAACCAGGGCCTCAGAGCGTACCTGGCCGACTATCACCGCTACCCCTTCCGGCCGTACTGGGATTCCGGGCTCAACCGCTATATGGGCGGTGTCAGCGCCCTGTACCCGGATTACGTGAACGATAAGGCCGCCTTCATCTGCCCCAACGACAGGGTGCAGAGTCCCCCGGACGGCTATTCCACCTACAACGGCGTGATCGTGGGCAGCGGGGCCGACGCCTGGGAGTTTGAGTCCCAGACGGGCGGCACCGGCAGCTCCGGCGACTTGTGCAAGATCACGTACAACTACGGTGGCCTGAACGCCGACGGCTGGGACATGTCCCTGCACGACGGCACGCGCTGGATCACCGCACAGGACCCGGTGGGTGGTGGTGTTCCGGCCTGGCTGGCGGCGGACGGCAAGAGGTGGCGCGGGTACCCGCGCCTGATGAACCATCAGGCGCCGGATAACACGGTGACCTTGCACTGCACCGCCCACCGCTCCTTCTACGGCGACGACTCGGACACCACCAAGTGGCGTGACCCCATCGTGAGACTGGGGGGCGGTGCGCAGACTGTGAGCTACAGTCAGTGGCAGACGCCCTCCGGCTCGGAACAGTGGAAAACCCAGAAGTGAAGGTGCCGCAAGCAGAAGCTGGGGGCTGCCGATCGGCAGAGGATGCCGTTTGCAGCCCCATGTTTTGTGGCTGGACGGATGGCGCACAGAAGCGAGACGGGAGCGTAGCGGAGGCCACCCCATGGCAAGATCGGTGAGAATTGGGCGTTCGGCAGGACCCAGGGCGTGGCGCGCCAAAGGCGCCATGGGGGCTCGAGCCGGCTTGACCCTGGTCGAGCTGCTGGCGGCGATGATGGTGCTGCTGGTGGGCGTGTGGTCGGTGGCCGCCCTATTCCCGAAGCTCTCACGGGGCATCGTGCAGGAGGAGCGGCGGATGAACATGGCGCGCCAGGTGCAGGAGCTGGCGGCCTCCTATCGCGCGGACCCGCTGGCGGCCGAGCTCTCCACCACCCCGTTGCCGCTGCTGTCCAGCGACCCGAACAACACGAACACCGAGACCGCCGACCCCCTCGCCCGGCCGCAGGACCCCGACAGCACCGGTATCGCGGAGAACCCGCCCAACAGCCGGGATGACTGGATGTGGGTGTGGGGCGAGACCTTCGTGATCCCGGAGCCCGCCGTGCCCGGCGGGGCCTCTGTCTACCTGCCACGCGCCGGCCTGCTGGATCAGACCGACCACTGGTATGACGGCGCCGACGCGGTGCTCACCGATCACTCAAACCGGGCCACACGGCACACGGCCGGTCTGCAGGTCTTCGAGCACCGGAAGCTCAGGCGGGTGGCCAAGGCCTCCCAGGTGCAGGCGGTGAGCAACTCCTACTT
>CAZXDD010000576.1:0-2294 GCA_964639415.1 uncultured Armatimonadia bacterium
GATAATGAGCGGTGACTGGAGTTCAGACGTGTGCTCTTCCGATCTGTCGAGGATCCGGCGAAGCGGAAGGCCCGGATCCTGTGCTCACGCACCAAAGCCTCGATGTCCTGTACCACCAGCTCCGGCGGCCGGAGCCTGAGCCGACGCCCGCTCTCCACGGGGTGGGCGCAGAAGGCGCAGCCGTACGGGCAGCCCCGACTCTCATCGATGATGACGAGTTTGAGCTTGTCGTTGCCGGCCATGGCCGGGTAGGTGTCCGTATCGTACAGGCCGGCGGGCACCCGGGCGAGGTCCACGGCGGAGGTGGGCTCCACGTGCTCCGAGGCCCCGCAGGTGACGCCGGGGATGCCGCTGAAGTCCCGGCCGGCCGCGGCACGGTCCGCCAGTTCGCCGATCTTGTCCTCCGCCTCGCCCACCGCGATGGCGTCGAACACGTCCGTCAGCTCGTGGATGAGGGCGCGGAACCAGGTGGCGTGGGGGCCGCCGGCGATCAGACGCAGGCCGGGATGAAGCTCCCTGAGCCGCCGGGCGATGGCGATCGTGCCCAGGAAGCCATCGCCGTTCCACAGCTTGAACCCGACGAAGGCGGCCCCTATCTCGCTCACTTGCCGGCTGATCTCCTCGGAGATGACCGCAAGCTCCGAGGCCTGATGCGTCTCGAGGTCTCGGTCGAGCTCAACCAACCGGCGCCGCAGCTCTTCGTCCGGGCGGCCCGCCGATGATGCGAGGGCCGCCATCAATGGGCCCGCACGCCGAGACAGCGGCTCGGGGTACAGACGGGCCATGGTGGACACGGTACCGTAGTCCAGGATGCGCACGGCGTGCCCGGAGAGTTGCAGTACGGCCGCGAGGCCCGCCAGACCGTTGTCGGGGCAAAGACTGCTCGGGGTGTACGGATAGCCGGAATACGAGATAAGAAGGCCGTTGGCCATGGAGCGGGTTCCTCCCCCGTGGAACCTGGCGCCTGTGGCGTTCAGGGTGATGGTGAGCAAGCCCAGACCTCAGGGCAAGCTCAAGCTGAGCTATGCTTCGCTGAGGCTATGGCCTGCACCTTCGTGCTTCGGGCAGAGGCAACAGTTGTCCGCTGCGACTTTCAGCCCGCCGTCAGGGGGTGGGGGTAGGGGAAGGGTTCGTAGCCCGGCAGGGGCCTTGTGAAGTAGTCCCTGTCGAGCTTGATGTGCTCTGCCGACCGGCGCGGCACCTGAGGCTGCACAGGCTCGTCGTTCCAGGTGTTGTCCCACAGCCACATGTTCCCGATCTGCTCGGGGATGGGGTATGGCGCCGACCAGTCGATCTTGGAGTCGAAGTCCAGGGTGAGGGTGATGGCCGAGCCGTAGTCCCGGATGGTGTTGCCGAATACCACACCGCCGCCGCCGCGGAAGACCATGGCTGTTGGGCCGCCGACGGGCTTCTCGATGAGGTTGTGGTAGACCTCAATCCATTGCGTTCCGTGCTTGGAGCCGTAGCCCGGCCCATGGGCATCCACGGCCTGGCTGTTGTCGTTGCCGTGCACGTGGTTGTGGCGGAAGACGTAGCTGGCTCCGGCATTGGAGGCGATGGCGTGGCGGGAGCCGATGAACCGGCAGTCCTCGACGAACACGGCCTCGGCGCCACCGGGCACGAGCCCCTCGCGCCACTCCCCGGTGCCCATCACGACCACGCCGTAGCCCACATTGTTGATGGGCCTTTTGAAGTTGTCCACGAACAGGCAGTGGTCAATGACACCGGCGCAGGCGCCTCGCGTGCCGATGCCCGCCGCGCCGAAGCGCCGGAAGTGGCAGTTGGTGACGCGGAAGTCCCGGGTCTCGTTCAGTTGTAGGCCCGTGTCCCACGAGGCCGATTCCGGGTCCTCCATGCCGATCAGGCCGATGCCCTCGATGCGCGACGGCCTGCCGTTGGAGCCGTCGACGCGCAGGAGCGGGGCGCCGCTATTGGCATCGGTGCCCCCGGCACGGTACAAGATGGTCTCTTCCGGCCCGGAACCCACCAGACTCACACCCCCGGGCACCTCGACGGTGCCGATCGCCTCGCAGCGACCGGCGGGAACCCGCACGACGCCGCCATCCTCGAGTTCGTCCACCGCGGCCTGGATGTCGGGCACGCTGGGGCTCGCGGCGGTGATCCCGGGCTCGGGCTGCGCGCTGCAACCTGAGCACCACAGGAAGAGCGAGGCGACGACGGCGGGGGCGGTGAGAAGCATGATGACCTCCTGAGCAGTCGGTCCGAGTCGTTTCCCCGAGGGGGCGTCCATGTCCTGCCTGTCGTCGCCGTCCCCTCCGTCGCCGTCCGCGTCA
>CAZXDD010000576.1:2394-5345 GCA_964639415.1 uncultured Armatimonadia bacterium
CCTATCACCTATCACCTATCACCTATCACCTATCACCTATCACCTATCACCTATCACCTATCGTTGCCCTTCGGCGCCAGGGGTAGCGTCAGCCGGAACGCGCTCTCGCCCGGCCCGGCGTCTACCACGGCGAGGTCTCCGAAGTGCGCTCTGGCGATCTCCCTGGCCAGGCTCAGGCCCAGGCCGGTGCCGTCCACCCGGCGGCTTCTCGCCTTGTCGGCGCGGTAGAAGCGGTCGAACACCCTCTCGCGGTCCTCGGGCGGAATCTCTCCACCGGTGTTGATGACGGTGAGTTGGGCGGTCTTCTCGTCGGTATCCAGGCGCAGGACCACACTGCCTTCAGGTGAGTTGTACTTGACGGCATTGCTCGCCAGGTTCTGGAGTACCTGCTCCAGCAGGCCTGCGTCGGCCCTGACCCACACATCCGCCGCCAGCTCAGGGTGCAATTGCAGGTGCGGGGCGAGGGCCTCGATGTCCTCGATGACCGGTTCCATGGCCGCGGTGAGGTCCATGGGCTTGAGGTTCAGGTCCAGTCGGCCGGCATCCGCCAGGGACAGGAGCAGCAGCTTGCGGATGATGGTGCGCAGCCGTTGCACCTCCCCCAGCAGGCCCGTGTAGACCTGTTGCTGGTGGGAGCCGATCTCGGCATCCTGGACTGCCTGCTCCAGCTCCCCCTGAAGGATGGTGAGCGGGGTCTTGAGCTCGTGGGCCGCGTCGGCACTGAACCGCACCGCCTGACTGAAGCTGCGCTGCAGCCGCTGCAGCATCGCGTTGAACACGGTGATGAGACGTGCGAACTCCTGGTCCTCACCCTCGGCCTCAATCCGTTGGTCCAGATCTCTGACGCCGATGGCGGCGGCGGTGCGGGTGAGCGTCCGGAGGGGTCGCAGGGCCCGGTCGGAGACCACCCTGCCCCCCACGGCGGCCAGCGCCAGCGCCAGAGGCAGGGCCAGCGCGAATGCCAGGGCGAACCGGCGCATCTGGGCGACGTGGGGTGCCAGGTCCACTGCGACTACGACGGTGCTGTGCTGCCCGCCCATCACGCCCACGCGCCACAGGCGGCCGTCGCTGCGCCGGGAGTAGGAGCGGGGGCGACGCACGCGTGTGGGGCGTGGCGGCCCTTTGGGGCTCATTCCCGGGGGAGGTGGGGGGGCGTCGTGAACCACCATGGCGCCCTCGTCATCGCCGGGAGCGGGGAAGTACTCGGGGGCGAGGCTCTTGGGCCAGTGCGGGGAAGCCACCGTCACCTGCCCGTCGGTGCTCTTGACCAGCAGGGCCACCGACCCCTCGTCGGTGGCGCCGAAGGCGTAGCGGAGTGCCTCTTCCAGGGAGCGCCAGTGACGACCATCGGGGAACCACTGCAGGTGGGGCAGGGCATGGGCGCGCACCTCGGTGTCGATGCGCTGCAGGTCGATGCGGCCGATCAGGAACCAGGCGGGGACGCCGAAGGCCAGGACAACGAGCCCCGATACCAGCATCGAGTGCAGGGCGAGGCGGGTGCGGAACGTTCGGACGCGCCACGGGAGCTCCATCTTCAGTCCCTCCTGAAGCGGTAGCCCACGCCGCGGATGGTCTCGATCAAGTGTCGCTCGCCGTCGGGGTCTAGTTTCTTGCGCACCCTTTGGATGTACACGTCCACGATGTTCGTGGTCGGGTCGAAGTCATAGCCCCAGACGCGCTCGAGGATCTGCGTGCGGGTGAACACACGCCCCGGAGAGCGCATGAGGCATTCCAGGAGGCCAAACTCGCGCGCCGTCAGCTCGATGGTGCGGTCGCCGCTTCTGACCTCCCGGCCGATGAGGTCCACCACGAGATCGCCGGACTGCAGGACGCTCATCTTCTCGCCCGCGGTCCGTCGCGCCACCGCATGGATGCGCGCCACCAGCTCCTCGACGTAGAAGGGCTTGGTCACGTAGTCGTCTGCGCCGAGGTTGAGACCTTCCAGGCGCTCCTCCAGCTCCGAGCGCGCGGTGAGCAATAGCACAGGCACGGGATTGCGGCGCTCGCGGAGGTTCTTCAGGATGCTCAGACCGTCTCTGCCGGGGAGCATGATGTCCAGAACGATCACATCGTACCCCTGGGTGGTGGCCAGCAGGTAGGCCTCGTCGCCGTCGTCGGCGACGTCAACCGTGAAGCCCTGCTCCTGCAGGGCCTTGCTCACGAATCCTGAGATGCGCTTTTCGTCCTCGGCCAGTAGGATCTTCATGTGCAAGATGGTACCCAAACCCCGAGGGGCTTACAAGCCTCCCGGCATTACAGTTCTGTCATCCTCTCGCGGCCTGCCCGTTCATGATGGGCGGGCATAATGGCCCCGTTGACACCGAGCGGCCGAGTGACCCGATGGGACCTGGGCCGGATCGCGCACCGTAGCCGACGGGCGGAGTGACCGGGTGGCTTGGACGGGACCGGACGCTCGGAACACGGAGCGAGAGGAAAGGACGACCTGCTATGAGACGCAAGGACCTGCTGTTGATCGGCGCGGTAGTGACGATGCTCGTCGTGGCGGCCGTGCCGGGGATGTGCCAGCCGGGCGGACAGGGCGGAGGGCGCATGGGGGCTCAGGGTGGCAACACCGGTGGACCGGGGATGGGGCCCGGGATGATGATGGCGCCGATGGCGCCGCAGGCCACGATGGTCGTCGCCGAGGGCGTGCTGTACGTTGCCTGCGAGGGGAAGATCACGGCCTACGATGCCAGAAGTCTGGAGAAGATCGCGGAGGTAACGTACTGGGAGCCGCCCGCCCGGACGCAGGGCGGTCGCGGAGCCGGTGGTGCGGCGGGCGGCTAGGCGCTTCCGGACCGGCCCGCGGACTGCGCGGATAGCCGCGCCCAGGGCTATCGCAGGAACCGTGAACACCCCCGTGCGGACCCTGCACAGTTGGGGCAGTCCAGTCGAGCGGGCGGTACCGGGAGTAGCCGGGCCGGGTGAAGACCAACGAAAGGAGGTCGCCG
>CAZXDD010000577.1:0-5322 GCA_964639415.1 uncultured Armatimonadia bacterium
CCGCCTCACCCCCCTGCCCCCCACTCCCTTACGCCCGCAAACCCCCGCGGGCGACGGGAGGAGGGGGTGAACGACCACGGCAACGGTCCCGCAGGGCGGGAGCTTCCTCACCCCCGGCACCTTGTGCAGTGGTGAAGGCCGTGCCTCCCCCCGCCTGCGGGGGGATTGAGGGGGGCGCCGTAGAGCCGGCGGTCCGCAACGGCCGGGACCCCACGCCGGCCCTCCGCAGGCGGGGAGTGAGCAAGGCAGACGGCAAACGACTCGTCACCCTCGTCGCAGACTCGCAGACTCACCCCGAGGTGTTCACATGGCCAAGCTACTCAGCGTTGACAGGCTCTACTACGACGGTAGGCACAATGCCTTCACCGACCTGATCGAGTGGCAGGGCGAATACTATGTGACCTTCCGGTCCTCGGAGCACCACGGCCTCCCGCCCTGTGGAGACATCCTGGTATTCCGCTCCGCGGACCTCCTGGACTGGGAGGAGTGCGGGCATATCAGCACGGACGGGGATGACAGAGACCCCAAGTTCGTGGACGCCGGGGATCGACTGGGCATCGTGTTCGGCACCTGGTACCCGCGGTGGGCATCCCGCAGCCTGGCCAATGCCGAGTACGACCTGATCTCGCACGTGGTGACCAGCCGTGATGGTGCCACCTGGTCCTCTCCCCGGCAGGTGTACGGGGTGAACTACTGGCTGTGGCGTATCCTCGCGGTGGATGAAGGCTTCCTGTGTGCGGCCTACCATTTCGCCCGGCGCGATGACCGGGACATGCGCACCGTGCACCTGCTGGCCAGTGAGGACCTGCTGAACTGGCGTCTTGTGGGCCTGATGCGGGAGGGCGGCGGCTGCGGCGAGCCGGTGCTGTACGAACCGGATGAGGGGCGGCTCAACTGCGTCATCCGGACGTTGGAGCCCAACAGCCACTCGTGGCTGGGGCAAAGTGAGGCCCCGTACAGGCGGTGGGAATGGGCGGACCTGGGAGTGATGATCCATGCTCCGGTGGTACTGCCGGTGGAGGGCGGATGGATCTGCGCGGGGCGATCCCAGGTGTGCGATCTGCCGGAGGGGACGGTGAAGCCGGATTCCGGCGCGCACACCTCGGTCTGGGAGTTGACGGAAGGCGGTGCGCACCATCTGCTCACCGTTCCCAGCGCGGGTGACTGCTCCTACTGCGGCCTGGCATACGGCCCCGAGGGCGAGGTGGTGATGAGCTACTACTCGCAGCACGAGTGGATGCCGCTGCCGATGGGCCAGCCCACACCGGCGGACATCTTCCTGGCGCGGTTCGAGGTGTAGAGCGAGCCGGTGGCGGCAAGGGGCGCCTCGGCGCGCGGCCTCGCACAGAGCAGTGGAGCGACGCAGAGCCTCGGCGGCACGAGCAGGCTCGCTGATGAGGCCCCCCGGACCGGGGGGCCTCTTTGACTTGCGCACTCCGGCGGGCTACATAGCCCATGGGCCTGCGCCGGTGGCGTGACGCCCCGGAGCTACGGGGTCGCGGGGCCGCGGAGTTGGAACAAAACAGGCAGGCAAACATTCCTAGCAACAACGCGGGGCGAACGTGGCACGTATACTGCAAAGATCTTGATGTTCGCTGTACCGGTGAGGGGCGAGGGCTGTGAGGCAAGGGGCATCGCTCCACCAACCAATGCGGGAGGCGATCGCGTGGCTCGTCCATACCCAAGGGCGCTTCTGTGCATCGCGGCCATAGGCCTCTGTTCTGCGGCCACCTACGCCGCGGGAGTCACCTGGCAGGCGTCGGCGGGGTTCGAGAAGACCTGGAAGGAGAGCCGCTGGATCCCGATCTTCGTGGACATCCAGAACACCGGCCCCTCCCGCACCGGTGAGTTGCGCATCGTCCTTTCAGCTTCGCCCCAGGGCGGGCCCTCCACAAGCTACAGCACCAGGGTCGATATCCCGCAGCACTCGCGCAAGCGCTACTGCGTCTGCGTTCCCGCCGTTCCCCTGCGCGTGGCGCTGCTGAACACGGGCTGGGGATGGGAGAAGAAGGAGATCGAAGAGGGCACGCGCGTCGGCGTCCGGGACACGCTGGTGGTGGTCATCGGCGGCGATCAGGGGTTCCTGAACTTCCTGCGCGGCGAGCCGGCGCTGCCCTACCTGCTCCATGGGTCTCAGGGGTCGTTGGGTGCCGGCGAGACCGGAGAGTTCCAGGTGTCGCACGTGGGATGGGGTCAGTTGCCGGACCGCTGGCTGGGCTGGGATTGCGCGGATGCGGTGGTGCTGGGCGATGCCGGCTATGCCGCTGCGAGCCCGGACGGCCTGAGGGCTTTGGCGGAGTGGGTACGCCTGGGCGGGACGCTGATCGTGCCCGGCGGGTCGGCGGGGGCCACACTGGCCGACGGCCCGCTGGCCTCGCTGCTCCCGATGGTGGTATCGGGGACCACGACGGCGCCGGACACCGGAGAGCTGGGGGCCTGGCTAAGCGTCCCGATTGACAAGGCGCCGGCCCTGCTCTGTAGCGGCGCCCTGCGGCCGGAAGCACAGGTGCTCTGCGGCGATGGCGACGCCCCACTGGTGCTGAGGGGTCGGGCCGACGCGGGTCGCGTGGTGATGGCGACCTTCGACTATCGGGCCGCGTCGATCAAGCACTGGGACGGACAGGTCGACCTGTGGCGTGCTCTGGCACAGCAGGCTAGCCGCGCGCCTTCGCCGGCCGCAGGTGCGGCCGCGGGAGATAGTGACTACTACGGCGGCCGGTGGAGCCTCCCGGAGGTGGCCAAGTACGCGCCCCAGGCGCGACTGCCGTCGCTGTGGCTGGTGGCCCTGTTTCTCCTGGCATACATCGTCGTCCTGGTGCCGGTGAACTACTTCGCACTGCGGCGCATCGACCGCATGGAGCTGGCGTGGCTCACCTCTCCTGTGATCGTTATCGCCTTCACGCTGGCGGCATATTTCATCGGCTATGCGGTGCGCGGCGGCCAGCTCATCGTCAACCGGGTATCGGTGGTGGAGGCCAACGCGGGGGATACGCTGGCGCCGGGCCGCGGGTTCGTGGGCATCTTCTCGCCCACGCGAGCGCGGTACGCCATGACTCTCCCCCACTCGGCCGCCTCGGCGGAGCCGGCCGGTTCCATGGACTCGTGGGGCCGGCGCCCCCCGAGCTTCCGCTACGACAACCCCGTTGAGGTCTCGGACATCTCCATGGACATGTGGACCTCGCAGGCCGTCACTACTCGCTTCGCCCTTGACCTGGGGAAGGGCATCTCAGGAGTTGCGGACTGTGATGGCGCAGGCTATACGGCGACGATCCGCAACGGCGCGCCCTTCGCCCTCAAGGAGGCGCGCCTGGTGAACGCAGGCTCTGCAGGACCACAGGCCCACATCGCTTCGGGCTCCAGCGGGGCGCTCACGCTGGCCCCGGGCAAGCCCGGCACCGTCACCGGCTATCCCATCGGGGGCGAGCCACCGTACGGGAACCAGTCCAAAGACCTGCATCTGGACGAGATGGCAATCCACTCCCTGTTCTTCGACCGCCGCGCATACTATGGCCCGAGCGCGACGCCGAGTGCTGATTCCGCGGCGGTGTGGCTGCTGGCCTTCGCCGACCCCGCCATCGGTGTGGGGTCCCTGGATCGGAACCCCAACAGGGCCGAGGACGTGAGCATCGTGCTGGTGCGTCTGCCGGTGCGCTTCACCGCCCGGAAGACGACCAGGGTGCCGCGAAGCGCGATCGCCGTGCGTCTTCTGCCGGTGGGAGTAGGGGCCGACTACTCCGGCGGCGCGCCCTTCGGCGCGGGAGGCCCCCCGGGAATGCGAGGCATGCCGGGGATGGGGGTCGGCCCCGGGCAGACCGGGACGGCCGTCTGGGAGTACACCCTGCCGCTGACGCCCGCCACACACCGGGTGGACACGCTGAGCATTCTCGTGACCGGGGCTTCCGGAGGCTCCCCGGGATGGGCTCCGGGGACGGCGGGAGAGGTCACCGTTCCCGGCCAGTCCATCAGTACACCGGGGACGCGTTGCAGCCTCTACAACGTGGCCACAGGGGAATGGGAGGAGCAGGAGAAGCTCTCGCCGCTGCATCTGGCCAACCCGGAGCAGTACATCGACGCCGGGGGGCGGCTGGTGCTCAAGCAGGCGTTCTCCGGCGGCTACGACACACAGGGAGCGCCGCTACCGGTGGTGGAGGCGGCGCTGGTGCAGTAGGGAGCGGCGCGGCGCGGGGCAGGTGACGATACCGCGGGCGGCACAGCGCCCCGGCGGGAGCCAACTCGATCAACGAGGGCAGCAGTCATGGTGCAGATCAAGGGCCTGACCAAGCGGTACGCGAAGCTCACGGCAGTGGACGACCTCTCGTTTCACATCGCCCGCGGCGACGCCTTCGGGTTCATCGGCCCCAACGGTGCGGGGAAGACCACCACCATCCGCATGCTGGCGACGCTGCTCACCCCGGATGAGGGCACGGCACTCGTCAGCGGGCACGACATCCGCCAGGACCCCGAGAGCGTGCGGGCGAAGGTGGGCTACATGCCAGACTTCTTCGGCCTGTATGACGACATGCGGGTCTGGGAGTACCTGGACTTCTTCGGTGCCGCCTACCGCGTCCCGGCCTCGGACCGTCCCGGCCTGATCGATGATGTCCTGGAGCTCACCGACCTCACGGGGAAAAAGGATGCCTACGTTGATGCCCTGTCTCGCGGGATGAAGCAGCGCCTGTGTCTGGCCAAGACCCTCGTGCACGACCCGGATGTGCTGCTGCTGGACGAGCCCGCCTCGGGCCTGGATCCACGGGCCAGAATCGAGATCCGCGAGCTGCTGCTGGAGCTATGCAAGATGGACAAGACGATCCTGATCTCCTCGCACATCCTCACCGAGATGTCGGAGCTGTGCAACAAGGTGGCCATCATCGAGCAGGGCAAGCTGGTGATGGCCGGGGCCGTGGCGGAGATCTCCAATCGGCTCGAGGGCGGCCTGCGGCTCGTCATCCGGATCAAGGACAGCCTCGAGGAGGCCTGCGTTTTCACCGCCAACCTGCCGGGGATCGCGGGGGTCGAGCCCCGCGACGGCCACCTGGAAGCGACCTATGTCGGTGAGCCGGACGCGCAGCACGAGGTGCTCTCGGCTCTGGTGACCGGGGGTTTCCGGGTGCAGTCGTTCACCGAGCAGGAGACGAACCTCGAGTCGATGTACATGCGGCTCACGCGGGGGGTCGTCTCATGAGCGCCGCGACGGGCGAGCGGATGCTGGGCCGGCTGTTGCACTGCAACCCGGCGGTGGCGACGCAGGAGCTGCGTCGCCAGATGCGGGGCTGGCGCCCCTTCGCCTCGGTCCTGGCCTGGACCGTGCTGTGCACTCTGGCG
>CAZXDD010000578.1:0-5318 GCA_964639415.1 uncultured Armatimonadia bacterium
GATAATGAGCGGTGACTGGAGTTCAGACGTGTGCTCTTCCGATCTGAGGTTGTCGTTGTAGTGCACGTCGTTCATCCGCAGCGAGATCCACGGCGACACGCCCCGCAGCCGACACCGCTCGATGACCCGCCCGGGATAGTCCACGCCCTGGCGGTCCAGCTCCATCATGCTGTGGACCACGCGCCGGTAGCCCGCCTCGGGGCCGGAGCGCGCGAAGTAGGGCTGGTCGTCGGGGCCGTCCGGGTCATAGCCGTCCCAGAACCGCTCCCACGCCCGGCCGGTGTAGTTGGTCTTGCGGGCATTGGTATTGACCATCAGGACGGTGACGCCCGCGTCGGCGATGACGTCGAAGTACTCGTCCAGGACGGCGCCGCCGTCCACCCCCTCGGTGATGGCGTTGGTGTAGAAGAAGTCGGTGCAGTCCTGGTTGAAGATCGGTCCCGTGAGTTTGGGCATCGGCCTGCCTCTCCATGCAAGGGGTGTGTGGCCGCCGCTATCCGCCGCATAGGCAAAGCCGGCAAGAGACAGCACGCAGACGAGGGCGAGGGCTTGCTTTGGGGGTCTCATGGGCGGCTCCATTGAGCGGGCGGTAGGGTGGCGCGGTCGCCGGCGTCTTCCCCGTCCGGGCCCGGAAGACCTCCGTGATGGGCGGCCGGTGGCGGAGACGAGAAAGCCCCGCGCCCTTTGCGGGACGCCCAAGAGAGTCGGCCGCTCCTGCGGATGTCTTGCGGGTGAGGCGCCGCCCGGAGGTACACCACCGCCCAACTCGTGACTCGCGGGGCTCCTGCCGCCCATGCCGACACCACACTGGGAGAGGCGAACAGCGCCCCTCACAGCACCTCGATGGCCTGCACGATGGCGTCACTGCCGCCGGCGGCGAGTATCCGAAGGCTGATGCACCCTTTGCTGTCCGGGGCGACATCGGCGATCCGCAGATCCGCGGCCATGCCCACCTGCCCCGCCGCGGTGGCCGGGTCCCAGCTCTCCCGGACGCGGCGGCCATTCACCTCGATATGCAGCGGGCGCTTTCCCGCCTCAGGCAGCCATAGCTCGGCGAACTTCAGGTGCACCGTGTACAGCCCCGGCACCACCGGGACCGAGTAGCGGAGGTCCGCGCCGCAGCGGGCGGTCTGGTACAGACGCTGGTCGTGCAGCGTGGGTGAGGCCTGAGCCACCGGCGCCTCCGAGCGTAGGGCGCCGCCCGCGGCGGCGTCCGCGCTCCACTCCAGACTGTTCCAGTCCACGTAAGGGACCTCGGCGCCGCAGTTGATCCTCAGAACCGAGCGATCTTCGGGGAGCACCTCGATGGCCTGCACGAGGGCGTCTTCGATCGGCTGTCCGGGCTCCGAGCCTCTGGTGAAGTCCAGGTGCAGGCTGCCGTCCGCGGCGGGGACGAGGTAACGGAACACGCGCTCGTAGGCCCGGCGCGGTCCGCGGGCGGCCTGGCAGACGTCGAAGTCCGCCAGCACCTGCCGCCCATTGATGCTCAGGTTCATCGGCCGCTCGAAGGCCCACTCGTGCTCGGGCTCGGCCAGCTTCAGACGCAGCGTGTAGAGGCCCGGCTGCAGCGGGATGGCGTAGCCGAACTGATCGCCCACCCGTCCGCACGCGTAGAGTGCCCGGTCGGCCTCGGTCGGCTGTGCCCCGGCGATGGCGACATCCGTCCGCGTCGCATGCCCGCCGGTGAAGTGCGCGTCCGCAGACCACACGTTCCCCTGGCTGTCGGTGAAGGCCTCGTCGGCTCCGCACAGAATGCGCACCACCGAGGCCGCACTCGCCGGCGGCGCCTCGTCGGTATACGTGATCCGAGGCATCCAGGCCAGGAGGGCGTCCTCCGGGGCGTCGCTGCGGTCGAGGACGAAGCGGATGGTATCGCCCGCGCGGACCGGAGCGGTCACGTCATGCGTGGCGCCGACCAGGTCGTTGAGCGGCACGTCGGCAAAGCCGCCCTGCGGCCAGATCGGCTCGGAGTCGCGCAGGATCTGCACGCGCAGCGGCCCGCCCCTGTCCTGGTGGTACACCTCCTTCATCGCGCGGCCGAGTATCCGCACCGTCCCATCGCGCGGGGCCCGCCAGGAGCGCACGCACCGGGCCTGTGCCGAGGCCTGTTGCCAGCCGCGGCCCACCCGAGCCGTCCCGGCCGCCTCCCAGTAGCCCTCCACTCCGCCCACCTGGTTGGGGGTGCCCCCCAGGTCGCCCGCCGGGCTCTTGGCCGGATGCACGAAGGCCATCGGGCTGAACGACAGCCCGTCCGTGCTCGCCTCGGCACTCCAGCCGTCGCGCCCGGTTCCCGAGAAGTGCCCACCCAGGGCCCAGGCGCTCAGCGGCTCGTCGGGCAGACGCTGAGACTCGGTCCACTCACTCGCATTGCCGTCGCCGTCCACAGCGCGCACCGCGTAGTGCACCCCCGCGTCCCAGCCCTCGGCGTGGTCGAAGTAGTAGGTGCCCACACTCACCTTCCCCAGCACCCGCTCGCCGCGGCGCACCTCGTAGAAGCCAAGCCAGTTGTCATCGCTCCCCGGCGACCAGTAGATGCCCACTCCGGGATGGCCGATGTTGGTCTCGCGCCGCGACAGCACCCGCCCCGGCGCCGTGGGGGCGACAGTGTCGCTACCCGCTCCCGGTCGGTGCGGCAGGCCGAGGTAGATCAGCTCGCCGGGCTCCGGGTCGCGCAGGACGATGCCACCGTCCATCAGGTCGGCCCCGGTACGGCTCTCGGTCTGGCGTCCGCACTCGTACCCGACTGAGTAGGTGTGCTCGGGCAGTAGCCCCCGCGGCCGCACCGTTACCTCGCCCGCCGCCCGGTGCTTGAGCACGATGCAGGCCTTCGTGCGATCGTGGCCGGTGCGTTGGGCGTAGTAGATCTCGCTATCGCCCTCGACGGCCGGGTGGAAGGTGTAGCTGTGGCGCCCCACCACGCCCTCGCGGCGCAGGTAGCGGTAGATCTCATTGCTGCGGCGCAGGGCCTCGTGGTCCGCGGGTGCTGCGGAGAAGCCCCAGCCGGGAGCCATCGTCAACTGCCGGCGGGAAGTTGCCGGATCGTAGCGCGTGCCGTTCAGCAGCGGGTCCAGGATGTCCAGCCACTTGTCCGGCAGCTCCAGGTAGGAGAAGTAGTGATTGGTCTCATCCCCGCGGCCGAGGTCGGAAAGGTAGTTCACATCCGCCAGCCGCTGGACCTCGAACTGGTGGGCGAAGCGGCTGCCGCCGTCGCAGGTGTGGTACGAGCAGCGGGGATTGGTGGTGAGGAAGTGCTCGATGTGCTCCCGGTACGCGCGATCCGCGGCCGGGCCGAAGCGGCCCACGCCGTCGGTGCGCCACTGGAAGTCGCCCCAGGCCCCGGCCTTGCCGTCCATCAGGCCCGCCGACGGCCGCCCGGCGAACCACAGCAGCCACGGCATGTCCATCTTCGCCAGATAGCGCAGTGTGTGGGAGTAGTCCGGTCCCTCGTACGTGGGCCGGAATACGCTGGCATAGCTGTCCTCGGGCCAGCCGGGGTACTTGGACCACCCCGCGTCATCCCACAGCATCTCGAAGCCCAGCTCGCGCATCAAGTCCGCGTCCATGTCCAGGCCCGCCAGCCGGGCGGCGAACTGCTCCTGCAGATTGCGCGAGCAGGCGAACCACGCCACCGCCCACTTGGTGCGCGCGTAGTAGTCCGCGTTCGTGTAGTCCCACAGGTACCGGTACTGCCAGTCGTAGACGCGCACCCCCATGTCGTCCAGGTCGCCCCGGAAGACGCCGAGGGTGATCGGGGGCATCGCCAGGCTCTCTCCCGGCTGCAGTACGCGCGCCGCCAGCGCCGGGAGGCTCGCCGTCAGGTACAGCGGGCCGCTGCCCTCGCGATCCAGGCTCAGGTTCCAGGTGCCCAGATAGTCCAGAGCGACGAGCAGCCCGGCGCCGGAGCCGCCCTCGCCAAGCAGGGCCGTCCAGGGCACGTAGTTGTCGCTCTTTTCGCCGATCAGGGCCTGGTGGTAGGAGGCGGCCACAGGGGCGGAGCGGAGTTGCCCCTGGTTGGGGCGGCTGGTGCCGCCGCAGAGCCAGTAGTGGGTATAGGCGCCGTCGGCCCGCAGGGGCAGACGGAGCGTCAGTGGCGCGGGAGCGGCGAGACCTTGCGCCTCGGCTCCGGCATTGTGCAGCTCCACGGTCTGCCGCAGGATGGAGGTCCCCGGATGGGCGGTGAGGCGCAGCGTGGCGGTCAGCGCACCTCGGGACAGCTCCAGCAGAAGCTGGGCCGCGGGCCGCCCACCGACGGCCACCTGCCGCGCCTCGCCCCTATCCAGCTTCCAGCCCGCCGCCTCGGCGCCCTCCGCCCGACGCGGCGCCTCGGTGACCCCCACGATACTCACCTCCACCGGGCTGCCGCCTCCCACGTGGGTCGCAGGCCCGGAGAGCAGCACGACCCCATCATGCGGGGCCTTCCACACGCGGACGAGGGTGAGCGCATTGAGCAGCTCGAAGCTCGTGCCGCCGAGCTTGGGGCACTCCCCCGGAGCGCGGTAGCCCTCGGGCACGCGGGCCTTAACACCGGGGGCGATCTCCACCGTCTCGCCCAGTTGCTCCAGGCAGCCCGTGCCGGTGGCCTGCACGTAGGTGTACCACACAGGTCCCTGGGCAAGCTCCGCGTCCTCGGCGGAGCGGAACGCCTCGCCGCCCTCGTAGGCAACGGTGGTAGGCCAGTCCAGCCCGGCGCCGCCGTCGTCGGCACGAGTAGTGGCACAGAACCCGAGAAGGTCTCCCGCGCGCACCTGCAGGCGCTGTGTGCCCGGATCGGCGGTGGCGCCGGGAGCCACGTGCCCGCTCCAGAGCGCCGCGGTGACGAAGGTGCCGGCCAGGGGCGCGGCATCCAGAGCGAAGGGGGGCGATAGTGCGCCGGGCTCGGCGTAGTCGCAGGGGGTGTCGGTCAGCGTGTTTTGCAGCTCAGCCAGTTGCAGCTTTCCCTCGCGGCAGTCGAAGGCCATGCGGACGGCCGCGGTGCCCACAGACCAGCGCAGGCCGTCCTCGCTGCCGCGGGCAAAGGCATCGCCGACGGAGACTTCGCGCCCCGCGGGAGCCGCAGAGCCGCCGAGACAGCAGACCAAGAGAAGCAGGAGCGCGCAGGACAGGCACATGGTGAAGACCCTCCCAATGGAGCAGGGGGTTCGGCGGGAAGGAGGCGAAGACCTTTGGGGGTTGGGGAGTGCGGGGTGGGGGGAGGGGGAACGGCAACGGGTACCGTCGGTGGTGCGGCGCCGCCGGCTGCAAGGGCCATCAGTGGGGCGGGCTCTCCACTCAGATTATGCAGGTTCCGGGCAGGCGCCGACTCACGTCACCTCACCCCC
>CAZXDD010000579.1:0-5295 GCA_964639415.1 uncultured Armatimonadia bacterium
GAAGGAGAGGGAAAGCGGGTCCCGCTCGCGGGACCCGCAGGGAGCGGCGCCGTTGCCGTTGCCGTTACGCGCCACGCATCACGCGCCACGGCCGTTCGCCGTCCGCCGGGCGCAGCCCATTGGTACGGTCGTACCGCTACGCCGCCAGCTCCTCCCGCACCTCGTCGCGGCGGCTCCACATTATGGTTCTGACGTCATAGCTCCTGAGAGCATCGAGCACACTCTGCGCCACCGGGTGTTGCTGATCATTGAGGAGCGCATAGGCCGTGGCTTCGGGGGACCGCACGTCCCGGGTGTCCATCCACTTGAACGCCATCGCCTGCGCCGCATCCCTGTCGGGGCGATTGATGGTCTGCAGGATACGCTCCGGCCGGACCCGCGACCTGGGGATCGCGAAGTCGAAGTGGTGGTCATAGCCGCTCCTGCCGGTCAGCTTCAGCCTGTCCACGTGACGGATGTCCCATGAGTCCAGCCACGAGGTCACGTCCTCGACAAACAGGGTCGCGACCGCGGGCTGAGCCAGGTAGAACAGATCGTTGATGGCCAGCATCGCCTGGAGCAGGTTGTGCTTGCGCACCGCGAAGGTCTCGGCGGTAGCATCCACCACGAGCTCGTCCCCCTCGTTCCTCACCCCGAACCCGGCCAGCGTGAGCGCCAGCAACTGCCGACGCTTCGGCGTATCCAGGGAGCACCCGCTCTGCTGCAGATCGCCGATCACATAGCCGTCATCGGTGAGGGCGAAGCCGCCCTCTACAGCACGCACGTAGATGACCAACTGGTCGTTGTGCCGGTCAAGGTGAGGCGTCGTGACGGCCACCCAGTCGCCCTCGGCCGGCCGCACTTCGGTCTTGTCCTGCAGCCAGGCCAGGTACCGTGTAACAAGCCCCTCCACTTCAGCGATCATAGAAACAACCCTCTCTCGAACTCCGGCGGCCTGGTGATATTGCAGAAGGCCATGAACTCGTGCAACGTGCGCCAGGCATCGTCGAGGTCGCCGAAGAGATCTCCCGGCACCGGGAACGCCCACTTGTCGGCGTATCCCTCACGGTAGAGGTGCATGTGTGGGCACCGCACCTCGCTGTCATCCGGGTTGCGGTGCGGGGGACCGCCGGTCTCCAGACGCGCCAGGATCACCATCTGTCGAGCCCTGGTCTGGAGCTTGACGCGCCTCAGGTCGAGTCTGCCCCGCATCACGTCCAATCCAAACCGCTCGCGCTTGTCCTCAGACACCAGCGGCACGGAGATGGTTCCGCCCACCTCCGGGTATGCCCACGTCCGGTCCTCTTCCCGAACCTTGGGCATGGCCAGGAGCCCATCTGCTTCGGCCTGCGGCAGGTCGACATCCGACATCCGGTGGTCCCCCGTTCGGCGCGGCGTCGGCTTATGCGGCAGGCCCCCATCGGAAGCCCGGCTGGGCCCCGACGTCCAGTTGGAACACGACGCCGACGGTCCAGGCGCGAGACGGCCTTTTCCTCGCCGGTACTTCGGAGCCCTTCCCGCCCTCGCAGCCTCGCCCTCCTCACCCGCCGAGCCCTGTGACCAGGCGTCACGACTATCCAGACAGATACGCGCGATGGCTTGCTGTTTTGTCTGTTAAATCGCCTTTATATGGCTGATAAGCTTGCCCAAACACATAATCAATGCTATCGTGCCATCTGTCTTTCCGCAGAGGATATTTCGCCGCACCACACAAGCTCCACCCATGCCGCCATCGCGGAGGCCCTCATGTCCTCTCCACCCATCAACTGGCCCCACTTCCTCTTTGGCCACGCGCCCTACCCGCACCAGACCCGGGTCGCCGATCTGCTGCTCCAGGGCAAGTCTGTCCTCCTCCGCGCCCCCACCGGCAGCGGCAAGACCGAGGCCATCTGCGCCCCCTTCCTCCACTCTCTCGACCACGGCGGACCTCTTCCCCGCAGGCTCCTGTACTCGCTGCCCATGCGCGTGCTCGCCACGACCCTCCGCGACCGCGCCGGCAAGTGGCGCCACTGCTCCGCCTACTGCCAGCACGGCGAGGACCCTCAGGCCCCGCTCTTCGAACGCCCTATCGTCTTTGCCACCATCGACCAGACCCTGGGGTCCTTCATGACCTGCCCTCCCAGCCTCCCGCGGAAGCTGGGCAATATCGCCGCCGGCGCGGTGATCTCCGCCATGCCGGCCTTCGACGAAGTGCAGCTCCTCGACCCCCTGCGCGCCCTACAGGCGATGTTCGTCACCCTCTCGTACCAAAAGCAACTGGGCATCCCCTTCGTCATCGCCAGCGCCACGCTGCCCGATGTACTCGCGCAGCGGCTGTGCGAGGAGTTCGGCTGCGAGGCCCCGGTGGAGGTGGACGAGGCGTCCATCGGGACGCGGCAGAGCAGGAGCGTTCGCATCGCGAACGTGGGCACGGGACTGCCCACCGAGGCGATACTCGAGGCGGCCAACGCGGGGAATGGCAACGTCGCGGTGATCTGCAACACGGTGCAGAGGGCCCAGGAGGCGTTCGTCGCCTTGCGGGGCGAGCTTCAGGGGCGCGAGGTCCTGCTCCTGCACTCGCGGTTCCTCCCCGAGCGCCGCAAGGAGCTGGAGGAACTCGTCATCCGGCGCTGCGGCAAGCAGGAGCAGGGCTACGCGCGGACGGGGACCATCGTCGTCGCCACGCAGGTGATCGAGGCCGGTCTGGACGCCAGCTTCGATGCCCTGTTCTCCGAGTACGCGCCGGTGGATTCCATCATCCAGCGTGCCGGCCGCGTCGCCCGCGGCGGCGGAGACGGGCAGGTCTCGCTGTACACGCCCGAGCTGCAGGACCCTGAGAGGGCAGGAGCGCCCTACGAGGAGAGCCTCGTCGGCGCCGGCAGGGAGGCACTGGGGGCGGTCGATGTTCTGGATTGGCCCGCCGAGCAGGCGCTGGTCGAGGAGGTGGTGGGGCCGCACATTGAGGGGTTCCTCAACAAGCGTGTACGGGTGGTGGTCGAGCAGGTCATGCGTGAAGCCCAGGCGGACGGGGCGACCTGGAAGGCGCGCGAAGCCCTGCGCCACGCGGACTCCTGCCGCCTTAGCATTCACCACGCCCCGGACCAAATCGCTGACGCGGATCTTCCGCGCCTGCAGTTCGTGAGTGTGCCGCGCCGCACCTTGCAGGGGATGGTGGAGCGCGGCGAGCTGGCCGGCCTGCAGCGGGTTGACATGGTGTGGGACAGCGACAACGACCGTCGGGGACCCCTGGCCGTGCGCCACTCCGTCGCCCGGGCGCGCGATGTATGGGCTGAGACGCAGTTCATCTGCCCACCAGCGCATGCAGCACACGACCCGCTCCTTGGGCTCGTCCTTGGCAGGGCGGGGGAGGACTTCGCGCTTGAGGAGAGCTCAAAGCCTGCTCGCCCTGAGCGCAGCCGCCGCCGGGAACACTGGGTCACGCATGCGGTGCGAACTGCCGAAGTACTCCGGGCTGAGTTCATCGAGCAGCGCGGGGACGCATGGGAGCCCATTGCCCGCTGGTGGGACATCCCTCTGACCGAGCTGCATGAGCGGCTCCTGTGCATGGCACTGCTCCACGACTTGGGCAAGCTCAATCAGCACTGGCAGGACTGCATCGGGCGGAGGCCCGCAGAGCCCGCTCTCGCTCACACAGAGAACGACGCCGGATCGCCGCCCGCGCACGCCACGCTGGGCGGCTATCTTCTTGAGTTCCTCTGGCCTGACAGGTACGCAGCGGAAGCCCCGCTGCGCCTGGCCATCCAGGACCACCACACCGTGCGGGCCGAGGATGTGCCGCAATTCGCGCTCATCGAGGAATGGGCGAGTTGCGTGGGCGAGGCCTTCGCCGCCGTGGCAGTCCCTGCCCCCAGGACAGGCGAGGTCCCCACCGGCGGTGGCAATACTATATGCTCGGACCGTGTCACATTCGACGATGAGCGTGAGTATATCACGTACTGCTTGGCAGCGAGAGCCCTCCGGCTGTCAGACTGGATGGCCACGTCAGGAGGTGGATATGAGCAAGTTGTACTGGGTTATGAAGACCGGTTTCGAAATGCTTGACGTGTACCACGTGTACGGTGTTGCGCACCTGCTGAGCACGGCCGCCGCCCGAGCCAGTCCCCGGGTGCGCGGAGACGTGGTGATCGAGGACGTCGGGCCGCTGTGGACCGTTCAGGCGCCGGACATCCCCCTGGATGACGCCCTCGCCCGTGAGGTGTCGCAGTACGTCACCGCCGCGCTCGTTCGCGACGACAGTACAGGGGAAGGCAATGATGAGGGCGCCAGACCTCCGGAGTGGTTCCTCAGGCGGGGATGGACCTACATCCACGCCACTCTTCGGGAGGGGAGAGAGCAGAGGGCTGCCCAACTGACAGAACGCCTCCCCCCTGCAATCATGGCCATGCGTCCAGGTGTCGTGTTGCCCAAGGGCTACCCACCAGACACCGCCAAGTTCCTCCAGGGGCTTGAGACGGCCGCCGGAAAGGGCAGCAGGCGCCCGGCACGCGCCGCGTACTCCGAGGAGGGCCTCGACGCAGGTCACCTTCCGCAGGCCATGGCAGACGTAGCATGCGTTGGTCTCATGGCCGTCGGACATATCGAGTGGCCGCGAGGCGGCCATCCCAGCATCTCCATGGTCGGCGTGCCGCAGAGAGTCATCTTCACGAACCACATCGCCGTGCGCGACGCACTGCGGACGCGAGGCCCACTCTCCGACGCCTCCGACCTCAGTGCCGTGGCCCACTACGCCGTGCGGCTGGTACAGTCCCTGGCGCGGCACAGCGCCAGCGCTTCACCAAGAGCCAGCCGCTACAGTGGCATCACCTATGAGACAATGGTCGGTACCGGCGCCAACAGCAAGCCCTCGCACGGCGGCGTGTTCCCTCTGGACTTCCTCAACCATCTGGCGACGAGCGCAGACTCCGCCGATGGGTCCGGCGACCTCCTGGACGTCTGGGATGCCGTGTTCGTGGCCGCGGCACCCAAGGGCGGCAAGGACAAGGGCAAGGAGAGCGTTGCCCTTTCGCTGGCGGAGTTCCTCGGCCACCCCACCCTCAGGACCCTGGAGCGCCACTGGAGGTACCACTTGCGCGCGAACCTCCGCGACCGGGGAGACCGCAAGCAAATTGGCAAGCTCTACCCCGAACCCGCAATGAAGGGACTGATGGCACATGTCGAAGCTTAAGCTCGCCGATGTCTACGACAACGAAGCCGTTCAGGCTTTCGGTCGGGCGCTGAACCTCAACCTGCGCACCGACCAGGACTATGCCTCCCTGGCGGAGCTTGAGTACTGCGAGAACCCGGAAGACTTCTCGGATGTCCTCAAGCGCTTCCTGC
>CAZXDD010000580.1:0-5291 GCA_964639415.1 uncultured Armatimonadia bacterium
CGACGAACGACGAACGACGAACGACGAACGACGAACGACGAACGACGAACGACGACGGCACGGAGTCGGGCTGGAAAGCCCGACCTACGCGACGGAAAAGGAAGCGGAAACGACGACGGAAACGGCGACGGAAACGACGACGGAAACGGCGACGGAAACGGCGACGGAAACGACGACGGACACGACGACGGAAACGACGACGGAAACGACGACGGAAACAGCCATCGCCCCCGTGTCTTCTCCCGCAATCTCCGGCACACCTCCAGTGAAGGAACGCGCCTTGCCCCGCAGGAACCATCCACCTATCCGTCGTCCACACCCGCCGCACCGGAGGTAGTCGCGTGACCCCACAGACCCGTCAGATCAACTCCCGACTCGAACCGCTCCTGGACGATTGGCTGATCGACACCATGCAGGGCACCTGCCTGCTCCTGCACCATCCCGTGCCTCAGGAAGTGAGCCTGCACACCAACCGCCCCTGGGAGGGCAATACCTGCTGCTATGTGACCGTCTTTGAGGATGGCGGGCTGTACCGCATGTACTATCGCGGCTCAGACTATGACTGGGCCACCGACACGCATACCCATCAGGTCATCTGCTACGCCCAGAGCCAGGACGGGATCACCTGGCACCGGCCGGAGTTGGGCATCTGGGACTTCAACGGCTCGAAGGCGAATAACATCGTCTGGCGCGGCCCCGGGGAACACAACTTCTCGCCCTTCTTGGACACCAACCCCAATGCCGATCCGCAGGCCCGGTACAAGGCCATCGGCGGCGATGAGAAGGGTCTCGTGATCTTCGGCTCTCCGGACGCCATTCACTGGTCCCTGCTGCAGGAGGAGCCCGTCATCACCGAGGGCCTCTTCGACTCGCAGAACCTGGCCTTCTACGACGAGCTGCGTGGCGAGTACGTGGAGTATCACCGTCATTTCCGCAACGGCGTGCGGGACATCATGGTCGGGCGCTCCCGGGATTTCTCGCACTGGACCGAGCCCGAGTGGGTGGACTTCGGCGATGCTCCCGCCGAGGACCTGTACACCAATGCCACCGTGCCGTACTTCCGCGCCCCCCACATCTACCTGGGTTTCCCCAAGCGGTTTCTCCCGCAGCGGCACAAGGTCGCGAGGCACCGGTTCCCCGGCGTCTCCGACGGAGTGCTGATGTCCAGCCGCGACGGCCTCCACTTCCGACGCTGGACCGAGGGCTTCCTGCGCCCCGGGCCGCAGGAGAACCGCTGGTGGGAGCGCAACAACATGATCGCCTGGGGCCTGGTGAGCACCAAGTCCGCCCTCCCCGGAGCCCCGGACGAGATCTCGATCTACGCCACCGAGGGCCACTACGAGGACGTGTTCCTGCGTCGCTTCACGCTCAGACAGGACGGCTTCGTCTCGCTGCACGCCGACTACTCCGGCGGCGAGATGCTCACCTTGCCCCTGCAGTTCGAGGGCGATCGCCTGGTGCTCAACTACGCCACCTCCGCCGCCGGGAGCGTGCGGGTGGAGGTGCAGGACCCGGCGGGCAATGCGGTGGCGGGCTTCGAGCTGGACAGGTGTCCGGAGATCTACGGCGACGAGATCGGGGGCGTCGTGCGTTGGGAGGGTGATCCCGAGCTGGGTGCCCTGGCAGGTAAGCCCGTGCGCCTCAGGTTCGTGCTCAAGGACGCGGATGTGTACTCCCTGCGCTTTGCGCCGGAGGAGGGTTGAGATGCGCGACTTCGATGCCAGGCCTGCAACCGATCCTGCGGATCGGTTGAGTCGGACTGATTGGCGGGCCGGAAACTCATATTGTGCAGGTTCCGGGCAGGCGCCGATTCACGTCACCTCACCCCCCCGGCCCCCCTCTCCCTTACGCCCGCAAACACCCGCGGGCGACGGGAGGAGGGGGGAGAACGGCAACACTTCGACCGTTCCGGACGCGAAAATGGCGAAATATGGATCCCGTGCGTTCGTGCATAATGTGAGCGGGAAGCCCGCCCTACGAGCGGGTTGGCGGGCCGGATGGGCCCTGCTTGCCCTGACCTGCTGGGCCTGCGTGGCGGCGGCTCAGCCCGCCGACCTCCTGCTCTATAGCCCTTTCGACGGCACCGCCGGCGCGGCCATCGCCCGCGGCGGCGGAGAGAACCTGGGCGATGCGGCGCCGGGCTTCTCCGACGGCATGCGGGGGCAGGCCCTGGTGCTGCAAAGCGACTGCTTGTACCCCACCGCCGGCAACTTCGACCCCCGCGCCGGTACCCTGGCCGCGTGGGTCCGGCCCCACTGGAGCGGCGACGACCCCGCCGGGCACTACCTCTTCTGCATCTACGGGCACCGCGAGCTGCCCCAGCCCTGGAGCGTGAACCGCTGGTCCGTGCAATTCGCCGGCGGACTTTGCACCTTCACCATCTTCTCCGAAGTCGTCGGCGAGACGTTCAGCCTCAGCGCGCCCATCGACGCGTGGGAAGCCGGTACCTGGCACCACGTGGCCTGCACCTGGAGTGGTGTGAACTCGGGGGCGGCGGATGCCCGGATGCGCCTGTACCTGGACGGCGTCGCCGTCGCCGAGGCGGTGGACCGCGACATCCGCGTGGGGCCGATGGATGAGGTGCTGGCCATCGGTCGCGACCAGGACGCCTCGCCCGACTACGGCGACGCCGACGTGGATGACCTGTACATCTATGGCCGTGCCCTGCGCGGCGACGAGATCGCCGCCGGCTACGAGGCCGTCACTTCCGGCGCCCCGTACGAGCAGGCCGCGGGCGCCGAGGAGGCAAAGCCCGTCCCCGGCTGGTGGGATAGTCGCTTCTCCTATCGGGCGCCGGTGGCGCCGCCGCCGGACCCTCCCCTGGAGCCCGGGCAGTTCGTGCAGGCCCCCGTGCACCTTTCCGGAGATCTGGCCCAGCTTGGCGAGGGCGCCGGGCTCAACGCCCGCTCCGTGCGCGTGGTGGACGGTGACGGCCGCGTCTTGCCCTCGCGACTGGAGGACGGGCTCCTGGAGTGGCAGGTGGCGGCTGCCGATGCGCGGTACGAGATCTACTTCCAGGTGGACCGCTATCAGATCGAGAGCCCACTTGTGAGCCGGCGCCTCGTCGCCCCGGAGGAGGCGCCCCCGGAGCCGCCGCCGGCGCCGGACTACGCCACCGAGACCTACGGCCGCCCCTGGGACTTTTCTGACGGGACCTTCTCCGGCATCGACCAGTGGGGCAACAGACCCGAGTTCGTGCAAAACAGGCGCGTGGTGGATGGAGTGCTGCACATGGATGTGCAAGACGACCCCTGGTTCATCTGGGGTGACATGTGGGGGCAGGTGGATGAGACGAACCGCAGGGTGGCCATCGACATGGCCCGGTACCCGATCCTGGAGATGCGCGTGCGCCAGAGCGTCCCCTCGGCGAAATGGACGTTGTACGCCCGGCAGGGAACGAGCACCGCTTTGGTCCACTACGACTTCACGGTTCGGGGGACGCATTGGCAGCGGGTGCGTGTGGACCTGCGGAAGGAGGCCCGTTTCACCGGCGTGCTGAGCGCCTTCCGTATCGACCCGACCAATGATGTGGAAGCCCACGTGGAGATCGACTGGGTGCGGCTCTCGGCCGTGCGCGGGGTGGAGCACGGGCGCGTGGAGACCCTGGGCAGGCCCGGCGCGGTCGCGGCCCGGGTCGATCTGGCGGTTCCCGCGACCCGCGCTCTGGCGGGCCTGGAGCAGGAGGCAACGATCACGGTCCTCAGTGCCCGGGGGGCGCCTGTGTCGGGGCAGCCCGTTGTGGTGGCGCTCAAACACGGCTCCGGAGGCACCCTGGCCGCCGCCCAGGGCCAGTCCTCCCTGGAGCTGTCGCCCACCTCCCGGCGCGGGCTGACGGACACCGAGGGCAAGCTGAGGGTGAAGTACGCGGCGAGCCGCCGAGCCGCCGAGAACGCCGACACGCTCGTAGCCACCCCGGAGTTCTGCGAGGCCAAGGAGGCCCGGGTGGCGGTGACCACCGTACCCGGCCCACCGGATCACTATCTCGTGGAGCCGGCAAAGGTCGCCACGCTGACCCCCGACAGGCTCCCATTGCGGGTGACGGCGACATTGGTGGACCAGTACGGCAATGCCACCGCCCCGGAGGGGGCGCCGAAGCTGTCGTGGTCGACGGAGGAGGGCGCCACGGTGCAGGCGGTCGCCGGCGAGGCGGCTCCGGGCACCGGTAGCGCGGACTGGACGGGCGACGAGAGCGTCCGCTGGGTGTACAGGGCGCGGGTTGCCGATGACCGGGGCTACGAGGGGCAGTCGGCCGAGATCTGCCTGCTGCCCGCCGAGCCCCGTAGGGACCCGATTGTCCTGGGCGATTCCGGCTACTTCCGCCGCGGTGAAGGCGGCCCGGCCTGGCTACCTCTGGGCGGCTTCTACGCCAACTGGGTGGGCCTGCCCGAGGGCGGGGAGGAGGGGCGCAGGCTGGTCTCCTTCGTGGACGCCACCGAGGAGCAGCTCGTCCACTGGCTGCAGTTCCTGGCCGACCAGGGCGTGACGGGCCTGCGCTTCATGCTCCGAGCCCACACGCCCAAAGGCATGGAGCCGATGGATGTGATCGGCAGGGTCAACATGCCGCTTTTCGCCAGGATCCTGCGCTATATGGATCTGGCGCGGAAGCATGACATCAAGTTCCTGCTGGTGATCCACGAGGACTATACAAAGCCGGCGTACTACAACAGGCAGGCGCTGGAGACGTTCTGCCTGCCCCGGTACGCGGGCGAGGACCTCGACGCTCTTCCCCCCCACCAGCGCCGGTTCGTCCGCGACGGGAAGCTGATTGAGACCATCGCGGAGAAGTACACCGACCCGGATGTCATGGCCTGCCAGGATCAGTACGCCCGCCAGATCGTGGGGCTGCTTGCAGACAACCCTCAGCTCTTCGGCTGGGAGTTTGAAAACGAGATGGTGGACTGCCCGGCCTCGTGGATAGAGCACGCCGCTGAGGTGATCCGTTCCGTGGACCCGGTGACCCCGATCTGCGCCAGCCACGGCGGCGGCGGCCTGCACACCGCCGATCCCCTGTGGTGGACGACGCAGACCCCCATCGACTTCTACACCTACCACCTGTACCCCCACCGCGGCTCCACCTCGGAGACCATGGACTACGGCCTGGCCTGCGATGTGCTCACCTGCTACGGGCGCATGGCCGGGGTGTGCATGTTCGGCGAGGCCGCGGGCGACGAGTTCTCCCGCTATCCGGCAGAGCGCAGCGAGGACCGGCGCTACCTGATGCGCGATATCATCTGGTTTGGCCTGGAGATCGGAAGAGCGTCGTGTAGGGAAAGAGTGTAGGATAGGGTGTA
>CAZXDD010000581.1:0-5278 GCA_964639415.1 uncultured Armatimonadia bacterium
TCCCCTCTCCCCTATGCGCCCAAACGACGGGCGAAACGGGAGGAGGGGACAACGGCGACGGCCGGGGCGCGAAACGGCGAACGACTGACGGCACCTCACCCCTGCGACCGCAAGCGGTCGCTGTCCCCTCTCCCCTATGCGCCCAAACGACGGGCGAAACGGGAGGAGGGGACAACGGCGACGGCCGGGGCGCGAAACGGCGAACGACTGACGGCACCTCACCCCTGCGACCGCAAGCGGTCGCTGTCCCCTCTCCCTTATTCGCCCAAACGACGGGCGGAACGGGAGGAGGGGACAACGGCGACGGCCGTGCCTATCACTTGCTGTTGATCGTCACCCCGCGCCAGTCGTCGCTGCGGAAGGGAGAGGCGGGCAGGTCCGCGCCGCTATACAGGTTGCACTCCGGATTGTCGGCCCAGGCGTAGCGCACCGCAATGGGCCTGGGCACCAGAGAGCTGGACACCACGACTGTATCGCCCTCGATGACCGCCTCGGCCCAGACGAACTTGCGGTCCTCACCGGCGATGGCAAAGCCCGTTACCGCACTGCCGTCGGGCGTCTTCAGCCCGCCGTCGGTGTCCGTGAAGTGGACCCGCGCCCTGTTCCCCTCGACGGTCAGCGAGCCGTACAGAGGCCCGGAGCGCGGCACGTCGCGGCCGTAAGTCTCGTTCAGGGCCCACAGCGCCAGGCGCTTGCCCACATCCTGCTTGTTCTTGGGATGGATATCGGTGGCGTCGCCGATATCGATGATCACGGCCTGCCCGGTGTTGGGGAAGGTCAGGGTCCTTAGCTGCGCCTCGCGCAGTTCCGCCCAGGCGCTCTCGGATGGGTCGGGCTTGCGGGCCATGTAGTTGGCAAGCTGCACGAAGAGGAAGGGGAAGTCGCCCTGTCCCCACCGCCGGCGCCAATCCAGGATCATGGCGGGGAAGAGCCGGCGGTACTGATAGGCGCGGCCGGCGTTGGACTCTCCCTGGTACCAGATGGCCCCGCGGATGGCGAAGTCAATGAGCGGGTGGATCATGGCGTTATAGAGGTTGGCGGGGCGGTGCGGGCTGGCGGCATCCGCCGGCGGATTGGGCTTGCGCGGCGCCTCCTTGCCCTCCGCCTTGGCCTGCTCCGCGGCCTTCTCCCACGCGGGGACCGTCTCCTCATCGTACTTCCTCTTCGCCGCCGGATAGTCGGCCAGGATCTGCTCCCATCTGGCCAGCAGCGGCGCGAACTCCGGATCCGCCTCGAGCGCCTGCCCGCTGGTCCACGCCTCGGCAGGGGTGCCGCCCCAGGAGGTGTTGATCAAACCGACGGGGACCCCAAGCTGCTGATGGAGGTGCCGGCCGAAGAAGTACGCCGTCGCGGAGAATCCCGGCACCGTCTCCGGCGAGCAGGGCGCCCACTTGCCCGCGACGTCCTCAAGCGGCGTGGGCGAGGTCTTCAGCCCCACCGAGAACAGGCGGATGTCGGGATAATCCGCGGCGGCGATCTCCTTCTCCGCGTCATAGCAGCTCCGGACGGCCATCTGCATGTTCGACTGCCCCGAACAGACCCACACCTCGCCGACCATGATGTTGCCAAGCGTGATGGTGTTGGCGCCGGCGACGGTCATCTCGTGGGGACCTCCGGCAGCCATCGGGGCGAGGGAGACCTTCCATCTCCCCTCCTCGTCGGCCGAGACAGAGACCTCCCGGCCCGCAATCCTCACCGTTATCTCCTCCCCGGCGGCGGCCCATCCCCAGACGTGGGTCTCGATGTCTCGTTGCACGACCATGCCATCGCCGATCACGGCCGGGAGCCGCACATCGGCGCAGACCAGGCCGGTCGACAGCACCAGCACCACGGCAACCAGGGCGAACCTACAGGCGTCGCGATTCATCCGTTCCCTCCTTGCACGCATTGCGGCGTTCGTCAAATCCGCGGGGGAGCATTCGCCGAGAGCCGCCGCCGAGCCTCCGCAGCGGGCAACGAGCGGTCACCACGCCGCGGCCGTCCGCCGTTCCCCCCCTCCTCCCGTCTCCGCGGCCGTATCGCGGAGTAAGGGAAGGGGGCCGGGGGGTGAGGCGACGTCCGCCGTCGTCGTTACCCGCCTTCGAGACCCTCGACCCTCGACCCGCGGCTCGTGACTCGTCGACTCGTCGACTGCTGCAGCCACGATCAGCGGTTGGGCCTCGGTACCCGTGCTGTGCAGCGTGATGGCGGCCACCGGCTGCGCGGGATGAGGGTTGGGCCACTGCAGGGCGTACCAGGTCCGGCCGTCGGGGGCCGTCCAGTAGCCGATGGCATTGTAGACGTAGGGGAGCTTTGTGCCCACCGCGTCGCGCACGTCCACGCCGTAGCTGATCTCGCGGGTCGCCTCCGAGCCGTCGGCGAAGTGGAGCGTGACCCGCGCGACGGGCACGCCGTTCCAGGTATCCTTCTCCTGGAAGCGCTTGCGGAAGGCCTCCTTCTCCTCGGCGGGCACTTCGGCGGCGAGGAGCAGGTAGATGGCGTCTGCCCTGCGGCCGAGGTCGAGGGTGACCGGTGCGTCGGGTGTGGGGCGCAGCGGTTCTTGCCAGGGGGTGAAGACCGGCCGCCCGGCGTCGCAGCCTTTCTCGGAGAGCCCCGGACCCGCCAACGGCGTCTGCGTACCCGGGGGCCTGCGAAGACCCGGCCGTGTCAGGGCCTGCAGACGCGGGGCGAAGAAGGCGTCGCTCAGCGGCACACCGGGGGGCTCGAGCTGCGGGTACAGGTTCCAGGAATACTCGGCGGCGGTGAGGAGGCTCAGATAGGAGTAGGCGGCATCCACGCCCGGGGCGCCCTCGGTGATCCAGGGATGCTTCGCCCAGCAGCCGAAGAAGTTGCCCTGCACCCACGGCGCCTGGGCCGGCGAGACCCCCAGGGAGTTGGACTGGATCACCGGAAAGCCCAGCGAGGCGAAGAGGCGATTGGAGAGCTGATCCAGCGTGACGGACCAGTTGGTCATCACGATGTCCCGGGGCAACTGCTTCAGGGTGTCGTCCAGATGGAAGGGCGGGCCGCCGTTGTGGGAGGTCAGCACCATGTCGCCCCACATCATGGGGACGATCCCCTTCTGGGTCAGGTACTCATGGAGCATGCCCACCTGCTGCACGAAGACCTCGCGCTTGTCCAGGCCCGCGCACAGCGGGCATCGCTCCGCCTCGGGCTTGCCTAAGGTCTGCCAGCGGATCTCGTCCAGGCCCATGTGGAAGTGGGTGGGCGAGAAGACGTCGATGACCTCGTCATAGCAGTCCAGGAGGAACTTGGCACTGTCGGGGTGGCGGGTGCACAGTGTCTGGGTATCGCCGTCCTCCCGAAGCTGCTTGACCGGGATGACCAGCCAATTGGCGTGGCCCAGCGAATCCAGGAGCGGGATGGGGTTGATGTCGTGGGCCTTGAGAGTCTGCACCACGCGGCGCACGGTATCCTGCTCCCAGGCGGCGGGGCCGTCGATCTCCGGATGGCGGGCGTACTTCATGCCCTGCCTGACCAGGATCACCACCGTGTTGAGCTTGTGCTCCAGGCAGGTGCGGAGCAGGAAGTCCTCCCAGAAGTCCGGATCCACCGGGGCATCGTTGGGATGACCCCAGCGGTCGGTGGGGAGGGGAATGCTGAGCCCGCGGATGGGCAAGGAGGGCCAGTCGAGGATGCTCAGAGCCGGGATTCCCTCGGGCCTGCCTGCGGCCTCGACGGCCAATTGCAGCAGGGTGAGGGCGCCGTAGCGCAGGCCCTGCCGCGCGGTGGCGACGATGCGGGCCCCGTCCGTGGTGACCCTCAGCGCATAGGCCTCCGGTCCGAGGTCGGGCGAAGGGAGCTCTCTGGCGATCCGGGGCGCCTCGCGCCCGGACGCCGAGACCGCCAGCTCGAATACGGAACCCTCAACGGGTGGCCCAAGCTCGACCTGCACGCCGCAGCGGTCCTCGAGACGAGTGGCCAGATGCTCCTGCACGCCTCGCACCGACTCATCCGGGCCCCAGATCCGTAGCACCACTGCTCCGGGCAGGACGAGGGGAGCCTCCTCGGGATGCAGCGACACATTCTTGGGCGTGGGGAGCAACCCGAGGACGGGTTCCAGGGGTGGTTGCGGGTAGACGGCGACGAACCGGTAACGCTCGCGGCACAGGCTCAAGTCGCCGTCGGAGAGCTCGAGCTCGACGGTGACCTCGCCCGGAGTCGCCGAGGGCGAAGACAGCGGCAGACGTACCTCGCCGGTGGCCGGAGCCGCGGTGTACTGGCTCTGCTCCGAGCGCGCCCCGTCCGGCCAGGTGACCCTCGCGGTGAATGTCGGCGGCACCACGAACTGTGAGGGATCCAGGCGCAGCAGGTACCTGCCGCCGAGGTCCTCCAGCTCGGGCTGCAGGTCCACCTCGCCCACACGCTCCAGACGCTCCAGTGGGACCGGCCTGGCCGCCGCTTCCAGGGCGATCTGGTCGATGCACATCTCGTGTGTCCCGGAGGAGGCGAAGATCAGGCGACGCAGGCCCTTGCCGGTGAAAGGCCGTCTCTCGCGGTTCCAGAAGGTACGCATGTCCAGGGAGAACCGGCGCCATCCGGTACCGTCCAGGGGCACCGCGCGGCTGTAGCCCAACTCCTTGTCGCCCTCCCCGCGGCACATCACCGAGAGGGTGGCGTTGGCCTGGGAGCCGTCGCCCTTGAGCCAGAAGGAGATGATCCACCACTGTCGGTCTCTCCACGGCGCGTCGTCGGGTAGAAACGGGCTCACCACATTGCCCTGCTGCGGGATGTCCTCCCACGAGCCCCGCAACCCCCGGCCGAACTTCCCCTCCGCCGCGGAGACCTCGGCCTTCCCGCCACTCCACGGATTGCCCCACCAGCCCTCGATGCCCTCCTCAAAGTCCCACAGCACCACCTGATCCTGCGCGCAGACCTGCAGGCAGATGAGCGACAAGAGCACCGCCAGAACACCGGCCAATCGGACCATGGTCGTCACCGCTTTCCTCCGGGGCATGTGCGGTCGGCATCGAGCCCACCTTCTACAGACCGTTTCGTGACCGCACCAAAGGGGGCCTTCCTGCATCCGTTCCGGGTCCGGCCGCGACACGCACTTGACCGCCCAATACCCCTTGACAGGGAGCCCGCGTTGCGCTATTCTAAGCGAACACACGTTCGACGAACAGGAGTGTGAGTCTGATGACTGAGCGCACCGTCTTGCATGTAAGGCTCGCCGGGCTGCAGGCGGCCGTGGCCGTCGCCGGCCGGCCGGAACTGGCAAAAGAAGATCGGAAGAGCGTCGTGTAGAGAAAGAGTGTAGGATAGGGTGTAGATCGCG
>CAZXDD010000582.1:0-5278 GCA_964639415.1 uncultured Armatimonadia bacterium
GAGACACCTGCAGCCAACGGATGGATGGCCCGACACCGGACGCCAGGCTGCCACGCCCGACGCGCGGGCACCCGGGCCTCTCGCCGGGGTCATCCTCGGAGGCGGACGGCCCCCGAAGGCGGTCCCGGCCACGACGCGGCCGGAATGCAACGATGCCCCCCAGGGCCCAGACGGCCTGAGCTACCGGGGCGAGGCCGCCGGGCGAAACCCGAACAAGAACTCCTGGAGGTCCGGATGGTCCCGGTAGCGGTACGCGGTGCGACAGTAGTCGGAGGAGTTGCCCCAGCTACCGCTGCGGATGACGCGGTACATTCCCTCTTGCGGCCCCTGAGGGTCGGAACCAGGCGAGTAGGAGTAGTAGTCCGCAGCATACCTGTCCTCGCACCACTCCCACACATTCCCCGCAAGGTCCAGGGCCCCACACCAGCTTGCCCCGGAAGGGAAACTCCCCACGGGGTACGTGAACCCCTTCGGACCCCGATTGCCCCAGTAGCAGCACTTGGTCTCGTCCCACTCGTTGCCCCACGGGTACTGTCGACCCTCCGCACCCCGGGCTGAGTATTCCCACTCCGCCTCCGTAGGCAGGCGCAGCCCGTATTGCGCGCAGTACGCCTGCGCATCGTGCCAACTCACCCAGGTCACCGGGTGGTCGTGCCCCTGGTCGCTGTCCCACGGGAACTCCCGACCCGTCGCCTTGCAGAAGCGCCGGTACTGAGCGTTCGTGGTCTCGCACCGGCTCAGCCAGAAGCCCCGGGTGAGCTGCACACGGTGCTGAGGCTTCTCCTGGTCATGCCGGCCGGTCTCTTCCGAACCCATCATGAACTCACCGGCGGGCACCCACACATAGGTGCCGCCGTCGAGCCCCAGGCGCTCCTCGCCCGCCGCGACTCCGGGAGCGTCCAGGCTGCCCGCCATGCCGGTCACAATCACCGTCACGCTATCGCTTGCCCGGCCGCCCGGGCCCAGGACGGTCAGCGTGTAGGTTGTTGTGCTTGGGGGCGAGACGGTCTTCGTACCGCCAACGACGGTGGCGCCGAATGTCGAGGCGACGACCGAAGTGGCGTTGGTGGAGGTCCAGGCGAGTGTGGTGCTCTCGCCCTGCGTGACCTCGTCGGGCGTTGCGGTGAGCGCGAGGGTTGGTGCCGCCGGCAACCCGTCGACGGTGACCGTCACTGTCGCCGTCTTGTCACCCGACGAGCCCCGCACGGTGATCGAGTACGTCGTCGTCGCCGCGGGAGAAACGCTCTTGGTGCCGCTGACGGCGGTGGCGCCGAAGTTGGACGAGACGACCGAAGTGGCGTTGGTGGAGGTCCAAGTCAGCGTGACGCTCTCCCCGGCAGTGATCGATGACCTCGCCACGGTCAACCGCACAGTGGTGGTTGGAGCCGGGCCATCACCGCCCCTGGAGCCGCAGCCGATGAGCAGTGAGCCGGTTAGCGACATGAGCACCCACGCAGCCAGACGCCTGGGACGGACCCCAGTGGGACGGTCCCGAGTACTTACCCGGCATGGCGTCGCCTCATTCCGCAAGGGCATGCCGTGACCACTCGCCCTTCTCGCCACGCCGCTGGAGCGGTGGTAGTGCGGGTCCGGTCTCGTCGCCACCATCATCATCCCCCCCCGAAGTGTCAAGGTCACGTTGCGGCTATGTGCCGCACGCCAGGTCCAGAAGTCCGGCCGAGAAGTCGGTTCTGCCGTCAGTATGTCATTCTGAGCGTCCATCGAGCGGCGACGCTCGACCCACAGCGGCGGAACGTCTCCCGCCGTTGCCGTTGACTCGCGACTCGTGACTCGTCAGTCCCCATACACCTCGAACTCCACCACCTGGACCAACGCATTCACCGAGTTGTACAGCCCGGTGAACCTCACGTACCTGGCCTCCCGCGGGGCGAACCGGTCCACCTGCCGGCCCGTCCAGTCGCCTTCGCTCTTGTCCACCGCCGGCTCCCAGGTCTCGCCGTCGACCGAGGTGTCGATCCTGTAGCCGAACTCGCGCCCATCCAGGTCCCACAGCATCGTCTGCGTCCTGGCCACGGTGGCGGCCTGCGGCAGCTCGATGGTGAAGCTGTCGCCCACGTTGATGTAACCGAAGCCGTCCATTCCGCCGTAGTTGTCGACGTCCCCGTCGATGATCTTCTCCGGCGCCAGGTCGGGGTGCTCGGGCAGGCGGATGCCGCCGTGGATGACGGCGCCGGCGGCGGCCAGGGCGAGGTTTCCTGTGTTGTCATGCTCCACCAGCGTCAGAGTCTCCAGGTCCACCCGCCCCGAGGGCTCGTAGGCTCCTTTCACGAAGCGATAGAGCGCGTCATAAAGCTCCCTGCCGGTACCCGGCGTCTCCGCGAAGGCCTTCACCGCGCCGCCGCCCTCGTAGTAGCAAAGCAGGGCGTCGTTCATCCAGCCGTACTTGACGCCGGCGTCAAGGTAGGCATAGAAGCGGGTGCGGAAGTCCTCCGAGGTCGCAGCGCGAGCGTCGAACTCGATCTCGATGCCGCAGCCGGCGCGCCGGGCGATCTTGGCCGCCGCAAGCAGCCTCTGCGGGTTGGGGTCCTCCATGAAGAAGTGGTTGGGCTGCAGCATGCACGCATCGATGCCCAGCTCGCGCCACCGCGACACCCCCTGGCCCCCGAAGTAGGGGATCCAGTAGAGCCTCAGGCCCAGGCCGCGGAGGCGATCCGCGGTCCACATCACGAGCGCCTCGTCGGCTGTGGGGATGGTCTCGGCCAGCCAGTAGAAGCCGGCCAGATCTAGGTGCTCATGCCGGCGCGACTCCCACTCCTGCACAACGCGGTCGATGTACCAGGTGAGCGCCGCCTGCCGGTCGATCTCCGAGGCGAAATCCAGCGCCCGCTCCCGACCCGGCAGGGGCCCGAAGGCCCTTTCCTGACTGGCGGGGACGGGCAGGGAGATGACCACACTGACCCTGTGGCCCGGGTCGCCCAGCGCCTCGCCAACCCGGGCGACTGCCCGCTCCAGGCCGATGAGGCCGGTTTCCTCGCGGAACCAGGCGTCCGCCAGCCAGGCCCAGTCCTCGGCGCTCGCGTGCGGGCCCTCCTCGCGGTAGTGGTGCAGCCAGGCACCGGCGTCGGTGGAGAACTCGATGAACAGAAACGAGTCAAAGAGCCGATCCCGCGGCCGGCCCTGCTCGTCCACGTAGGCCACATAGGGCAAAAGATTCTCGGCGGTCCACGGCACGCGGGTCTGCATCCCGTGGTAGATCAGGCACAGGTCATGGATGCCGCCCACCTCCGGGGTCCCGGGGCGCAGGTAGGGGCTCTTTGGCACGGGCTGGGCCGGAGCGACGGCGGCGGTCAAGGCCAGAAGCACGGCCGGCCAACACAGCATCAAGCACCTCCGAGTTGCACCCGAGTAGTAGACGAACCTTCGCCCCGTGCCCGGCTCTCCCCTGCCTCCCGGGAGGCGGCACAGAGGGCGACGGAGGCCGAACGACGAACATAGACGTACGGAGAAGGACGCAGAGCAACGCGGAGCAACGACGTTCCGTCGCGCCGCCCCGACAGGAGCCCCTATCATGTCGCACGCTATCTTGACCGGCATCCTCGGTTCACTTGTCGCACTGCTCCCGGCCGCGGCCCAGGAGGCCGCCTGGGAGTGGGAGGAGGTGACCGGACCGCTCCCGGCGGGCCTGACCGGCCCGGCCAGGCAGAGCCGGGAGATCGCCCTGGACAACCCGCTGCTCGCCACCATCAACGAGCAACTCTGGACCCTGCCGTGGGCCCCCGGGGAGGCCGTCCTCGTGAGCCCGCAGAGGGAGCCCGAAGGGCTACAGGCTTTCGGCTTCTGGAACGGGCCGGAGGAGTACCTGCTGCTTTCCCGCGGGCAAGACGGATGGCGTCTTCTCACATCCGGCAGCGGTGAGGCCGCGGCGGAGGACCGGCTGGCCTACTTCGGCCACGCAGTGACAGGGCAGCCCGTGGCCTGGACCGGCCCGGCGCGTCTGCTGGTGGTGGGACGGGACGGGGCAGACCTGGTGCGTGTCCGGCGTGTGCCGCTATTCGAGGCCGGCTGCGGCCTGATGGTCCTGGAACGCGGCGAGCGCGAGCTGATCGAGGCCCGGCAGTTCCTGGGCTGGATGCGGCGGCCGCCGACGGAAGTGGTGCAGCAGGTCGCGGCCTGTCAGACGGCCATCGACCTGGCCCGCGAGCGGCTGAACCGCGAGACCGAGGGCCTCGTGGACGCCTACGCCGATCTTCCCCAGACCCGCTACATCCTCGAGGTCATGGCCTGGATCAGCCGCGTCTATAACCGGGGCAAGAGCTTCGAGAAGATTGAGAGGCCCGATCTGTGGGAGGGGGTCTTCTACGGCCGGCCGGAGTTTGAGCCCTGTATTGCCGCCCGCGAGGCGGCCCAGGAGGCCGGCTACGCCCAGCGGCCGGAGACTCTGGCCGCAGAGACCCGCGACGTCTTCGGCCAAGACGCGGCCTTCGCCACCTCCATCACCCACGGCATGGCCAAGTACCGCCGCGACAGGCCCTTCCCCGAGCCCCTGCGCACCGAGCACCGCCTGAGCCTGGCGCGCGAGGAGTACGAGCCCTTCCAGGTTATCGTGGCGGCTCTGGACCGGCCCGTCTCGGACGCCGATGTGAGCGTGCAGTGGGAGGGCGAGGGCCCGCACCCGCAGATGAGCTTCCAGCCTGTGGGCTATGTGGAGACCAAGCCCGCTCCAGACAACTTCACGCAGTACGTGGGCTGGTGGCCCGACCCGCTGATGCCGCCGGGGCCGGTGCAGGTGGACGCCAACGGGACCCAGCCCATCTGGGGGCGCGTGTATGCCCCCAGGGGCACGCCCCCCGGCGAGCACAGAGCCACACTGACCGTCACCGCCGAGGGCATGGCACCGCTGACTTTGCACCTGACCGCCCGTGTGCTGGACTTCGACCTGGGGCTCACGAGCCTCCCCAGCCTGCTGTCCCTGCGCCTGGCCTCGATCAAGGCCTTCTACAGGCTGGAGGAGGTGCCGCAGGAGGTTAAGCGCCGCTGGTACGACTTCTGCCTGCGCTACCGGATGAACCCCAATAACATCTATGGTTCCGATGCCATCCCGGAGGAGGAGGACCTGGACTTCTGCATCGAGCGCGGCTTCAACGCCATGGTGATGACCACGCCGCCGCTGCAGAGAAACACTCGGACGACCACCGAGACCATGCAGGTGTGGATCAGTGACGACAATGTCACGTACCGTCAGGTGGAGCCGGGCTGGGAGGCGGGCAGCGCCGCCGGGGGCGGCGGCGCCGTCGCCGGGCGGGCGGGGCCGGCGCGG
>CAZXDD010000583.1:0-1109 GCA_964639415.1 uncultured Armatimonadia bacterium
GCCCGCGGTCGCCACAGGCGGCCTGTTGCCGGCCGCCAACTCCATAGAGCAATGACAACACCGATCTGGAGGCACCGAGATGAAAGTACTTGTCACGGGCGGGGCCGGGTTCATCGGCTCCAATATCGTGGATCGCTACCTGGCCCTCGGGCACGAGGTCGCCATTGTGGACGATCTCTCCACCGGCTCCGCCGCGAACCTCAACCCCGACGCCACGTTCTACGAGGTCGATATCACCGATCCCGAAGCGCTGGAGCAGGTCTTCGCCCGCGAGAAGCCCGAGGTGGTCAACCACCATGCCGCGCAGATGGACATCCAGCGTGGGGTGCGCGAGCCCGGATTTGACGCGATCGTCAACATCGTGGGCAGCATCTACCTCATCGAGACCGGCATCCGCCACGGCCTGCGCAAGATGATCTACGCCTCCAGCGGCGGCGCCTGCTACGGCAACCCCGAGGCGATCCCCGCCACCGAGGAGACCGCCATCCGTGCCGTCTCCCAGTACGGAGTCTCCAAGCACACCGTGGAGCACTATCTGTGGCTCTACCGCCACAATGACGGCCTGAGCTACACCGTGCTGCGCTATGCCAACGTCTACGGACCGCGCCAGAATCCCGGCGGGGAGGCCGGAGTTACCGCCATCTTCGCCATGCTCATGCTCCGCGGCGAAGAGCCCAAGATCTTCGGCAAGGGCGACAAGACCCGAGACTACGTGTTTGTCGACGATGTCGTGGAGGCCAACGTGCTGGCACTCACCGGCGGCGACAACGAGGTCTTCAACATCAGCACCGGTATCGAGACCACCGATCGCCAGGTGTTCGACGCGGTGGCCGCGGCCGCCGGATACAGTAAGCCCCCGGTCTTCGCTCCCGAGCGCAAGGGGGAGATCCGCCGCACGGCCCTCAGTCCGCAGAAGGCCAAAGACGTCCTGGGCTGGGAGCCCACGGTCGCCTTCGAGGAGGGCTGTCGCCGGGTGGTGGAGTACCGGAAGACCGCGGGGGATAGGTGATAGGAATCAGGGGATGGGGGGGCCGGGCGACGGCGGCGGGCGGCGCCGTTCCGTGTGCGGCAGGAAGCCCCGGGGAATACTGTCACAGAATGGAAACCCT
>CAZXDD010000583.1:1209-5271 GCA_964639415.1 uncultured Armatimonadia bacterium
TGCAGGCAGCAGGGAGAGACCGCTACCATGCGTTTCGTAGTCACCATCGACCGTGATGAGGACGGTGTCTGGGTGGTGGAGTGCCCGGCCATACCGGGATGCGCGAGTCAGGGCACCACCAAAAGAGGAGGCCGTGCAGGACGTGCGTGAGGCCATCGCGCTGTGTCTCCGGGTGAGGGCCGAACAGGGCCTGCCACTGACGATCGCGACGCAGCAGGTGGAGGTGAGCGTGTAGTGCCGCCGCTGCCTGTGCTCAGTGCGAGACAGGTAGTTGGGGCACCGGAGAGTCTCGGTTGGCACGTGGCGCGGCAGCGCGGGAGCCACATCATCGTCACCAAGCCCCGTCACCTGGCGTCTCTGTCTGTGCCCGACCACAGGGAGGTCGCCCGGGGAACGCTCAGGTCGCTCATACGCTCGGCAGGGCTGACGGTCGAAGAGCTCGTGGATGCTGCGGGCGGCATCCGAGCCCAACGCACGGTGCCCTACAGCGCCCGCCCTGTTGACGTGTCGGTCCTGTATGCGTATCCTTGACCGTACCGATGCTCAACTCTCACTTCCTCGTGTTCCTCGGGGCGCTTCTGGCCGGCGCCCTGCTCGTCTTGCCCCTTTCCGCCGTGGGCCGCAGAGTCCGGCGAGCGGATGGTGACACCGCGCGCGACTTCGATTTCACCGGAGTCGTCACGGTTGTTGCCGCCTGGATCGCCCTGGCCATTGCCGGCGCTCTGCGCCAGGATCCCGAGACGGTCAAGATGCTGCAGGCCGTGGTGCCCTGGGGGGCGGCGGTGATGCTGGTGGGGGCCGCGGTTGACGCCCGCGGACTGCCGGGGTACCTGCGCACCGCGGCGATCCTCATCGCCGGCGTCGCGGTGGCCCAGCGTGGCGTGAGCATCGAGACGTACAAGCTGCCGTTCTCCGAGCTGCAGGTCTCTCTGGGTCTGGCGGCCCCGGTGATCACGACCCTGTGGCTGCTTGTGATGTCGGCGCTCTTCGGACGGGCCGCCACGATCCCCGGGGTGCCCGCGGGAGTTGGGGCGGCGGCGGGTGTCACCTTCTACATCATCTGCTCCCTCAAACCGGACTTGACCAGCCCGGGTGGGGCGCTGTTCGCGGCCCTGCTGGCCGGCGTGTGCATGCCGCAGGTGCCGGCGGCCCCGCGCCTGAGTGGCGGCAACGCCACCTCCGGCGGCTATGTGATCGGCTTCTTCGTCGGGATCGCCAGCATTACGGGCGCTCTGAAGAACACCGCATTCCTCGTCTCCGCCGTTCCCCTGATCGTCGTGGGTGCACCGCTGTTTGCGGCGGTCTGCACCTATGCCTCCGACCTGCGCTCCGGGGTGCGCGCCATCGCCCAGACCACCCGGCGGCAGCACCTCCACGACATCCTGCGGCAGCAGGGCTACACTCCGAGACAGGTGCTGCGCCTGATCCTGGCGGGCACCGTCTACCTGTGCGCGCTGGCCATCTTGCTGGTCCTGCTCATCACGGTGACCTTCGTCGTCAAGCTGCTGCTGATCGTGGTGGCCGTATTGGCCGGGCTGGCGCTGTTTTACGTGCTGCTGCGGATGATGAGGCGTCCGGGGGCTCTCGATGTCACCGGCGGGACCCACACGGTGCAGCTTCTGGGAGTGAGGCTCGATGCGGTGACGATGCCCCGGGCGCTGGCGGAGGCGGAGAGGTTCATCCGGGAGAACCGGCCGCACATGATCGTCACCACCGACGCCTCGGGCTTCATGCGCGCCCAGGATGACCCGGAGTTCCGCCAGATCGTGAACCAGGCCGACCTCGTCACCCCCGACGGGGCCGGTGTGGTCCTGGCGGCACGACTCCTCAACGTCCCCCTGGAGGCGCGCTGCGCCGGCTGCGACATGGTGACAGGGCTGTGCGGGGTGGCGGCGAAGCTGGGCCGATCCGTCTACCTGCTGGGTGCCGCCCCGGGGGTCGCCGAGGAGGCCGCCGAGAAGCTCACGCAGGCGGCACCGGGGCTGCAGATCGCCGGCTGCCGAGACGGATACTTCCAGGAGCACGATGAGCCGGGCATCATCGAGGAGATCCGACGCACCAGACCGGCGGTGCTCTTCGTGGCTCTGGGTATCCCCAGGCAGGAGAAGTGGATCCGCAGTCACCTGCAGGAGCTGGGGGTCCCGGTGTGCGTGGGCATCGGCGGCAGCTTCGATGTGATCTCCGGCCGCAAGAAGCGCGCTCCCGTGTGGATGCAACGCACCGGTCTGGAGTGGCTCTATCGCGCGGCCAGGGAACCCCAGCGCATCCCGCGCCTGGCGGCCCTGCCCAGAATCGTGCTGCTGACCTTCAGGGAGCTACTGCGTCCCCCCCAGAGGCACCAAGAGACAAACGGAGAGCGCGAGGGGCGGTAGCGCACGAGGCGCGGCACCGTGTCTCCACTTTGACCTCGCTGCTCCGGCCTCCGGTTTCCGGCGGCACTCTCCGTCAAATCAACTGAGGTGGTTTCATGAGCACTCCCGTCCTGATCGTGGGCTCCATCGCGCTGGATAGCGTGGAGACACCCTTCGGCAAGCTTGACCGCGCCATCGGTGGCGCGGGCACCTATTCCTCCTTCGCCGCCGGCCTCCTGGCCCCGGTGCGGCTCGTCGGCGTCATCGGTGACGACTTCCCGGCCGAGGCCCTGGCGACGCTGGAGGCAAGAGGCGTTGACCTCGAGGGCGTCAAGACCATCCCCGGCGGCAAGTCCTTCCACTGGGCCGGCAAGTACGAGTACGACATGGGCTCGGCGCAGACACTGGACACGCAACTGGGCGTCTTCGGCGACTTCGACCCCCGCCTCCCCGCGAGCTACCGCCGCACGCCGTATGTGTTCCTGGCAAATATCCAGCCCCAGCTTCAGCTCTCCGTCCTGGACCAGATCGAGAGCCCCAGGTTCACCATGTGTGACACCATGAACTTCTGGATCCAGGGGGCCCGAGACGATCTGCTCAAGGTGCTGAGCCGGGTAGACATGGCCCTGCTCAACGACGCCGAGGTGCGGCAGCTCACCGGAACACCCAACCTCGCCACCGCCGCCCAGAAGGTGCTGGACCTGGGACCGAAGTACGTGGTGGTTAAGAAGGGCGAGTACGGCGCCACTTTGGTGTCCCGCGAGGGCCAGTTCTCCCTGCCCTGCTACCCACTGCCGGATGTGAAAGACCCCACCGGCGCGGGGGACAGCTTCGCCGGTGGCTTCATCGGCTTCCTCGCCTGGCTGGACCGCACCGATGACGAGGCCATGCGCCAGGCCCTGGCCTGCGGGACCGTACTGGCCTCCGCCTGCGTCCAGGACTTCTCACTGTCGGGCCTGCAGAAGCTGGATGTCGATGGCCTGTACCGGCGCTACGAGGACCTGCAGGGGATGGTGGACTTCTGCCAACTGCCCGCGAGGCGGTAGCGGCAACGTCACACCACGGAGAGCGCGGAGTTCCACGGAGAACGGCTGACCACAGAGACACAGAGAGCACGGAGAACGGAGGAGCACGGCGTGAGGTGTCGTCGGGCGTTGGCCGTATGGAGGGGCTGACCACAGAGACACAGAGACACTGAGAGCACAGAGAACGGAGGAGCACGGCGTGAGGTGTCGTCGGGCGTTGGCCGTATGGAGAGGCTGACCACAGAGACACAGAGACACGGGGCGCACAGAGAACAGGGGAGCACGGCGTGAGGTGTCGTCGGGCGTTGGCCGCATGGAGGGCCGAGTGTGCAGCCGATGCGACGCGCAGCGTCGCCCGCACACCCGGCCCAGCCGTTGGCCGTCCGCCGTTCACCCCCCTCCTCCCGTCGCCCGCGGTGTTTGCGGGCGTAAGGGAGAGGGGGGCAGGGGGGTGAGGTGGTCGTTGCCGTCGCCGTCCGCCGTTCACCCCCCTCATCCCGTCTCCGCCGGTCGTTTGGCGGAGTACAAGCGGCTCGAAGAGACGCCGAGAGGCGGGGCAGGGGGGTGAGGTGGTCGTTCGCCGTTGGCGTCCCCGCCGTCAATGCCGTTGCGCGCCACGCGCCACGGCCGTTCGCCGTTCACCCCCCTCCTCCCGTCGCCCGCGGTGTTTGCGGGCGTAAGGGAGA
>CAZXDD010000584.1:0-5222 GCA_964639415.1 uncultured Armatimonadia bacterium
TGACTGGAGTTCAGACGTGTGCTCTTCCGATCTCCGGTGCGGGTGAGCACGCCCCTGCCGTCGGTGGTGCCGGGGGAATCACGCACGGTGCAATTGGACATCGAGAACCGCCTGCGCGGGCCCCGCGCGGGCGAGGTGACCGGGACCGTCTCCGTCGTCCCGCACTTGCCCAGCCTCACCTCGGACAAGGTGACCTTCACCGTGGCGAAGGAGGGCCGAACCACCGTTCCGCTGACCCTCGTCGCCAGGCACGATCTGGACTGGGGCGACAAGACGGTCGTGCTGGATGTGGAGGTGGGCGGGCGGCACTCGTACTTCTGGCGGACGGTCACCGTGGAGCGTCTCCCGCGACTGCGGATAGAGCCCCGGGTGCTGCCCGCAGGGGCCAAGGAAGCGCGGATACGGAACCCATCCTTCCCCTGGGCCAGGACCGCCACCGCCGGCGGCGTCTCTCTCAGCGCCCTGGGTGGGCGCAGCGGTGCGCAGGACGTTGCCGACGGCCGGGCCGTCGAGGTAACCCTTCCCGCACCGGCCCAGCCCGGCCCGGAGCCCGGACTGCATCCGCTGCCGGTGGAGCTGAGCTATGCGGCCCACGGTGTCGCAGGCCAGGCCGAGGCTCTCTGTGATGTGGCCACCTGCCCGTCCACCTATCCAAGACCCGCCGATGCCCTCGCCCCCCTGGTGGTGGCCAATCCGCACCGGGAGTTCCTGGAGAACTGCCTGGTCGCCGTGGCGCTGGACGAGGAGCTCAGGGATCGGGTGCCGGTGTACGTACGCGAGGCGGGCGGCAATGTGGTGCCCTCGCAGGTCTGGGACGGAGAGCTGCGGTGGATCGCCATGCTGCCTCCGCGCAGCCTGACGGTCTACACCCTGTGCCGGGGAGAGGCCGCCGAGTCGCCCACGGACCTGCGGGTGGAGACCGACGGCGGTGCGGTGACGGTGGGCAACTCAGTCCTCGCCCTGGGCTGGGACGGCACCCGCGGCGGAACGGTGACGAGCCTGCTCTCCCACAGGACGGGCCTGGACTACGGGGCCGGCTCCTTCGGCATCGGCTTCGGCACCTGGGGGCAGTTCGACCCGCACAAGCCGGCGATCAACACGGTGGACTTCGTCAAGCAGGAGAGCAAGACCTGGCAGCGCGATGCCGAGGGCAGGGCCGAGGTGAAGGTGCTAAGGCAGGGCCCCGTCAGCGCGGAGGTGGAGGTGACCGCAACCGTGGAGGGCGCCGAATGTCGGCAGCGGTACGTGGTGTCGGCCTACCAGAACGCCTTCCATGTCACCTCCGATGTGAAGCTTCCCATGGCGGCGCAGGAGGTCGTGGCGCTTGATGCGCGCCTGGCCCGGAATGGCCTGGAGAAGATCTTCCCCAACTTCACGGGTCTGGCGGCGGAGATGGCCGAGGACCAGCCCACCGGGGGCTGGCGCCAGGCGCCGTACACTCCGCCCTATGCCACGATGATGAAGCCCCCGGCCTACGGGGAGAGCATCTCACTGCTGGGCAGTGCCGAGGGCGACAAGACCATGTTCCGGCAGGGGTTCTGGCCACAGGACCGGCCGGAGCCAGGGCCCGTGATCTACTCGCAGATCGAGTACATCGCGCGGGAGACGGCGCAGGCGTCGGCCTCGGCCTGGGTGCTCCTGCACGAGGGCTATCAGGTCTTCGCCCGCCGGTATCTGGAGAGCAGGCTGCAGGACCCTCCCACCGTCATCCGGCCGGAGAGCTTCGCCTGGGAGGGCGAGTTGCCCGCGGCCGAGGTCCCGGCGGACTGGTGGAATGCCCACTGGCATTACTCGCTGCCGGTGACGGTCTCGGTGCCCGCGGGCGCCCCGGGCCGCACGGTCGCCCTGAAGCCCGATTTCCCCGCCCTGCTGGGTGGGCGAGGCGAGCTGGACCCGGCCTCCCCTCGTGCGGTGGCGGGCGAGGGACCGAACGCTCGCCTTCTGCCGGCCACCTACTCGGCCGAGACCGAGGAGGTGTTCGTCGCCCTGCCGTCGGGCTCTGCCAAAGAGGGTGCTCAGGAGTTGGCCTTCGTGCTATACTTCGACACTCTCGCCCACGGCCCCAAGCCCCCGGTGGCCCCGGAGGTGGGCCGGGCCGGCTCTGTCCTCAACGGCTCCTTCGAGGAGGGGGCCGCCCACTGGAGCTTGCCGGAGGGCGCCCTGCAGACCACCGGAGCCCACACCGGGGAGGGCTGTATCCGTCTGCAGTGGACGGAGGGCCAGGGGCCCGTCCTGGCGGCCAATGGCTCCATGGGCGTCACCGCGGATACCGACTATCGCGTGACCTTCTGGGCCCGGACCGAGACCCCCGGAGCGAGCATCCGCTCCAACTTCTACATCAGTGGTGACTACGACTTCCCGCAGGCGGCGACCGAGCTCATCGCCGACGGGCAGTGGCACCGCTATGAGACCATCCGGCACGTGGGGCGGTTCCCGCCCGACGGGCGGCCGGCTCTGCGCCTCTGGGTACTGGGCGAGCCGCAGACCGTGTGGCTGGACGACGTGAGTGCCGAGCCGGTGACGGCCCGGCCGCAGGCCGCCGAGATGACCGTGCAGTTCGGTGAACCGCGAAGGACGGGGCCATGAGGAGCCTGTCGGCTAAGTCAACTGGGCCGCCTACGTGCCTCGTTGCCATAGCTCGAAACGCGTAGGAGAGGCCCGCGCCCGTCGCGTACCTCGGGCCCTGCTGCCGGCATCCCGGCCGTGTGCGCGGCGGCGGCGTGCCCCGCCGGTCCTGCGGGCGCCACAGGCCTCCGCACGCCGCAAGAGCCCTACCGACCTCCGAAGGCAGGTGACCCATCCGATGGCGCTTGACCTGTCCCGCGTCCTGTCGGACCTCGGCCTGGAGCAGTTCTCCGAGGTGCTGGCGCCGTACTGGGAGCAGTCCGAGGCGAGTTTCCCCGCCGGCGGCCCGCCGCATCTGCAGCCCGACAGGTTCCGGGCCGTCCGCGAGTACATCGGGCTGGACCCGGAGGCGGACGAGGCGCTACAGCAGACGGCCCGACGCATCCGCGCCGATGCCGCCTTCACCCACCTGGCCTGGCACATGCACGAGCTACTGCACCGCCATGTAGACTACGACGGCGGGCAGATGAACCGCTGGCCGGACATGGAGGCCCAACTGGGAGACCTGGCCGGCACCTACTACCTGCTCCTGACGCTCTCCACGGTGCCCATTGTGCGGGAGGTACATCGCGGGCTGGGGATACCGGAGGAGATCACCCGCAATACGTGTGAGCACTTCAGCTCACCGGTGAACTTCTACCGCAGCGTCCATGATGGCCGCTGGGGCTCGGCCTACCGTACCATCTACTGGGTGCGGTACCACACGTCCGGTGTGCTGTTCGGCGTGGGGCGGATGGAGTACATGGTCCGCCCCTTCGGCGGGAGAGTGCGGGCCTACCGGCACCGCGGGACGGGTGAGGTGTTGGCTCTGGCCGAGGAGGGCCAGGTGTTCACCCCGCAGGGGTACATCGATGCCGAGGTCACCAGGCCCGTGGAGGGCGGGTGGGTCTCGCAACTGACGGAGGACGAAGGCGGCGTCTCCGGGTGTCCGGTGGCGCCGCACGGGGTATGTATCAACCGGGTGGTGCGCCTCGACGCGGACCGGTGGGACTGCGTTCTGCGGGCGGGCGATCCCCTGCTGGACATGCACATCCCCGCCGGGGGGAACATGACTCTGGACCGGTGCGCCCAGTCCATGCAGCAGGCGCTGGGGTTCTTCTCCCGCTACCTGCCGGACCGGCCGTTCAAGGGCTTCGGCTGCGGCTCGTGGATACTCAACCCCGAGCTGGAGCACATCTACTCACCACAGTCCAACATGGTCCTGTACCAGCGAGAGCTCTACCTGTTCCCGTGGCCCTCGGGTCCGCGGTCCGGGCTCTACTTCACCTTTGGCAGGGAGGATATTGACCTCGCCACGGCGCCACGCGACACCGGCCTGCGCCGGGCACTCCTGGACCACCTCGCCACAGGCGGCAGGCTGCGAACCGGCGGCATGTTCCTGCTGACCGAGGACTTCCGGCGGTTCGGGACACAGGCGTATCGCTCCCACTGGCCACCGGAAGGCGTCGTGCTGTAGGGCGGATCCGTCGCCGCACAGGAACGGGACGCGGAAACACGGACCTGCGGGACGGGGCGCGGGAGGCCCCCGTAACAGCCGCAGCGGCGGGTGGACCGGGTGACAGCAGCCCCGGCCGACGAAGGCGGTACATACTCTGCACGTGGAGGGAACCGACCATGATACGCAGGCTTCTTGTCATCCTCGCTCTGGTGCTGCCATTGGCGGCCTCGGCCCAGTTCAAGCTCCCGGAGATCAAAGTACCCGGTGTGCCCGGCGTGCCGGGTGTCCCCGAGGTGCCGAAGATCCCCATCAACATTCCGGGGCTCGACCGCATCTTCCAGGAAGGTCCGGCCCTCACCACCAGTCTCGATGACGTGCACACCGACATCGCCTTCCTCGACGACTTCAACCCGCAGACGGTGGGCTCCTTGCAGATCATGCCCAGGGCCGCGGACAACAACTTCCCCATCATACCGGGCGCCTGGGCCATCGATGTGCAGAGCTACTGTCTCCACGCCGGGACTCACGGCCCCGGCGGGGGTGACGGCTATGGCTACGCGCCGTTGGCCGGCCCGCTCTCCGGTGTGGTGCGCACCGTCCTGAAGCAGTCGGTGGTATTCCCCGACATCCCGCAACGTCAGGTCCAGTCCCTGATCTGGGCCCTCATCGCCCGGGCGAAGATCTCCGACCTCAGTCCGGAGCTGAGCCAGGTGGCGCGGCAGCTTCTCACTCCCGAGCAGATCAGCAGGCTGGACGGCGGGGCCCTGGCCAAGATCCCCGTGGAGTTTCGGGGCGATGTCATGGCCCAGGCGCCCCCCGCCCTGCGCCAGATCCTCAACGCCGAGGCCACCCTGCGCAGCATGCTCACCGAGGCCGTGGACCTGCCCTTCCACGAGCTGGAGAGAGTGGCCGTGCTCGGCGGCGACCCCGAGCCCCCGGAGGGCAGTCGCCCGATCCCGGAGGCCCGCTGGTCGTACCACCCCGACGGAGTCCTGGTGCGCTTCGCCCCCAGCGGTTACTCGCAGACCCACCTCACTCTTTACGCGGCCGAGAAGATCCTCGTCGGGACCGACGCCGAGGGACGCATCACCCACGTCGAGGATCTGGACGGAACCACACTCGCCATCGACTACGCGGCCGACGATCCCCTGGAGTTCAG
>CAZXDD010000585.1:0-278 GCA_964639415.1 uncultured Armatimonadia bacterium
ACAGTAAGACAGTTGACGGCCTGTGTCAAGAGGGATCTCGCCGCTACTGGAATCGTGCAACGCGGCCCCTACCCCACCGACCTACCGTGCCCTCCGCTGCTGCCGTCATCCTGTCCATCCGCCGTGATCCTGTCTATCCTGTTCGCCCTGCTGTTGTCGTCCTCCGTCGCCGTCATCCTGTCCATCCGCCGTTATCCTGTCCATCCTGTTTGCCCTGCCGTTGTCGTCCTCCGTCGCCGCCATCCTGTCCATCCTGTTGCCCTGGAGGAGGTCTCGCC
>CAZXDD010000585.1:288-5215 GCA_964639415.1 uncultured Armatimonadia bacterium
AGTCTCGTCGGTCGCAAGTTCTCGGCCACCGGAGGGTCTCACCATGAAGCTAAGCCTGCTCACCTACCTACTGGGCAAGGACATGACGCTGGAGGAGCTGTTCTGCGTCGTCACCGGCTCGCGCATCGACGGTCTGGAGCTGCGGGCCGAGGCCGGGCACAGGCACGGCGTGGAGCTGGAGCTGAACGAGGCCCGGCGCGCGGAGATCAAGCAGCGGTTCGAGGATCGCGCGATTCCCTTTGCCTGCCTGGCGACGGGCTGCAAGTTCGACGACCCCACGCCGGCCGGCAGGCAGGCGCAAATCGACCGGGCCAGGGCGTACTGTGACCTGGCCGCCGACTGCGGCGCGCCCCGCATCCGCGTGTTTGGGAATGCGTTCCCGCCCGGCTCGGACAGGGATGTCGTCGTGGCCAATGTGGGCAAGGCGTTGCGGGAGATCGCCGAGCATGGGGAGACCCGGGGCGTGGACGTGTGCCTGGAGATGCACGGCGATTTCTACTACTGGAAGCACGCACTGGATGCGGTACAGATCGCCGATCACCCGCGGGTGGGGATCGTGCACAACTGCGACCCGCGAGAGATGAAGTTCGGCCCGATCAGCGCCTTCTACGAGCCGGTGAAGGACTATGTCCGGCACGTGCACATGCACGATCTGGAGACCGACTACCCTTACAAGGCGCTGTTTGGGATGCTCAAGAGGGACGGCTACGGGGGCTTCATGTCCCTGGAGTGCGACGGCAGCAGCGACCCGGTGCGGGTGATCGGGCTGTATGCGGCGCTGTGGCGCGAGATGGTGCAAAGCGCATAGGATGCCGTGGGGGCGGACAGTCCGGTCACCGACCGGAGACCTCCCGCGACCGACAACGGCGGCGGGCTGGAAAGCCCGCCCCACCGACATTATTGGCGGGCTGGGAGCTCGGCCTACGAGGGCGGACGGACCGCCCGAGGAGTATCCATACCTTGAACCTGAGCTACCATGTCGATTGGCCGGCGGCCGAGGCACACCTGCGGGCCTTCTGGGCCGGCGAGCCACTCAGGCGCCCGCCGATCCACCTCACTGTGAGCAAGCCCGAGGCGGAGCGCGCGGAGTTGCCGCGCCCCAGGACTGCGGCGCAGAAGTTCTTCGACAAGGACTTCCTGCTGCGCTACGCCGAGGCGAGCCTGGGCAATCGCTGGCACGTGGCCGAGGCGCTGCCCACATGCACCGCCGGGATGATGGCCGGCTGGCTCCCGGTCTATGGCGGCAGGATCACCGCCGACTGGGACACGGTGTGGATCCACAAGTCCATCCAGAGTTGGGACGACACGCCGGACTGGGAGCACGACTGGGACGATGCGGGCTGGCGCAAGCTGCGGGACGCCGTGGAGTATCTGGTGGACGCCGCCGCGGGACGGTTCTTTGTGGGCCTGCCGCCCATGCTCCCGCCCAATGACCTCTTGTCGGTGCTCCGGGAGCCCAATGCCTTCCTGATGGACCTCGTCGACGCGCCGGAGCTGGTCCTCGAGGCCCTGGGCCACATGACGGCCAACCTCCTGCGCATGCACGAGGAGCTGTGCAGCATCATCCACGCACAGTTCGAGGGCATCCACCACCACTATCCGGTCTGGTGCCCCGATTCGCTGATCACGATGCAGTCGGACGTCTCCTGCATGCTCTCGCCACCGATGTTCGAGGAGTTCATCGTCCCGGAGCTGGAGCAGATGTCGCAGACGGCGGGCCGCGCGATCTACCACCTCGACGGCCCCGGTGCCATCAAGCATCTCGACCGCGTGCTGGACCTCTACCACCTGAGGATGCTCCAGTGGGTCCCGGGAGCGGGACAGCCCGGGGGCTTCGAGCACTGGATGCGGATTTTCAAGCGGGCGCAGGAGAAGGGCAAGATGATCTACCTGCCCTGCGCCCCGTCCCAGCTCGAGACGGCGATCCGCGAGTTTCGCCCGGAGCTGACCTTCCTCTTGCTGGGCGAGGTCGGGAGCTTCGAGGAGGCCGACGAGTTGCTGGCGAACGCGGAGAAGTGGACGGCACAGTATTGGTGAGGGGCAGGGGAGCGGCAGGGAAGCGACAGGGAAGCGACAGGGGAGCGGCAGGGAAGCGGCAGGGAAGCGGCAGGGAAGCGGCAGGGAAGCGCTGCCGTTGGCCGTTAGCTCCCGCGCGGCAAGACGACGGCCGGCATCAAGCGTGCGGAACGCCAGCGCACCCAGCGACGGCAACGGCGGACGGATAGCGGCGTGCGGGCAGGGCGCCTGCGCTCAGGGCAATGGCCCGCCTCACCTCGCCTGGATGCTGTCGATCTCCACCACCGTCCCCTCCCCCACGTTCGCCGGCTCGATGTCCAGCCTCAGGCGGGTGACCTCGCCCTTCCACAAGGGGTGCTGCGAGAGCTCGAAGACCACGTTGTGCCACTCCCCATGCGCCCGCAGCGGGGCCGTGACGTGCTGGGCCTCCTCGAACCCCGGACGGGTATCCGTGGCCCAGAACAGGCCCAGAGCCTGCCCGGCCGTTGCCCGAACCCTCACCACCACCGTCGGATGCTCCGCCGCCGAGAAGCTTGTCTCAGCACCCGAGAAGTACGGGTCCTCTCCGGTCACCGTCACCTTGAGACTGCCGCCCTCGGCCTTCACCGTGCAGTTGTTGGCGCTGCTCCAGCCCTGCGCACCGTCGGCAAAGTCCCACTCGGACCGGGCCTCGGGGCGAGGCGGAGTGCCGCGCCGGAGCCCGGAGATCCGCAGCTCGCAAGGCTCTTCACCGTGCCGGACCTTGACGAACAGCGCGGCCTGCGCCGGGTCGTAGAGATAGCCGCTGTCCGCGCCATCCAGGCTCTCCACCGCCGGCAGTGCGCGGCCGTCCACCGTGACGGCCTCCGGTGCGGCAACCTCTGCCACGAACCCCAGGCTCGATTGGCCGGGGAAGTACGAGAGGCGATAGCGGCCTTCGGCGCCGACGGCCCCGGAGGCCTGGAGCCACGCGCCGGTGGTGAAGTGGAAGGCCTCCTGTCCGACCATGAGGATCGCGGTCTCCGGCCCCGGGTCGTAGCCCTCCATCATCAAGCGGTTGAGAATGATGTCCTCGGGGTTGATGAAGGGGCCATTGCGCTGGGTGAACCTGTCGTACCAGCCGTCGGGGTAGGTACCCTTGAGCTCGAGGCGCTCGTCACCGAACTGCTGGTGCATGCCGCTCACCGTGATCCCCGCCGCCACCCTGTCCCACGGGAAGCTCTTGTCGTAGCGGGCCAGATGCTGCAGGTGGTAGGCATACACCAGCCCGCACCACTGGACCGGCACACCGAACCAGGAATGGGTGAAGAAGGTCGTGCCGAACACGGGAATGGTGGCGTAGCGCATGCCGATCTTGGCGGGATCGTCCCACATGTAGACAAAGGGCAGGCCGGTGCGGGCCCAGTACCGGGCCTGCTCCAGGTGCCGCTCCTCGCCGGTGGCGCGATAGGCCTCCAGATACGCCGCAACACCGTAGGCGGAGGCCAGGATGTCCGGCGTGTGCAGGGGGCACTCCCAGCCCTGGGCGCCTCTGGGAACCACGAAGCTGTCCTCGATGAAGCGCAGCGCCCTCAGGCCGGCCTCGAGGGCGGCCTTGTCGCCGGTCATGCGGGCGTGGCGCAGGAGTACCCAGGCCGGACGGCCGCAGACGCCCAGCTCCGAGCTGCCGGTGGCGCCCAGTATCTCCCTGTCGGGGCTGGGGTGGAAGCGCCAGGCGCCGTCGCCGCCCTGTCCGCCTCGGGAGCCCAGGGCCTGCTGCCGCATGGGGCCGTAGGCCTCCTGCAGCTTGCCCCAGTGGAACGGAAGCTGCCCGTGCATGATGTGGCAGCAGGCGGTGCTCAGCAGCCCCTCGGGCCCCTCCTGGTCCAGCGTCTGAGCCGCGATGAGCTCGGCCCGATCCAGTGCCTCACTGCTCCCCGAGATCCAGCCGTCGAAGAGCAGCAGGTTGGCGAAGCCCGGGGCATTGGCCGGGGCCCAGCCCACGCAGTGCCGAGACTTGCTTCGCTCCTCGTCCCACACGGTCTTGAGGAACCCGTGGCGGCTGAGGGCCAGTTCCGCTCCGAAACCCCGCGGCTCCGCCTGAGGCCGAGGCACACCGCCGTACAGCTCGAACCAGCGGTCCACGGCATCCAGCACCTTCGCGCCGGGCTCGATGAGCAGGTGCTGACGGAGGGTGACGATCTGCCCGGCCTGCAGAGGCGCCGGCTGTCGGGGCTCGAGGCTGTTCTCCTCGGTGAAGTCCACGCCCGCCGGGAGGAACAGTTGCATCAGGTGGTTGGCCTGGGCGTCCACGAAGTTGGGGGAGGCGAAGGCCGCCGCGCAGGTCATATGGCGCCCGTCCCACTTCTGCCCCTGGTCCCACAACAGCGCCACCAAAGCGTCATCGGTCTCCACCGCCATCAGCGGGATGGTGACCTTGTAGGGGTCCGGCACGAGGCGATTGTTGACGGGGGGAGCGGCATCCAGCGTGCTGGAGCTCTCCTCATCGCCCTCCAGGTACTCCAGGCCCGGGAACAGTGCCATCCTCTTGCTGCGCCCGGTAGCCCCGTCTCCCACCAGGACCCTGGGGCCGGAGAGCTTCTCCAATCGGCCGTCCACGGCACTGCTGACGCTCTGGCGGATATCGACGCTGCGGGCCTCGTCGCCCAGAGAGTACGAGAGCGCCTCGGAGTGCCGTGGGGCCTCGGCGCCGTCGGATGCGGCGGTGATCCAGACGGTCGCCTTGCCCTCGCCGGGCGGCGTGCTCACCTCGAGGGTGTAGCCGTGGACATCACCGGAGAGCCGCGCGAAGGGTAGAAGCGGAGGGATCGCGGCCACTCGGCGCCAGGTGCCCTCGACGCGCGCATAGCAGAGCACCGGCCCGGCGCCCGGTGTGCTGGCCTCGTCCGGGCCGGGCAGGAGTACCAGACGGACATGGGGGTTCTGCAGGATG
>CAZXDD010000586.1:0-5207 GCA_964639415.1 uncultured Armatimonadia bacterium
GATGGAATCTCGTGACTGGAGTTCAGACGTGTGCTCTTCCGATCTGTCAAGCTGCCGAGAAGGCAGTTCACGGTGCTCTCCGGTGTCAGCGGCTCGGGCAAGACATCGCTTGCCATCGACACCGTCTATGCCGAGGGCCAGCGGCGCTACGTGGAATCGCTGTCACCCTACGCCCGGCAGTTCGTGAGCCAGATGCCCAAGCCCAAGGTGGACCGCGTGGCGGGACTGTCGCCCGCCATCGCCATCGAGCAGCGCAACACGGTGCGCACGCCCCGCTCCACCGTGGGCACGGAGACGCAGATCTTCGACTACATGCGGGTGCTGTACGCCCGCCTGGGTGTGCCCCACTGTCCCCATTGTGGCGGCAGGCTGGGCTCGCGCACGGTGGACTCCGTGGTCGATGAGATCATCGCGGCACACCAGGGCACGCAGGTGCTCCTGCTGGCGCCGCTGTCTCCCACCGGTAGCGAGCAGTACGACGACCTTCTGGACCGCGCGCTGAGAGACGGCTGGCGCCGCGTGCGGGTGAACGGTGTCCTGCACGAACTGCCGCTGCAGATGCACATCGACCGTCGCCGCCGTCACCACGTCGAGCTGGTGGTGGACCGCACCACTGCGGAGCCCTCGCGGCGGGCGCGCCTGGCCGAAGCCGTCCAGCGGGCCTTCGAGCTATCGTCCGGCGAGGTGCTCATCGTCGATGCCGCCGCCAGCGGCGGCAACGGCGAGCTGAGGCTCTCCAGGGACTTCGGCTGTCCCGACTGTGGCGCGGCGTTCTCGGAGCTCTCGCCGCGGAGCTTCTCCTTCAACCACCCCGAGGGCTGGTGCCCCACCTGCGAGGGCCTTGGCACCCAGCGCGGGCTTGACCCCGCGGTGATGGTGCCCGATGACCGCCTCTCCATCCTGGAGGGCGCCGTCTCAGTCTGGCCGCGGGTGCGCGAGGGGGGGATGCTGTACAAGGTGCTTCAGGCCGTGGCCGCTCACGGCGGCTTCGACCTCGCCCAGCCGTTCTCGGCCCTCACCCCCGAGCAGCGCCGCCTGGTCTTCGAGGGCGCCGAGGAGGAACTGCAGGTGGGGCCTATGCTCCGGGTGCACTATGCCGGGCTGGCCCCGGGCATCGAGGAGGCCTCCAATCTGAGCCATCACTTCCGGCGCCAGTTCGCCCGGGCTCTGGGCGATCTGCCCTGCCCGACCTGCGGAGGCGGAAGGGTGAACGCACAGGCGGCGGCGGTCAAGCTGCGGGACCTGAGCATCGTCGAGGCCTGCGGGCTCCCGCTGGATCAGGCCAGAGACTTCTTCGCCTCCATCGAACTGAGTGACAACGAGCGCACCCGGGCGGCGGAGGTGCTCGCCGAGATCCAGTCGCGCCTGAAGTTCCTTGTGGATGTGGGGCTGGACTATCTGACGCTGCACCGCTCCGCCCCGACACTCTCGGGGGGCGAGGCCCAGCGAGTGAAGCTGGCCGGGCAACTCGGGGCGGGCCTCACCGGGGTCACCTACGTACTGGACGAGCCCACTGTGGGCATCCACCCTCGAGACAACGAACGCATGCTGGCGACGCTGGAGAGCCTGCGCGATCTGGGCAATACGGTGGTGGTCGTCGAGCACGACCCGCAGACCTTCGATCGTGCGGACTACATCGTGGATTTCGGCCCCGGTGCCGGGCCGGACGGCGGCCGGGTCGTGGCCAGCGGCTCGCCGCGCTCCGTGCAGAAGTCCACCACCTCCCTGACCGCCGCCGTCCTGCGCAACGATTTGGCCCTCGCCATCCCCACCAATCCGCGCCCCCTGCCGCCGACGGATCGCGGCAGGTGGCTCACCATTGAGGGCGCCTCCCACAACAACCTCCGGGACGTCGATGCCCACATCCCCCTGGGGCTGCTTGTCTGCGCCACCGGCCCCTCCGGATCGGGGAAGAGCTCGCTGATCAACGACATCCTGTATCAGGAGCTCTCGTACAAGCTGCACGGGCGCAACACCATGCCCGGGCACCACCGGGCCATCCACGGCCACGAGGCCCTGGACCGGATCGTGAACATCGACCAGTCCCCCATCGGGTTCTCACCGCGCTCCAATCCGGCCACCTATATCGGAGTCTTCGACCAGATCCGCCACGTGTTCTCGCTGCTTCCCGAGGCCAAGGCACGGGGCTATACCGCGCGGCGGTTCTCCACCAATGCCCGCGGTGGCCGCTGCGAGGTGTGCGAGGGGATGGGTTACCGCTGTGTGGAGATGCACTTCCTGCCCGACGTCTGGGTCGAGTGCGATGAGTGCCACGGGCAGCGCTACAACAAGGAGACGCTGGACATCAAGTTCAAGGGCAAGGGCATCGCCGACGTGCTGGGCATGACCGTGGACCAGGCTCTGGAGCTGTTCGGCGACCTGCCCCGGGCCCGGCGGATGCTCAAGCTGCTGTCCGATGTGGGCCTGGGCTACCTGCCGTTGGGCCAGTCGGCCCCGACGCTCTCGGGGGGCGAGGCCCAGCGGATGAAGATCGCCCGGGAGCTATCGCAGGGCCGCAAGAGCAGGACGCTGTACCTGCTGGACGAACCCACCACCGGCCTGCACGTGGCCGACATCCGCAGGCTGCTGGACGTGCTCAACCGTCTCGTGGACGCCGGGAACACCGTGGTTGTGATCGAGCACAACATGGATGTGGTGAAGACCGCCGACTATGTGCTGGACCTGGGCCCAGGGGGCGGTACGAGAGGCGGGCGGCTCATGGCTCAAGGGCCGTTGCAGAGCATCATCGACTGCCCCGACAGTGTGACGGCCCCGTACCTGAAGGAGGCCCTCGCCAGGGGGCCCTTCCAGGAGCGCAGGCGCCACATCGAGGACCGCCGCGGCACCGGACCGGCGGCGGTGGTCGTGGACGCCGGGCAGGCCAAGCCTCCCTGGGAGGTCGACGGGGAGAAGTGGCACACCCAGGACCGGGTCAGCGAGCAGGGAGAGAGCCCGGCGTGGCACGACGATACGCTCATCGAGTTCGCCCGGCAGGCCGCGCGGTTGCCCGGAGCAGCCGAACCCGACTGGAGCAACCGCACCCGGGTGGAGTTCGGCGCCCAGGGGCGCGAGGACTGGTTCGCCCGGGTTCGCACGGACCGCAAGTGGTATCTGGAGCTGATCTTCCACACCGAGAAGGGGGCCTTCGACGAGGAGGACCTCGCCGAGGCCTTGACCCTCCCCCCGTGGGACGAGATCGAGGGCCTGCCGTTCTACGGCAAGGGCTCGCGGGTCCGGATCCTGACCCATGCGCAACACCACGACCGGATCACGATCCAGGCCCACTTCAAGAAAGACGTGACCTCAGCGGGGTTCAAGGACTTCCTGATGGCCGCCTGGCGCCGCTATCAGGGCCGGAAGGGGCACCCCCGACGCACGGAGCAGACCGAGGACCAGGATGCCTGATTTCCCTTCCCGAATGCTGTTTCATGCCGTGGCCACTTGCCCGCATCTGCGGTCAGAGCCGGAGCTGGATGGAAGCCTGCGTCCAACCCGTGGCCATGAGCCGCTACCGCCCCTGGCCGAGCTGGACGGCCGCCCCGCCTTCGCCGAGGTCTGGGCGCTGTGGCATGAGAGCGGCCTGTACGTGGCCGAATACTGCCCCAAGCCCGAGGGCACGGTAGCGGTGAACCGCAGGCGCCCCCACTCGGGCGATGGTCTGCAGGTGTGGATCGACACCCGGGCCGCCCGGGGCGCCCACCGCGCTTCCCGCTTCTGCCACCACTTCATCCTCCTGCCCAGAGGCGGCGGCGGCTCCCGGGAGGAGCCCACCGCCTGGCAGGCGCGGATCCGCCGCGCCAGAGAGCACGCTCCGCTCTGCGAGCCGGAGCAGATCCGTATCGCGGCCCACATCGGCGACAACTACTACACGGTCGAGGCCTTCTTGCCCGCCGCCATACTCACGGGCTTTGAGCCCCGTGAGGGCGTCCGCCTCGGCTTCAACTACCTGGCCCACGACATCCCGGCGGGTAGGCAACTGTGGTCGGCCCCTCACGGGCTGCCCGGCGACACCGACCCGAGCCTGTGGGGGACGCTGGAACTGGGGGAGTGATCTCCCACGCAGCCGGGATACGCCCGGCCGATGGGACTGCGGCACCCACTGCTCCGGCCTGTTCCACGCCCCGGCGGTGCAGGGCCCGCGTCCCACGGTGACGCCGCTGCCCACCGACGTCGTTCCCCCACCGGCCGCCCACGGGAGGAACAGATGTCGGCATCGCGAAGGGTTCTTGTCGTGGCCATCGAAACCGGCCGCCCCTCGCTATCGCGGCCCCGAAGGGAATGCCAACGGTCATGCGACCGCCTCTGCCCCTGTCCTGCGCGCTGCTCCTGGCCGCCGCCCTGTGCCCACCACCGGCGGTGTGGGCCCTCAGCGCCGATCTGCAGAAGGACGGTGTGGGCCGCATCCTGCAGGCGACGGTGGAGACAGAGCACTACAGGCTCACCATTGATGCCGCCAAAGGGGCCCGGGTCATGTCGCTGGTGGACAAGGCCCTGGGGGCCGACATCGTCCGGACCGATGGCAGTGGGCTGGGCGGGCTGTTCGAGGACCGCCCGCACTTCGGCAATGCGCTCTACCAGGGCAGCGTCGTGCGGCAGACCGGGGAATCCCTGGTCCTGCGGTTCGAAGTCACCCATACCGACGGCGTCAAGCTGGTGAAGACCTACGAATTCACCGAGGGCACGCCGATCATCAGGGTTGGCTATGAGATCGAGAACCCCACCCAGTTGCCGTTCCGACTCTGGGTGCGCAACTTCGCCACTCCGGGCGGCGAGGAGCTCACGCAGGAGGACCGCGTCTTTCTGCATCAGGAGGGGGAACTGCAGGAACTGACCTTTCCCGATACCTACTGCCCCGGGCTGACCGGGCCGTGGATGGCCTCCGTGGACACCGCGCAGGGCTCGGGGTTCTTCGTACGGTGCGATCCCGACCTGCTGGATCAGTTCTACTTCTGGTCGCAAAGCCGCGTCACCCCCACCTTTGAGTGGCTCTACCGCCCGGTGCCGGCGGGCCAACGCACAAGCACGGGCCTGCTATTTGGCCTCCTCGGCGGCCTGCGCCGCGTGGGCCGCGTGACGGCGGAGGGCGTCGCCACGGAGGAGGAGGGGACGCCGGAGCCACTCACGACACCGCTCTTCACCGCCCTGCCGGACTGGAAGCCTCTGGAGGAGCTCTACGGTCCCGATGAGAGGGAAAGGGACAGAGGCTT